>CANQTO010000018.1 GCA_947626785.1 uncultured Oscillospiraceae bacterium
CCGTTGACCATCTTCAGGATCCGCTCCACCTCGCCGCCGAAGTCGGCGTGGCCCGGGGTGTCCACGATGTTGATCTTGGTGTCCCCGTACCAGACGGCGGTGTTCTTGGCCATGATGGTGATGCCCCGCTCCCGCTCCAGGTCGTTGGAGTCCATGACCCGCTCCACGATCTCCTGGTTCTCCCGGTAAATGCCGGACTGGCGGAGCATCTCGTCCACCAGGGTGGTCTTGCCGTGGTCCACGTGGGCGATGATGGCGACGTTTCTCAGCTTATCCATAGGTTTCAGCCCCCTGCTCTATTCTCAACAAACTTGGATTTTAGCACCGACCGGGAAAAAATGCAAGGACTTTTCCCTGGGCCCCGCAATTTCCGGTGGAAAATCTTCCGCCGTCGTGGTACAATAGGAGAAAATTCGGGAAAAATGGGGGACTACCCTATGAGCGACAACTTTTTTGCCTATATGGCCCGCATGAAATACATCGGCCGCTGGAGCCTGATGCGCAGCGCCATGCCGGAGAACATCCAGGAGCACAGCCACATGACCGCCGTCATCGCCCACGCCCTGGGCGTCATCCGGCGGGACGTGTTCGGCCAGGACTGCGACCCAAACGAGTGCGCCGCCGCCGCGCTGTATCACGACTTTTCCGAGATCCTGACCGGGGATCTGCCCACGCCCATCAAGTACTACAGCCCGGAGATCCGGGAGGCCTATCAGCAGGTGGAGGAGCTGGCCTGGGAGAAGCTGCTGGCCACCCTGCCGGAGGCCCTGCGTCCGGCCTACGCGCCGCTCTTGGGCGGTGAGACCCAGGAGCGGCTCCACGAGCTCATCAAGGCCGCCGACAAGCTGTCGGCCTACATCAAGTGCGTCGAGGAGCGCCGGGCCGGGAACGATGAGTTTCTCTCCGCGGAGAAGCAGACTCTGGCCGCGCTGAAGGCCAGCGCCCTGCCGGAGGCAGCCTATTTTCTGGAGCACTTCATCCCCGCCTTTGAGAAGACCCTGGATGAGCTGGGGACCATCGGCTGAAAAACGGAGGGGACGAGGATGGAACAGAAAAAGCTGGCCCGGATCAACGAGCTGGCCCGGCTGAAAAAGCAGCGGCCCCTGACGGAGGCCGAGGCCGCGGAGCAGGCCGCCCTGCGGCAGGAGTACCTGGCCGAGTGGCGGCAGGGGGCCGTGGCCCTGCTGGAGAACACCTATATCGTCACCCCCGACGGGAAGAAGCACCCTCTCCCCCGGCGGGACGGGAAGAGCGGAGGGAAAGCATGAGCGCCCTCTCCCTGGGCATCATCGGCGGGGCCGACGGGCCCACCGTGATCTTTGTCTCAGGCTCCGCCTGGGGCCTGCTGCTCCCCCTGCTGGCCCTTCTGGCCCTGGGCTTGGGGCTCTTCCTGTGGTGGAGGAAGAGAAAAAAAGATCGGAAATAGTAAATACCGGCTTCGCCATTCGTTTAGGCGAAGCCGGTGCTTTTCTGCCTATCAGTTTTCGTAGCGCACGTCCGGCCCGGCGGGGAAGAACAGGGCCAGGGCCCCGGGGCCCACATGGGAGCCGGTCACCGGCTCGTATTCCACCCGCAGGATCTCCTTTGGGGGCCGGTTTTTCTTCAGCAGGCTCTCCAGATAGTCCGCGTCCTCCCGGCAGGCAGCCTGGGCGATGCCGACGATCTCCTTCTCCGGCTCTACGGCCAGCCGGTCGTAGCGCTCGGCCAGGGCCTCGATGGAGCGTTTCCGGCCCCGGACCTTGGCGAAGGCCACGATCTGCCCGTTCTCGTTGCCCTTCAGCAGAGGCTTGATGTGCAGCACCATACCCACCACGGCGGAGAAGTTGGACAGGCGGCCGCCCCGGCGCAGGTGCATCAGGTCGTCCACCGTGAACACGTTGAACATGCGGCGGGAGCAGTCCTCCAGCAGGTCCGCGGCCCGGTCCGTCTCCATCCCCTGGTCCCGCAGATCCGCCGCCTTGAGGGCGATCAGCCCCTCGCCCAGGGAGGCGCCCTTGGTGTCCACCACCCGGACCCTCCGCTCCGGATAGCTCTCCATCAGCTGCTCCGCCGCGATCTTGGCCGAGTTGCAGGAGCCGGAGATGCCGGAGGACATGGAGACGAAGATCACGTCCCCCTCCGCCAGGAAGGGCTCAAAGAAATCGGCGTAGCCCTGGGGCGGGATCTGGGAGGTGGTCACCACCACCCCGGCCTTGATGCGGGCATAGTACTCCTCGCCGCTGAAGCTCTCGGTGTCGGTGCAGGTGTAGCCGGCGCCGTCGATATAATAATGAAAGGGAATGGCCTGGATGTTCCGCTCCTTTAAAAGCCCGGTGGGCAGATTGGCGGAGGTGTCCGTCACGACAGTAAAGCTCATATCTGTTCTCCTTTTGGCCCTGAGAAGGGTCAGGTCGGTAGTTCAATCTTTACTATACCCGCGCCGCCCCGGAAAGGCAAGCTACTGTCCGTTTCGGCCTCTATACCCCGTTCTACCGGCCGGTAGAGAGGGAGAGAAGGGACTCTACGGGGAGTAGAATCCCCGAAATTCCGGCGTTTTTTCCACTGTTTCAGGCTCCGGCTCTCCGATCTCTCTCCTCCTCGCTTCCACCAGGCGGAGAACTGGAAAAGCCCATCTGTGTAGGTCAAAAGGCTGAAACTGTGCTATGCTGAGAGCAGAACAAGGAAAGGGGTTTTCCTATGACACGTACCAAATTAGCCGACCGGAGCCTGCCGGACTACAGCCGGGCCGAAGAGATCACCAACGTCTGCACCCACGCGGCCGGCGGGGCCCTGGGCGTGACGGCCCTGGCCCTGTGCGTGGTAAAGGCCGCGCTGGCAGGGGCAGCCTGGAAGGTGGTGGGCTCCGCCATCTACGGGGCCTCCCTGATCGTCCTGTACACCGTCTCCAGCGTGTACCACGGCCTGCGGCCGGGCATGGCCAAGAAGGTCATGCAGGTGATCGACCACTGCACCATCTATTTTCTCATCGCCGGCAGCTATACCGCCGTGGCCCTCTGCGCCCTGCGGCCGGTCTACCCGGCCCTGTGCTGGGGCCTGCTGGGCCTCCAGTGGGGCCTGACCGCCCTGGCCGTCACCCTGACCGCTATCGACCTGAAGCGCTACCAGGTCTTCTCCATGGCCTGTTATATCTGTATGGGCTGGGCCATCGCCGCCTTTCTGCCCCAGGCCATGCGGGCGCTGACGCCTCTGGGCTTCTGGCTGCTCTTCGCCGGGGGCGTGGCCTACACTATCGGGGCCGTGCTCTACGGCATCGGCTCCAAGAAGCGCTGGATGCACTCGGTGTTCCACGTGTTCGTGGTGCTGGGCAGCCTCCTGCAATTCCTGGCGATCTACCTGCGGGCGATATAAGAGGGCAGCACAGTGTTCATCAACAAGACGGCGGACGGCAGGAACAATCTGTGCGGGCAAAAGCTCGCCTCGCTGCGAAAAGAGAGCGGCCTCTCTCAGAGGGCGCTGGCGGACAGGCTCCAGCTGCTGGGCCTGGATATGGATAAAAACGCCGTTCAGCGGATCGAGGCGGGCAAGCGCTTTGTGACGGATATCGAGCTTGCGGGCTTTGCTCGTGCTTTTGGGAAAACAGCAGACGAACTGCTGAAATAAAGCTGCCGCATATAAAAAGGACCGGGGCGCAAAACTGCGCCCCGGTTCAGCTTGTAGACAAAGTCCTTTGGACTTTGTCTACAAGCTTCTGCGCCACTTTTTTCAGAAGGGCTTGCCCTTCTGAAAAAACTCGCTACGCTCGGCAAAAGCCCGGCAAGCGGGCATTTTGCTGGCGCGATCCAAACGCGAGTGGGTCTTTCCCCCTCGCGCACCCCCGCTGCTCTCTCACTTGTCATGCGCAGCATGGGGGTTGTCTACAGTCTGACCGGGGCGCAAAACTGCGCCCCGGTTCAGCTTTTCAAAAGCCTCGCAGGGTTTCCCTTTTGAAGCAGATCAGTAGGCCACGCCCCAGTAGATCATGTGCTTGGCGGGGCGGCCGCAGCAGACGCAGCGGTCCCCTACGCTCTCCTGCACCAGCGGCATGCAGCGGGAGGAAACGCCGGCCTTCTCCTTCATCTCCTCCTCGCACTTCACATCGCCGCACCACATGGTCTTGGCAAAGCCGCCCTCGGTCTCCATGAAGGTCTTGACCTCCTCCAGAGTCTGGCAGACCTTGGTGTGCTCCTCCAGGTTCTTCTTGGCCTTGGCGAAGAGCCCGTCGTGGACGCTGTCCAGCAGGGCCTGCACGCTGCTCTCCAGCTCCGCCAGAGGCACGAAGACCTTCTCGCCGCTGTCCCGGCGGCAGATGCAGCACTGGTCCTTCTCCATGTCCTTGGGCCCGATCTCGATGCGCAGGGGCACGCCCTTCATCTCGTACTCGGCGGCCTTCCAGCCCATGGACTGGTCGGACTCGTCGATCCCGGCCCGGATGCCGGCGGCCTTCAGCCGGTCCAGCAGCTCCCGTGCCGCCTCCAGGACGCCGGGCTTGTGCATGGCCACGGGGATGACCATGGCCTGGATGGGGGCCACCCGGGGAGGCAGCACCAGGCCCCGGTTGTCCCCGTGGGTCATGATGACGCCGCCGATGGTGCGGGTGGTGAAGCCCCAGGAGGTCTCAAAGGGGGTCCGCTGCTGGTTTTCCTTGTCGGTAAAGCTGATGTCAAAGGCCCTGGCAAAGCCGTCCCCGAAATAGTGGCTGGTGCCGTTCTGGAGGGCCTTCCGGTCGTGCATCATGCACTCGATGGTGTAGGTCCGCTCTGCTCCGGCAAACTTCTCCTTGTCGGTCTTCAGACCCTTGACCACGGGCATGGCCAGCACGTTCTCGCAGATGTCCGCATAGATGTTGAGCATCCGCTCGGTCTCCTCGATGGCCTCCTCCGCGGTGGCGTGGAGGGTGTGGCCCTCCTGCCACAGAAACTCCCGGTGCCGCAGGAAGGGGCGGGTGGTCTTCTCCCAGCGGAGCACGGAGCACCACTGGTTATACAGCAGCGGCAGATCCCGCCAGGAGTGGACGATGTGGCTCCAGTGCTCGCAAAAGAGGGTCTCAGAGGTGGGTCGGACGCAGAGCCGCTCCGGCAGCTCCTCGCTGCCGCCGTGGGTGACCCAGGCGCACTCGGGGGCAAAGCCCTCTACATGGTCCTTCTCCTTTTGCAGCAGGCTCTCGGGGATCAGCAGCGGCATAGCCACGTTCACATGCCCGGTGGCCTTGAAGCGCTTGTCCATTTCCGCCTGGATGTTCTCCCAGATCGCGTAGCCGTAGGGCCGCAGGATGAACATGCCCTTCACGCTGGTGTAGCCGATCAGGTCCGCCTTGGTGCACACATCAGTGTACCACTGGGCGAAGTCCTGCTCCATATCGGTGATCTGCTCAACTTTCTTGTCTTTTGCCATAGGGATTTCCTCTCTTTCCGCCAGGGCCCTTGCCCCGCCGTTTTGGGCGGCAAGACCGCCGCCAAGACATCATTCTACCGTTCCCTTTGACCCTTGTCAAGGGCCGAAAAGGCGCTAAATCAACAATTTTCCTTGACCTGCGGCTTTGCAGAGGCTATAATAGCTTGTAACGTGTATCCGGAGGTGACCGATATCAACAAGCAGAAATTCCTGGCCGAGCTGGGCAAGCTCCTGACCTTCATGTATGAGGAGGACAGGCAGACCGCCCTGGCCCTGTACGGCAGGATGTTTGACAAAGCGGAGGACGAGATGGCCCTCTTGCAGCTGCTCGTCTCCCCCACGCGCCAGGCCGTCATCGTGGCCCGCGCCTATAACGCCCGGGAGCATAAGCTCCAGGTCTATTCCCAGTCCAGAGAATCCGCGCCCGAGACCTCGGGGGACGAGATCCCCGATTTTGTCCGGGCGATCGATCAGATCCACCAGACCGCCGTGTCCCAGCGCATCATCGCGCCGGACGTGACCGCCGGCCAGTTCTCCCTCTTCGGGGATGACGGCGCCGATCTGCCGGAGACCTATGCGGAGCAGGATTTCGTGCCCGCCGTTCCCCCTGTGCCTGCCGTTCCCCCTGTGACCGCCGCGGCCCCCGCAGAGGCGGAAGCGGCCCCGGCCCCCGCGGACGAACCGGCCCCCGCGGCCCCTGTTTTGGAGGAGGCTCCGGCAGAGGAAGCCGCCCCCGCGGAGGCGGAAGCGGCCCCGGCAGAAGCGCCCGCCCCTGTGGAGGCCCCCGCTGTGCCTGCCGCGCCGCCCCAGGCGGATGTGGATGAGTTTATCGCCGGCTTTGCCATCACCGGCAGCGAGCTGCCGGCCGGGGAGGCCCCCGCTTCCGAGGAGCCGGCTCCGGCCCCGGCGGAGGCGGAAGCGGCCCCGGCCCCCGCGGCTGAACCGGTCCCGCCGGCCCCCGTTGCTCCGCGGCCCGAGCCGGAGGAGGACGAGGACGAGCCCCTGCCAGCCGGCCCTGTGGGGACGGTGCGCAAGCCCAAGACCTTCCTGCTGATCCTGTATATCCTTCTGGCCGTCCCGGTGACCGCGCTGGGGCTGCTGGTCCTGTTTATCCCCACTGTCGTCTTCTTTGTTCTGGGCGTCTCCGTGCTGGCTACCGGCGGAGTGATCTTCATGGCCGCTTTCAGCGGCTTCTCCATGCTGGCGGATATCATGCTGGTATTGGGTTCGGCGCTGATCGTGCTGGCGCTCGGCCTGCTGCTGTTCTGGATCTTTATCTGGTTCATCGGCGGCGCGATGGCCGGCCTGGTGCGGGGCGTGATCGCCCTGGCCCGGAGATGCTGCTATAAGGAGGTGCCTGCCGTATGAGAAAAGGCTGGAAGATCGTGCTGACCATCGTGCTGATCGCCCTGTTTCTGGGCGCGGCCGGTGTGGGCGTCGGCCTGATGACCGGGGCAGACGGGATGCGCATCTACGATATCCTGGACGAGCGCTACAACATCACCATGTATTATGAGTATTCCCAGCAGGTGATGGACGCCGTCGCGGAGAGCTGGAACGCCCCAAACTAAATAGCTGAAAAAAGCGCCTGCCGGTTTGGCAGGCGCTTTCTTTCGTGCGATCGTCTCTTTTACATCGCGGGGCCGCTGGTGGACGGGGCGTAGACCCGGGCCGCCAGCTCCTGGTTCAGGGCATAGAGGCCCTTGGCGTCCCCGCCGAAGAGCTTCATCTTCTTGACCATATCGTCCGCATTGGTCTCCTCCTCGCCCTGCTCCTTGATGAACCAGTCCAAAAACTGCATGGTCTTGTAGTCCTTCTGCTCAAAGGCCTCATGATAGATGGCCGTGATGAGCGAGGTCACATACTGCTCATGGGCATAGCCCGCCTCCAGGGGCGCCAGATGGCTCTCAAAAACCTTGTCCGGCTTGGCGATGGCCTGGAACTCCACCTTGACGCCGTTGTTGATGAGATAGCGGCGGATCATGAAGGCGTGGTCCCGCTCCTCCTGGGCCTGGACCTCATACCAGTGGGCAAAGCCGTCCAGCCCCTCGTCGGCATAGTAGTTGGCAAAGTCCAGATAGAGATAGGCCGAGTAGAGCTCCTTGTTGATCTGGTCGTTCAGCAGCTCCGCGATCTTCTTGTTCAGCATGATAAGATCCTTCTTTCTTTTGCTTATTATTTTTTCGCACAGCGCGGGCGGTCCCGCCTTCGGGCCGCCTGCGCTCTGCCGCAAGGGATAAACTTAACTTTCACGCCTGCTTGCTCTCGCCGCCGGAGCGGGAGCGGGGCCGCCGGTAATAGCCGCGGCGGCGGTTCTTCTGGCCGGCGTTCTCCCGGGGCGCGGCCTGCTCCCTGGGCGGGGCGGGCTGCTTGGGCTGACTGGGCTCCTTGGGGGGCCGGGCCGGGCTCTTGGGGGGCTTGGTCCCCTCGCCGCGGACCTTGGCCTCCGTCTTGATGGCCGGCTTGCCGCCCTTCTGCTCCCGGTTCTTGCCGTTCTTGGCGCTTTTGCCTCCGGATGTAGCCGCCTTGGCGTCCTTGCCGCCCTTCTTTGGCGCGCTCTGAACCGCCTCCTCGGTCTGCTTTGGCTTGGCGGAGTGGCGGCGGCGGTTGTTCCGCCGTTTGGCAGGCACGGAGGCCGCCTCCTGCTGCAAAACGTCTATAGGCTCCGGGTCGGGGGCCAGCATCATGGGGATGGCCCACTCGTCCTCCTTCTCCTCTTCCTCCTCCGGCTCAGGGGGCACATAGTGCAGCACCGAGGGGGGCGCCTCTCCGTCCTTGGGCCGTCCGCCGGGCACGGCGGCCAGCTCGTTGGCCTTGAAGGTGCGGAGGGTATCGTCGCTGTCCTCGTCCAGCTTCACCTTGACGGTCTGGCGCAGGAGGTTGACCTGCACGGCGGTGCCGTAGCCGTCCTTGGTCTCCACAAAGGCTCCCTGCTTGGGCACCTTTTTCACCAGCTCCTCATAGGCCGGCTGCTCATAGCGCAGGCAGCACATGAGCCGGCCGCAGCTGCCGGAGATCTTGGTGGGGTTGAGAGACAGGGACTGGACCTTGGCCATCTTGGTGGACACCGGCTGGAACTCGTCCAGAAACTGGCTGCAGCAGTAGGGCCGGCCGCAGATGCCGATGCCGCCCACCATCTTGGCCTCGTCCCGGACGCCGATCTGCCGCAGCTCGATCCGGCTGCGGAACACGCCCGCCAGGTCCTTCACCAGCTCCCGGAAGTCCACCCGGCCGTCGGAGGTGAAGAAGAAGGTGATCTTGCTGCCCTCAAAGTTGCACTCCACATCCACCAGCTTCATGTCCAGCCCGTGGTCGGCGATCTTCTTTTGGCAGACCTGGAAGGCGTCCTTCTCCCGGCGCTTGTTGATCTCCGCCACCCGCAGATCCTCCGGTGTGGCGATGCGCGCCACCGGCCGCAGGGGCTGGACCACCGCCGTGTCCTCCACGGCGTGGACGCCCCGGACGCAGTCAGCGATCTCCAGGCCCTTGGCCGTCTCCACGATGAGCTTGTCCCCGGTCTTTGCCGGGTGCCCGTTGGGGGCAAAGAAATAGCACTTGCCCCGGTTTTTGAATTTTACGCTAACGACTTCGATCAATGGTCTTTTCCTCTGTTTCCGCTCCGGCGATGGAGTCCACCGCCAGGAGGCCAAAAATGTGTTTGATCCCTACGTTTACCCGCAGCCAAGCCGAGCAGCGCCCCAGCAGCGCCGAGAGCGCCAGCAGGCTTTTCCGGTCCAGGCGGCTGGGCTTCCTGCCGCAAAGCATGTCCGCCACCAGCTCCGACGCGCTGTCCAGAAAGGCGGCAGTATGGGCCTGGTCCAGCCCCTCGTTCCCGGCGCACCAGGCGTAGAGCCTGGCCCGGTCCCCGGCGGCCACGGCTTTCAGATAGGCCCCGGCCAGCTCCCGGCTCTCCTCGTCGGCTTCGCTCCGCTCTCCGCCCAGGTACACTTCGGCGCAGCGGGAGCGGACCGTGGGCAGCAGCAGCGCGGGATTTGCCGCCGTCAGCAGGAAGAGGGCCCCGGCGGGCGGCTCCTCCAGCAGCTTCAGCGCCGCGTTCTGGGCCGGCAGGTTCATGGTGTCCGCCTCTTCCAGGATGTACACCTTCCGCTCCGCCTCATTGGGCAGCACCACCGCGTCCGCGGACAGCCAGCGGATCTGGTCCACCCCGATCTCCCGCTTCTGTTTGCCCTTGTCGTCCGTCAGACGGCGGAGGGTGATGATGTCCGGGTGGATGCCCGCCTGGGCCTTCCGGCAGTGCCGGCACTGGCCGCAGGGCTCCTTCCCGCCCCGCAGGCAGACGGCGGCGGCCGCCATGCGCCGGGCGGCCCGCAGGCTCTCCTCCGGATCGGGGGAGCTGAGGATATAGGCGTGGCCCCGCTGGGCGCCGTTTGTGCTCCGCTCCGACATAAGCCGCCTCCGGATCGTCATACTACCTTATTTTATATATTTTACATTTTTGCGCCCCGATAGTCAACACAAAAACGGCGGACTATTTTTTTGCCTGCCGCAGAGCCAGGACCACGCCGCAGGCGGCGGCGCACAGGCAGGTCAGGCTGATGAGCAGCAGGGCGGCCCTGCCCTGCAAAAAGCCCACCCGGGGATTGAATTCGTTGAGGATGGCCAGCACCAGCAGGGCCAGGGCCAGAGCGATGGTCAGATGGGGCAGCGCCCGTTTAAAGAAGCTCATTCCGTCCCCTCCGTCTCTCGGACAAGGATGATGTCCCCCAGGTCCCGGTCCGCGCCGTTGCTCTGCCGGCTCCAGCGCCGGTGCTGGAAGGTCATCAGCGCCGAGCCGCCGCCGTCCAGGTTGTAGGCGCAGGCGCAGCCCAGGTCCTGGAAGATCTGCGCCAGCTCCGGGACCGTCAGGCCCTGGGAATAGCCCTCCTGGCGGCCGTCAGCCACCACGAAGCAGTAGTGCCCCGGCTCATAGTAGCCGATGGCGCTGCGGGGGTTGGGGTATCCCACCGAGGTGCTGACGCTGTAGCTGTCATAGACCGCGCCGTTTTCATCCAGCAGGGAGGGCCCGAAGTTCCAGGCCTGGGCCACGCCCCGCTCCAGGAGCCGGTCGATGTCATAGCCGTCGGGCGGGTAACAGGCCATGCTGCCGTCGTTGAAGAGGACGCAGAGGTCGCAGTAGGTGTAATCCGTCCGGTAGGCCTCCCCGTTGCGGATCAGAAAGCCGCTGGGCTGATAGGAATACTGGTCCCCGCTGATGGCCACCAGGGCCCCGGAGGCCTCGTCCATCTCCATAGCGTCTTGGACGGAGAAATACTTCAGCTCGTTGTTGGCGGTGTAGGTGCAGAGATTTTCCGGCGAGGCGATGTAGATATCCGCCACGTGGTACACGCTCTGCTGGGCCCCCTCGCCCCAGGTGAAGCTCTCCACGGTGATCGCCACGTTGGGGCTGCTGTAGCTGTTCTCCGTCCGCACCACCGTGTCGGTAAAATGCTCCTGGAAGCGGATCTGCCAGGGAGTGCGCGTGTCCGGTGTGGCCTCCGGCTCTACGGCAGCCGGGGCTGCCTGTTCTGCCTGGGCCGGGACGGGCGTGGCTGCCGGCGCGGCAGCCGGCCTTCTGAGGGCGGGCAGACCGAAAGAGAAAAACGCGTAGACCAGCAGGATCCCCGCCGCCAGGAACACATCCCCCAGAAAGGCCAGGGCCAGATGGGTCCGGTGTCTTTTTTCCCGCAAATGTCTGTGCCGCTTCTCCATATCCGCGCCGCCTTTGTGCTTTTTCTGCAATAGTATAAATCATCCGTTCTTTTCTGTCAATTTACCTTGCCTTTAAAATGGTTTCCTGCTAAAATAAAACAGTATGATTTTTCTGAAAACTGGGGGGAAGGATGTACGAAAACCTCTTTCAAAGTGGCTGCGATCAGCGCCGCTGTCTTCGTAGGGATGTGTATCCTGACCCTGGGCGCCTGGTGGCTGCGCGTCGCGCGCCCCGCCGGCGGTCCGGAGGGACCGGCCCCCGGCATCCCCATGCAGGTGACGGACGAATACGCCGGCCTGCTGCGCATTTCCGAGCTTATGAGCAAGAACCGGGCCACCGTGCAGGACGAAAACGGCGCCTTTTCCGACTGGATAGAGCTGGAGAACATCAGCTCCCAGCCGGTGGACCTGACGGGCTGGGCCCTGTCCGACCGGGAGGGGGAGGGAAAGCTCCCCCTGCCCTCTGAAAGTCTCGGCCCCGGCCAGCTGCGCCTGGTCTTCTGCGGCGGGGAGGAAGCCCCCTTCTCCCTCTCCCAGGGCGAGAGCGTGTATCTGCTCTCCCCTCAGGGCCTGACGGAGGACAGCGCCCTCTGCTCCAGCGGCCGGGAGGGGATCTCCCTGGTCCGGCAGGACGACGGCAGCTTTGCCGGGAGCGTGTGGGCCAGTCCGGGCTTTCCGAACACCGCCCAGGGCTATGCGGACTTCTGCGCCTCCCGCGCCGCCCCGGGTCCCCTGGTCATTCAGGAGGCCATGGTGGCCAACAGCCTCTATCCCGTCCAGCCGGGCGCGGAGCCGGAGGACTGGGTGGAGTTGAAGAACATCTCCGGCGCGCCGCTGTCCCTGGCGGGCTTCCATCTCTCCGACAAGCGGAACGACTACAGCCTTTTTGCCCTGCCGGAGTTGAGCCTGGGGCCGGGGGAGAGCCTGCTGGTCCTCTGCTCTGGTGACGAGAGCCGCAGCGACGGCAGCTTTATCCACGCCAATTTCTCCCTGGACGCCGCATCCGAGGAGCTGTATCTGACAGACAGCCAGGGCCGGCTCATCGACTACGTCTGGCTGCACGACATCCCCTCCAACGGCAGCATGGGCCGGATGGACGGGGAGAACGGCTTTTTCTACTTTGCCGTCCCCAGCCCCCTGGAGGCCAACGCGGGAGGGCAGCGGCGCATTTCCGCCGCCCCGGTCTCTCTCAGCCCGGACGGGCTCTATGACGGGGTGGACGGCCTGAGCGTGGAGCTGTCGGCCCCCGGCAGCATCTATTACACCACCGACGGCAGCGTTCCGGGCACGGACTCCGCGGCCTATACCGGGCCCATCGCCCTGTCCGGCACCACGATCCTCCGGGCTGTCGCCGTGGAGGAGGGCGCCCTGCCCAGCCCGGTAGCGACGCTCAGCTTCTTTCTCAACGAGGGGCACAGCCTGCCGGTGCTGAGCCTGGTGGCGGACGACCTGGCCGCCTTCGACGCCATGTATAACGCCGGGCAGAAGGATCTGGATCTTTCCGCCAATCTGGCCCTCTATGACGGGGACAGCAGCTTTAACCGGGCGTGCAGCGTCAGCATGAAGGGCTGGACCAGCCTGTCCCTGCCCAAGAAGAGCCTGGGCGTGGATTTTGACGGGATCCACGGCGGCGACCTGACGGACTGCGATCTGTTCGGAAACGGCATCACCGAATATTCCTCCCTCTCCATCCGGGGCGGGCAGGACTATGCCGCCTCCATCATCCGCAACGAGCTGTTTGAGGAGCTGTGCCTGGACATGTCGGGCAAGGTCTTCTCCCAGGAGAGCAAGTTCTGCGCGCTGTATATCAACGGCCGGTACTGGGGACTCTACTGCCTGAAGGAGGACTTCTCCCGGCAGTATTACGCCTCCCACCGGCAGGTCAGCAAGGACAGCGTCACCATGTACCGCACCCCCACCCCCATGGATTCGGCTTTCTTCCAGGAGGTGGTGCAGTTTGCCTGGTACAACGATCTGTCCGTGGAGGAGAACTACCAGCATATCGCCGAGCGGGTAGATCTGGACAGCCTGATCGACTGGTTCATCATCGAGGGCTTTTCCGCCAACTCGGATATCCAGGGCAACGCCCGGGTCTTCCGCTCCTCCGAGACGGACGGCAAGTGGCAGTTTGCCGCCTACGATTTTGACTGGGCCTTCTTCTACGGCGAATCGGATTTCTATCTGCTCTTAGACGGGGGGACCAATGCGGGCAACCAGCTGCCGCCCCTGATCAACGGCCTGCTGGGCCACCCGGATTTCCGGGCCCGTTTTCTGGCCCGCTTCGCCGAGCTGAACCGGACCACGCTCTCCAATGAGCATGTGCTGGAGACTCTTGACCGCCTGGCCGATACCGTGGCGCCGGAGGTCCCCCGGGAGCGGGAGCGCTGGGGGCTGTCCCTGGACGCCTGGTACGGCCAGCTGGACACCCTGCGCGCCTTCGTGCGGGACAAGGACTGGGCCCGGCACAACGTGGAACAGCTCACATGGCTTTTACAGCTGACGCCGGAGGAACTGGCGCTGTTCGATCAATAAAGAAAGGGAATTTGACTATGGAACTGACTGCCGCCGCCCAATGGCTCAACACAGCCTTTGCCGGCTTTGACGGAGGGATCCTCCGTCTGCTCCACGGGGCCGCTCAGGCCGCGGGGAGCTTTCTGACCCCGCTGATGAAGCTGGTGACGCTGCTGGGGGAAAAGGGGCTTTTGATGTTTCTGCTGGCCTTTGTGCTGCTCTGCTTTGCCCGCACCCGGCACAGTGGCCTGTGCATTTTCGGCGCCGTCTGCTGCGGCGCGCTGATCACCAACATCCTGCTCAAGGACGCTGTCGCCCGGCCAAGGCCCTTTGAGACGGCGGAGCTGTTCCGGGACTGGTGGGTGGCCGTGGGCTCCCCGGCGGAGGACGGCTTCTCCTTCCCCTCCGGGCACGTGACAGCCCTGACCGCCGGGCTGACCAGCCTGTGGCTGACCCGGGGGAAAAAGTACATCCTGCCCTCGGCTCTGGCCGTGCTGCTGATGTGCCTGTCCCGGAACTATCTGATGGCCCACTACCCCTCGGACGTGCTCTTCGCCGCTCTGACCGGCACAGTCTCCGCCCTGATCGCCTGGGCCATCAGCGGCCTGATCTACCGCTTTCTGGAGGCCCACCGGGAGATTCCACTGGCGGAGTGGTTTTTGGAGGAAGATCTGCGCCTGCCCAACGCCCAGGCCCTTCGCCGGGCCGGCTACCGGGGCAAGCACGAGAACTGAGGCGGCGCTATGGCCCCCGTTATCGAGATCGACAGCCTGGCCGAGCCGGGGCTGGAGCCCTACGTCCGGCTCACTGAGGCCCAGCTGCGCAACCGCCTGGAGCCGGAGAAAGGCCTGTTTATCGCCGAGAGCCCCAAGGTCATCCGCGCCGCTTTGAACGCGGGCTGCCGGCCACTGTCCCTGCTGACAGAGCGGCGGCATCTGGCCCAGGCGGAGGAACTGGCCGGGCGCTGGGGAGAGGTCCCTGTCTACACCGGCAGCCGGGAGCTTCTGGCCGCCCTCACCGGCTATGAGCTGACCCGGGGGGTCCTCTGCGCCATGGGCCGCCCCCGGCCCCTGAGCGGGGAGGAGGTCTGCGCCGGGGCCCGCCGTCTGGCGGTCCTGGAGGGGGTCGTGGACGCCACCAACATCGGCGCCATCTTCCGCTCCGCCGCCGCCCTGGGCGTGGACGGGGTGCTGCTGGCCCCCAACTGCTGCGACCCGCTGAACCGCCGGGCCCTGCGGGTGAGCATGGGGACCGTGCTGATGGTCCCCTGGGCGGTCCTGGAGGGCTGGCCGGAGGAGGGCCTGGCCCTGCTGAAGGGCCTGGGCTTTCAGACCGCCGCTATGGCTCTGCGCGACGACGCTCTGCCCATGGACGACCCCCGGCTGCCCGCTCTGGAGCGGCTGGCCGTGGTCCTGGGGGCGGAGGGGGACGGCCTGGCCCCGGACACCGTGGCCCGCTGCGACTACACCGTACGTATCCCCATGGCCCGGGGGGTGGACTCCCTGAACGTGGCCGCCGCCAGCGCCGTAGCCTTTTGGCAGCTGCGCTGCCGGGATTGATTTAAGACAAAAAGATCGGAGGAAACGCTCATGGTCTTCGGGCTTTTGAAGGACAGCAAGGCCGGCGAATACCGCACCATCGCCACCCCCTCGGAGATCGCCTCTCTCCGGGCCGCCGGGCATCGGACCCTGGTCCAGCGGGGCGCAGGAGAGGGAGCCGGTTTTCCGGATGAGGCCTACGCCGCCGCCGGGGCCGAGCTTAAGGATACGGCGGAGGCGGTCTTCGCCGAGGCCGATCTGATCGCCAAGGTGAAGGAGCTGGAGGACGGGGAGTACGCCCTGCTGCGGGAGGGGCAGATGCTGTTCTGCTGCCTGCACCCAGCCGCCCATCCGGCGGAGGTGCAGGCCCTGCTGAAAAGCGGCTGCATCGCCTTCGCCGCCGAGGACAGCCACCGCTACGGCTCCCCCAACTGCGAGGCGGCCGGCAAGCAGGGCGTCCTCTTCGGCCTGGAATCCATGCAGACCATCCACGGCGGCAAGGGCAAGTACGTGGGCGGCCTGGCCGGGGCTCCGGCCATGGAGGTGCTGGTGCTGGGCTGCGGCAACGTGGGCCGGGCGGCCCTGTCCGTGCTGGTGGCCCTGGGGGCCCGGGTCACGGTGATGGGCCAGCGCCTGGGGCCTCTGCGGGAGCTGGAGTTCCAGTACCCGGGCCGGATCGACACCAGGATCTGCACCAAGGAGAACATCGCCGCCCTGCTGCCAAGGACCGATATGGTGCTCAACTGCGTCCGCTGGCCCAAGGACCGGAAGGACTATCTCATCGACCGGCCCATGCTCCGGCTGATGGAGAAGGGCTCCGTGATCGTGGACATCAGCTGCGACGAGGATGGGGCCATCGAGTCCTGCCGGGAGACCAGCCACGAAAACCCCCGCTACATTGAGGAGGGGATCGTCCACTACTGCGTGCCCAATATCGCCGGGGCCATCGCCCACTCCACCTCCATCGCCTTCGCCGCCTCCGTGCTGCCCCATTTTCAGGCTCTGCTGAGCCTGGGCCCGGCGGAGGCCTGCGCCCGGGACGGCTATCTGCGCCGCTCCCTGACGGTCTATAAGGGCATATTGACCCACGAGGAGACCAGCGCCCTCCAGGGCCTGCCCTGGGCCCGTCCGGAGCAGGTGCTGGGCCTGACGGGGCGGCCCCTGGACCCGGCCCCCCCGGCCACCGTCACCAGGTCGGAGAATTATTTTAAGTTATAAAAAAACAGGAGCAGTGGAAAACTCACTGCTCCTGTTTTAGTCTCATATTTTATTTTTTGCGGAAGCGGGCGGTAAACTCCTTCAGCTTTTCGGCCACGGCGTCAAAGCCGCCATGGTTCATGATGACCACATAGCCGCCCAGGCTGCCCAGGCCCAGGGCCGCGGCCACCACGATCACCACGATGAAAGCGCTGCCGGCCCCGGTCTCGTGGGACTGGTGCTCGATCACGTGGGAGGTGGGCGGCGGGCTGGTGGGGACCGTGCCCTGAGGCACGGAGGGGGACTGCACCGGCGCCGCCGGGGCTGCCGGCGGGTTGGTCACGGCCGGGCTGTTTACAGGCGCGGCGCTCACGGGCGGGCTCGACACCGGCGGACTGGTCTGGGCCGCGGCTTTTACATTCACGTTGAAGGTGCAGCTCAGGTCTCCGTACCAGACGGTGATCTGCTGGCGGTCGCCCGCGACGGTCAGCTCCGTGGGGGAGCAGCTAAAGCCCTCCGTCACATCTCTGGCCCGGTTCCGGGTGCTGATCTCCTGGAGGACCAGGCCGGTGGTATCCAGCGTCTCGCCCACCGTGTAGTCCCGTTTGGTGGGCAGGGTCTTGACGATCAGGCTGGCGGGCTTCTCCTCCTCCTGGACGGTCAGGGTAAAGGTGCAGGTCTTGTCCCCGTAGCTGACGGTGACGGTCTGCTCCCCGGCCCGGTCAAAGACCAAAGGCGAACAGATGAAGCCCTCGGTCACGTCCCGCTGGCCGTTGTTGGTGTAGACCCGGATGGACAGGCCCGCGGTGTCCAGGCTGTCCCCCACCGTGTAGCTCCGCTTGGTGGGCAGGGTCAGCACCCCGATGCCCTCGATGACCTCCGACCCGGGCTGCACTGTCACCTGGAAGGTGCACTTCAAGCCCTGATAGCTCAGCTCGATATTCTGCGTGCCGGCAGTCTCCAGCCGGGTGGGATAGAGGCTGAAGGCGCTCGTATCCGTCTGCACCTGGCTGCTGCCGTTGGCGTAGTTCACCCGCAGGCTGAGCCCGGCGGGGTCCAGGGTCTCGCCCACCGTGTAGACGGTTTTGACCGGCAGAGTCTCCACCGAGATGGAGCTGACCGCCAGGGCCTCCACGGTGACGGAGATCACGCCGGAGGTGACGCCCCGGGCAGAGCTGTCCACCGTGTTGGTGACCACGCAGTAGTAATAGCTGGTCCCCACGTTGGCGGTGTCCACCGGGCAGACCGGCTGCGTGGCCCCTTCGATGGCCGTGCCGTTGGTGCTGTTGTCCGCGCTCCGGTACCACTGATAGCTCAGCGACCCCATGGATACCGTAGCCGTGACGCTGACCTGGGCGCTGGCGCCCTGATAGCAGCGCACCGGCTCGCAGACCTGCACCGTGGGGGCCTCCGCGCTCACTGAGATCGGGCAGACATAATTGGCCGCATTGATGCTGATGAGGCAGCTGTAGTTGCCCACGTGCAGGGGCGTTCCCCGCAGGTAGATGTCCTCCATATTCGTATCCTGTTCCGGCTCCAGCGCCAGATCCACCCCTTCCGGCAGGGTGTCCGGATCGACGTCGACCTGGCTGTCGGCAGGGACAGTGGCCACCAGATGATCCAGCTTCTCCCCCAGCTCGATCTCCTCCGGGCCCGCGTAGATCTCCGCCAGGGCCGAAGGCAGCATCGTCAGCAGCAGGAGCAGAACGGCGGCCGTTGTAAACAGCTTCTTTTTCATAAGCGTGTGTCCTTTCCAAAGCGTTCGTACCATACGGAGCGCTGATTTATGTATACCATATTTTTACCGCTTTGTCAATATTCTGTAAACTTCTCCCACCCACCGGCACATTTTGGCCGCCGGAGCGGGCAAAAGCAAGATGTTTGAAATTTCCACGCCGTCCACCGCAAAATATAGTGTTTCGCCTGTTGAGAACGGGCGATTTCTGTGCTACAATAGGAAAAAGAGAAAACCGCGCCTTAAGAAAATTTAAGAATTTCGCGGGGGAAAAGAGGGGGAGCGCATGGCAAATACACAATGGTATAAGGAGATGGCCGTTTATCAGATCTGGACCCGCAGCTTCTGCGACGGCAACGGGGACGGCATCGGCGATCTGTGGGGCGTGCTGTCCAAGCTGGACTATATCAAGAGCCTGGGCGTGGACGCGATCTGGTTCTCGCCCCTCTATCCCTCCCCCAACGCGGATTTTGGTTACGATATCTCCGACTACATGGACATCCACCCGGATTTCGGCAGCCTGGAGCTGTTCAAGCAGGTGCTGGAGGAGGCCCACAAGCGGGGCCTGCGGGTGTTCATGGACCTGGTGGTGAACCACACCTCGGACGAGCACCGCTGGTTCATCGAGAGCAAAAAGGGGAAGGATAACCCCTATCACGACTATTACTACTGGCGGCCCGGCCGGATGGTGGGCGGGCGGCGCATGCCCCCCAACAACTGGACCAGCCTCTTTGAGGGCGGGGCCTGGGAGTATGACGAGGGTTTAGACGAATATTATCTGCATTTGTTCGCAAAAAAACAGCCGGATCTGAACATGGACAATCCCCGGGTGCGCCGGGAGGTCAAGGAGATCCTGCGCTTCTGGCTGGACCTGGGGGTGGACGGCTTCCGGGAGGACGTGATCACCTTCATCTCCAAGACGCCGGGCATGCCCAGCAGCTATCCAAGGCTGCCCATCGCCAACGGCATGCAGCACTACGTCAACCGGCCCAAGGTCCACGACTACCTGATGGAGTTCAAGCGGGACGTGCTGGATCATTATGACTGCTTCACCGTGGGCGAGAGCCCCATGACCACGGCGGAGACCGCCCTGCGCTACATCAGCGAGGGTCCGGACAAGGTGCTGGACGAGATGATCTCCTTCTCCCACATGGAGGCCGACTGCTTCATGACCGACATGATCCCCCGCGCCTTCAGCCTGCCCAAGCTGAAAAAGGCCCTGACCCAGTGGCAGACCGTGCTGGAGGGCAAGGCCTGGAACGCCCTGTACATAGAGAACCACGACCATCCCCGGATCATCAGCCGCTACGGCAGCGAGGAGTACCACAAGGAGAGCGGCAAGATGCTGGCCGCCATGTACATCCTCCTGAAGGGCACGCCCTTCATCTACCAGGGCCAGGAGATCGGCATGCTGAACGCCCATCTGCCCCGGCTGGATCTGTATCAGGATGTGTCCACCCGCAACAGCGCGGCCATCGCCTCCCGCTTTCTGCCCAAGAGCCGGGTGCTGAAGCTGGTCCAGCGGTCCACCCGGGAGAACTCCCGGACACCCATGCAGTGGTCCGCAGAGGAGAACGCGGGCTTCAGCCCGGCCAAGCCCTGGTTCCCGGTCAATGAGAACTACACGGCGATCAATGTGCAGGCCCAGGAGGAGGACCCGGACTCCCTGCTGAACTTCTATCGGAAGCTGCTGAAGTTCCGCAAGGACCACCCCGTCGTCCTCTACGGCCATTACCGGGAGCTGCTGCCGGAGAACAAAAATTTGTACGTGTACGAGCGGCTCTGGAGGAATCAGCGGCTGCTGGTGATCTGTTCCTTCACCAAGGAGCAGCTGCGCTTCGAGGCCCCCGCGGGCTATGAGCTGAACAAGGGCCTGAACGTCCTGTCCAATTACGACTTTGACTTTGTTATCGCCAACGGTTTCACCACCCGGCCCTATGAGCTGCGGGTCTATCTGTTTGAAGAGGAAAGCTTGGGATCATGACCGAGATCACGGAAAACGCCTACGCCAAACTGAATCTGTCCCTGGACGTGACCGGCCGCCGGCCCGACGGCTACCACGACATGGTGATGGTCATGCAGACCGTCTCCCTCTGCGACCGGGTGACCGTCCGCAGGACCGGCGGCAGCGGGGTATCCGCCCGGTGCAGCTGGCGCTTCATCCCCTCGGACGAGCGGAACCTGGCCGTGCGGGCGGCCCAGCGCTACCTGGAGGCCGCCGGCGAACAGGGCCAGGGGCTCTCGCTTCTGCTGGAAAAGGACATCCCGGTGGGCGCGGGTATGGCCGGCGGCTCTTCGGACGCGGCGGCGGTGCTCCGGGGCCTGAACACCCTGTACGGCGGCCGCCTCTCTAAAGAGGCGCTGCTGGAGCTGGCGGCCGCCGTGGGCTCGGACGTGGCCTTCTGTCTGGCCGGGGGGACCGCCCTGGCCCGGGGCCGGGGCGAGCTGCTCACGCCTCTGCCGCCCCTGCCGGACTGCTGCTTTGCCATCTGCAAGCCCTCCTTTTCCATCTCCACGCCGGAGCTCTTCCGGAAGCTGGACAGCGTCCAGCTCCGGCGGCACCCGGACACGGTGGGCATCCTCAAGGCTCTGGAGGCGGGCCGCCTGGACGAGCTGTGCCACCGGCTGTACAATGTCTTTGAGGACGTGGACGACCGGCGGCTGCGGGTGGTGGGGGAGATCAAGGGCCGCCTGCTGGATTTCGGGGCCCTGGGAGCCCTGATGACCGGCACCGGCTCCGCCGTCTTCGGTGTGTTCCGGGACCGGGAAGCCGCCCGGGCCGCCTGCGGGGACCTGGAGAAGGAGTACGGCTTCTGCCGCCTGGCGGCGCCCGTGGGCCCGCTTATGTGATTTGAGCCTATAGAGAAAGCTGTGAAAACCGGAACAAGTTTTCACAGCTTTTTCCTGTTTAAAACCGAAAGAAAGCGCCCATACTATCTACAAAGCTACATAGTATGGACGGGAGACTGTCAAAGAACTATTTGCCGATGAAACGACGACAGCCGCGAAGCGAATTTAAATCGTTTTTTGCGGCGGCGCGTACGTCGCAAAAAACTCTTTTTGGCCCAAAAGTGTGCGAACTGTTCGCCTCTGGCGAACAGTGAGTGCGCGCATTGGGCCGGCAAATCTGTCAAAAAAGGGCTACGCCCCTTTTTTGACAAGCTGGCGCCCATACTATGTACAAAGTTACATAGTATGGACGGTGGATTATGGAAGAAAAACGTTCGGATAAGAAACTCCGGCTCTGGGAGGCAGCGGCGCTGCTCGCCCTGAGTCTGGCCCTCTGCGCGGGGGTCTGGGCCCAGGCCCGGCAGGAGGCCATCAGCGCGCCCCTGCTGCGGCTGCACGTGGTGGCCGCCTCGGACAGCGCTTATGAGCAGGCCCTGAAGCTCCGGGTGCGGGACGCGGTGCTGGACTGCCTCTCCCCCCTGCTGGAGGGAGCGGAGGACGCCCAGGAGGCCCGGGCGCGCATCGGCGGGAACTTAGAAGCCGTGACAGCGGCGGCCGAGGCCGCCGCCGAGGGCCGGCAGGTCCGGGTGAGCCTGGGGCGGGAGCTCTTTCCCACCCGGCAGTACGAGGGCTTTCGCCTGCCCGCCGGGGAGTACGAGTCCCTGCGGGTGGTGCTGGGCCAGGGAGAGGGGCACAACTGGTGGTGCATCGTGTTCCCGCCCCTCTGCGTCTCCGCCGCCCAGGCGGAGGAGCAGCTCCAGGAGACCATGGGTCCCGATGAGCTGCGCATCATCCGGGACGGAGAGGGCTACGAGCTCCGCTTTCGGCTGGTAGAGCTCTGGGGCGAGCTGCAAAACCTTTTACATTGACCATGACAAGGCCTCCGGCACTTTCGCCGGAGGCCTTGAATTCAGTTCAGCTCGTAAAGGGCCGTGAATTTCTCCTCCAGGTAGTCCAGGAAGTAATTCACGTTCAGGCTCTCGCCGCTGATGGCCCGGATCCACTGGTCCGGCGTGGAGAGGGAGGCGATGGAGAAGACCCGCTCCGTGAGCCAGTCCGTCACCCTGTACAGCTCTCCCGCCCGGACGGCGGCAAACACGTCGAAGTCCCGCTCCATGGCCCGCAGGATCTGGGCCCCATAGGCGCTGCCCAGGGCGTAGGAGGGGAAGTAGCCGTAGTCGCTGGTCCAGTGCACGTCCTGGAGGCAGCCCTCGGCGTCGTTGGGGACCTCCACCCCCAGGTACTCTTTATACTTAGCGTTCCAGAGGGCGGGGATCTGGTCCACCGTGATCTCCCCGTTGACGAAGGCCTTCTCCAGCTCATAGCGGATCAGCACGTGCAGGCAGTAGCTCAGCTCGTCGGCCTCGGTGCGGATCAGGCCCGGGTGGACCCGGTTGACCGCCTCGTACAGCTCCCGCTCGCTCACGTCGTCAAAGACGCCGCCGCTGAGGCTGCGGATCTCCGGGTAGATGTAGTGGATAAAGGCCTCGCTGCGGCCGATGAGGTTCTCATAGAAGCGGGAGATGCTCTCGTGCATGGCGTTGGTGGGCCGGTCGCTGCAGTGGTTCTCAAAGAGCTCCCGGGGCTCGTTCTGCATAAAGACCGCGTGGCCGCCCTCATGGAGGCTGGAGAAGATGTTGGAGATGAAGTTCTCCTCGTAGTAGTGGGTGGTGACCCGCACGTCTCCGGGGCCGAAGTTGGTGGTGAAGGGGTGCTCAGTGGTCATCAGCACCAGGGAGCTCTTTTTCAGCCCCTCCCGCTCCAGCAGGGCCCGGGACATGGCCTCCTGCCGGTACACCGGCACGGGCCGGTCCAGGAAATCCGTGCGGATGGGCTTGCCCTCGGCCTGGATGCGCCGGATCAGGGGCACGATCCGCCCCTTCAGGGCCTCAAAAAAGGCGTCCAGCTTGGGGATGGTCAGGCCCTTCTCACTGTCGTCCAGGCAGGCGTCGTAGGCGCTGGGGTAGCGCTCGTCCCGCAGGGCGATCTCTTTGCGCCGAAAGTCGATCATCGTCTCCAGGGAGTCCCGGAACAGGGAGAAATCGCCGGCCTGTTTGGCCCGGAGCCAGTCGGCATAGGCCCGGTTGGCGGTCCGGTTGTACTCGTAGGAGAAGCGGGGCGTGACGTTTTTGGTCTTCCTGTAGTCGTCGTACAGGTGCTCCACGGCCTTCTTCTGGATTTCCGTCAGGCCCTCGCTGTCCCCGTGGAGCTGGCAGAGCAGCTCCGTGTAGCCCTTGGCGTGGGTCAGGCTGTGCAGGTGCTTGCTGAGCAGGGCCATGTCCTCCCCCGCCTGGTCCAGGCCGTCCTCCGGGGCGCAGCAGCTTTGGTCAAAGCTCACCTTGCCCAGGCAGCGGCTGTAGGCTTCGATCTCGTCTAATTTCTTATACAGCTTTTTCAGCTTTTCCTGATTGGTCACAGACATTCTTTCCTTTCAAAAGAAAGGGGAGCTCGCGTATGAGCTCCCCCTTCGTTTCATTTTAGGGTCGGTTTTGTCTTACTTGCCCATGTTCATCTGGGCGGCCACCTCAGCGGCGAAGTCCTCCTGCTTCTTCTCGATGCCCTCGCCCTTCATGAAGCGGACGGCATTGACGAACTTGACGGACCCGCCCAGGGCCTTGGCGGCGGAGGCGATATACTTCTCCACGGTCATGGAGTTGTCCTTCACGAACTCCTGCTGGAGCAGGCAGTTCTCCTCGTAGAACTTGTTGAGCTTGCCGAGGACGATCTTCTCCTTGACCTGCTGGGGCTTGGAGGCCATCTTGGGGTCCTGATCCATCAGGGCCAGGGCGACCTTCTTCTCCTCCTCCAGGACCTCGGGGGTCACGTCGGACTTGTCCCAGAAGCGGGGGTTCAGAGCGGCGATCTGCATGGCCACGTCCTTGCCGATCTCGGTGGCGTCGATGCCGCCCTCCACGGCCAGGTTCACCAGCACGCCGATCTTGCCGCCGGCGTGGACGTAGGCCACGCTGGTGTTCTTGTCGAAGCGGGCGAAGCGGCGGATCTGCAGGTTCTCGCCGATGGACATGACCTTCTCGGGCAGGGTCTCGGCGATGGTGTGCTCAGAGCCGGGGTACTTGCAGGCCTTCAGGGCCTCCACGTCGGCCGGGGCATTGGCGGCCACGGCGGCGGCGATATCCTTCACAAAGCTGACGAAGAGATCGGACTTGGCGGCAAAGTCGGTCTCGGAGTTGACCTCGACCACCACGCCCACGCCGTCGATCACAGTGGCGTAAGCCATGCCCTCAGCGGCGATGCGGCCGGCCTTCTTGGCGGCCTTGGCCAGGCCCTTCTCACGGAGCCATTCCACGGCCTTGTCCATGTCGCCGTCGGTCTCGGTCAGGGCCTTCTTGCAGTCCATCATGCCCACGTTGGTCATCTCGCGGAGCGTCTTTACATCCTGAGCGGTAAAAGCCATAATAAATTTATCCTCCTGTTCAGTCTTGACTGAAGGGCCCTTTGGGCCCTTCAGCGTCTTGTCTCACTTTATTCCTGGGGCGCGGCCTCTTCGGCGGCTGGGGCTTCCTCGGCCTGGGCGTCGGCGCCCTGGCGGCCCTCCTGCACGGCGTTGGCCATGGTGGCGGAGATGAGCCGGATGGCGCGGATGGCGTCATCGTTGGCGGGGATCACATAGTCCACCTCGTCGGGGTCGCAGTTGGTGTCCACGATGGCGACGATGGGGATGTGCAGCTTGCGGGCCTCGGCGATGGCGTTGTGCTCCTTGCGGGGATCCACCACGAACAGGGCGCCGGGGAGCTTCTTCATGTCCTTCACGCCGCCCAGATACTTCTCCAGCTTGGCCATCTCGCCCAGGTGCTTCATGACTTCCTTCTTGGGCAGCATGTCGAAGGTGCCGTCCTCCTGCATCTTCTTCAGCTGGGCCAGACGGTCCACGCGGGTGCGCATGGTCTTGAAGTTGGTGAGCATACCGCCCAGCCAGCGGGCGTTCACATAGAACATGCCCACGCGGGAGGCCTCCTCCCGGACAGCGTCGGTGGCCTGCTTCTTGGTACCGACAAACAGGATGCTCTGGCCGTTCTCAGCCAGCTGACGGACGAAGTCATAGGCCTCTTCCATCTTCTTCACGGTCTTCTGCAGGTCGATGATGTAGATCCCATTGCGCTCGCAATAGATGTACTCCTGCATCTTGGGGTTCCAGCGGCGGGTCTGGTGGCCGAAGTGTACGCCGGCCTCCAGAAGCTGTTTCATAGATACGACTGCCATGTTTTTCCTCCAAATACTTTTGTTATTTTCCTCCGGGCGCCTCAGCCCCGCCCCCCAGCCCGAGGGCCACATGGGAAGGAGAGTCCGCGCCCGTGCGAAATGCCTTGATATTATATCGGAATCCTGCCCGTTTTGCAAGGGTTTTGAACCAATTTTTCAAAAAATTTTCCGCCGCCCGGCCCCACTTGACAGCGGAGGCCGGGCCGCGGTACAATTTCGGGGAAAATTCCGCCGGGGAGGGGTGCGCGGTGATCCACAACATCGTATTCGACATGGGCCAGGTGCTCATCCATTTTGACTGGGAGCGTTTCGTCGGCCGCCTGGGGCTCCCGCCGGAGGACCGGCGGCTGCTGACCAACGAGCTGTTCCAGAGCCTGGAGTGGCCCCAGCTGGACCGGGGCGTGATCACGTACCGGCAGGCCCATGAGGCCGTCTGCAAAAGGCTGCCGGCCCGGCTGCACGGGGCCGCCTGGGAGCTGCTGACCGGCTGGTATGAGCCCATCCTGCCTATGGAGGGGATGGCGGAGCTGGTGGGGCAGCTGAAGGCGGCCGGCTACGGGATCTATCTGCTCTCCAACACCACCTGCCGCTTTCCGGAGTACTGGCCCCAGGTCCCCGGCCACGAGCATTTTGACGGGCTGCTGCTCTCCTTTGAATACGGCCTATTGAAGCCGGAGCGGGCCATCTATCTCAGCCTCTTCGACCGCTTCCGGCTCCGGCCGGAGGAGTGCTTCTTTGTGGACGACCAGCCCTCCAACATCGAGGAGGCCTTCCGCTGCGGGATGCCCGGGGCCGTGTTCCACGGGGACGCGGAGGACCTGCGGGTCAACCTGCGCCGGGCGGGAGTACGGATCTAAGCATCCCGCGGGTCGCATTTGAATGTCCTCACACTTACTTCTCCCGAGTTCAGCCGCACGACGCGGCCATCCTCCAGCCGCGCCAGCAGGGCGAAGTCCCGGTCGATATCCAGAGCCAGGGCGGGGACAGGCTCCTTACCGGGGGAGAGGATGGAGATGGGCTTGCCCAGGACCAGGGACCGCTCCCGGTAGGCCGCGTAGTAGTCCTTCTCCAGCAGATGTTTGTAATAGAACGTGAGCCGGTCCAGCACCGCCGCCGTCAGGCGGCAGCGGAGCTCCGGCAGGCCCTTCTCGCCCAGGACGGCGCCCGCCACCCCCCGCAGCTCCGGGGGAAAATCCCCCTCCGGTATCCGGGTGTTGATGCCGATGCCCACGATCACGTGGCTCATCCGCCCGCTCTCGCAGGCAAAGGCCCCTTCCGTGAGGATGCCGCAGACCTTCTTCCCGCCCACCAGCACGTCGTTGACCCACTTGATCTGGGCGGGGACGCCGGCGGTCTCCTCGATGGCCTCCGCCACGGCCACCGCCGCGCAGGCGGTGATGTTCACGGCGCCGGCCGCGTCCATCTGGGGCCGGAACAGGACGCTCATATAGATCCCGGTCCCCGGCGGGGAATAGAAGCTCCGCCCCATGCGGCCCCGGCCCTGGCTCTGCTCCCCGGCCACCAGCACCAGCCCCTCCGGCTCGCCGGCCGCCGCCCGGGCGGCCAGGAGCGTGTTGGTGGAGCTGACGGAGGGGTAGACCTCCAGCCGCAGGGCCTTGTTTTTCAGATACTTCCGGATGCCCTTTTCGCTGAGCACGTCGTTCTCCGGGCAGAGGCGGTAGCCCTGTCCGGCCGCCGAGTCGATCCGGTAGCCCTCTCCGCGCAGCCGCTCCACGGCCTTCCAGACCGCCGTGCGGCTCAGGGACAGGACCTCCGCCAGCTCCGCGCCGGAGACCCAGTCTCCCGCCCGCCGCCACAGGATGTCCAGGACCTCGTCTTTTGTCATGGGAAGTCTCCTTTGCCGTTCAGAAATAGCGCTTTTATCATAGTCCGCCCCGCGTCTTCTGTCAACCTCTATTGTGATATGCGGTTGACAGCAAAAGCAGGTTTGTCCGCACTCCGCAGCACCGCCGCGGGGCCGTTTTTTGCCTTTTTGTGCTTGACAAGCGGCGGCAGAGAGGATATGCTGAGTTTGGCCTAAAGCCAAAATTATGAAATAGGAGGAGACGTCATGGACAGTGGAAGTAGCGGCGGCACATCAGCGGGCCGAAGTTTCTCCGCGGAGCGCCTGTGGTCTCCGCCTGCCTTAATTCGCTGAGCTTCGGTCTGCGTGTCGGCTTCCAAATCTGGACGCGTTCCAAAAGAGGAGGAATATCCGATGGCAGAATACAATGCGCTCTTGAAAAAGACCCTGAAGACCCTTCTCGATGAGAAGAAGTACCCGACCCTGAAAGACATCCTGGTGACCATGAACCCGGCGGATATCGCCGCCGTGTTCGAGGACCTGGAGGAGGAACGCATCCCGCTGCTGTTCCGGCTTCTGCCCAAGGAGCTGGCGGCGGAGTGCTTTGTGGAGATGGAGCCGGACCGGCAGGAGCTGCTGATCCGGGGCTTTTCCGACCTGGAGCTCCGGGACCTGCTCGGCGAGCTGTATGTGGACGACGCCGCCGACCTGGTGGAGGAGATGCCCGCCAACGTGGTCAAGCGTATCCTCGCCCAGGCCGACCCCCAGACCCGCCGGGAGATCAACCAGATTCTGCGCTACCCGGAAAACTCCGCAGGCTCCATCATGACCACCGAGTATGTCTCCCTGCGGCCGTCCATGACCGTGGCGGAGGCCATCTCCCGCATCCGAAAGACCGGGGTGGACAAGGAGACCATCTACACCTGCTACATCACGGAGGACCGGCGGCTGCTGGGCTTCGTGACGGTCAAGGACTTGCTGCTGACGGAGGACGACGACACCCCCGTCTCCGCCGTGATGGATGAGAACGTGATCTCCGTGAGCACCATGGCCGACCAGGAGGAGGTCGCCCAGATGCTCTCCCGGTACAATTTCCTGGCCCTGCCCGTGGTGGACACCGACGGGCGGATGGTGGGCATCGTGACCTTTGACGACGCCATGGACGTGCTGGAGGAAGAGACCACCGAGGATATGGAGATCATGGCGGCCATCACTCCTTCGGAAAAGCCCTATCTGCGCTCCAACGCCTGGGAGCTTTTCAAGCACCGTATCCCCTGGCTGATGCTGCTGATGGTCTCGGCCACCTTTACGGGCATGATCATCACCGGCTTTGAGAGCGCCCTGGCGGCCCAGGTGGTGCTGACGGCCTTCATCCCCATGTTGATGGACACCGGCGGCAATTCCGGCTCCCAGTCCTCGGTGACAGTGATCCGCGCCCTGTCCCTGGGGGAGCTGGCCTTTACGGACCTGCCCGCCGTGATCTGGAAGGAGATCCAGACGGCGGTGCTGTGCGGCAGCGCGCTGGCGATGCTGTGCTTTGTGAAGATCATGCTGGTGGACAAGCTGCTGCTGGGCAGCACCGATATCACGGTCCTCACGGCGGCGGTGGTGTGCTTCACCATGGCGGTGACGGTGCTGGTGGCCAAGGTGATCGGCTGCACGCTGCCCATGTGTGCCAAAAAGCTGGGCTTTGACCCGGCGGTCATGGCCAGCCCCTTCATCACCACCATCGTGGACGCCCTGTCCCTGCTGGTCTATTTCGGCGTGGCGCAGGTACTGCTCTTTTGACAATTCTATACAGATGTTTGGGGCAGCTCGGTTCCATGGCCGGGCTGCCCCAAACATTTATTCTAAACGGTTTTTATCCCCACAGCGCCGTCAGCATGGGGATGATCTGCTTTTTGCGGGACATGGCGCCCCGGAGGAAGAAGGCGTTCTCCTTGGGGGTGACAGAAAAGGCCTGCTGGATCACATCGTCGCTGCCCAGGTAGAAGATGTGGGAGCCCTCCAGCAGCACGTCGGTGAGCATCAGGAGGATGATGTCCAGCTCCTGGTCCTTTTTGAGCTTGGCCATGGTCTCCAGAAACTCCGCCTTCCGGTCCAGCAGATGGCCGGAGTCCACGCAGGTGATCTGACTGACGCCGATGTTCTGCTCGGCGATGTGGAAGAGCTTGTAGTCCGTGCGGATGAGCTCCTCCGCGCTCTTCTCATCCGCCCCGGTGGCGGAGAAGAGCTCCTGCCCCAGCTCGTCCAGGGAGATGTGGGCGATGCGGGCCAGGCGCTCGGCCATGGCCTTGTCCCGCTTGGTGCAGGTGGGGGACTTGAACATCACCGTGTCGGACAGGATGGCCGCGGCCATGAGCCCGGCCATCTGGGGGGAGGGCACCACGCCGTTTTCCTGGTACATGGAGGTGATGATGGTGTTGGTGCTGCCCACAGGCTCATTGCGCACCCGGATGGGCTGCTTGGTCTGGATGTCCGCCAGGCGGTGGTGGTCGATGATCTCTAAGATCTCCACCTGGTCCAGGCCGGAGACCGACTGGGCCGCCTCGTTGTGGTCCACCAGCACCACCTGCTTGCGCCGGGGGCGCAGCAGATGGTAGCGGGAGAGGGTGCCCACCACCTGCTCGTGCTCATCCAGCACGGGATAGCAGCGGTAGCGGCTCTTGAGCATCTGCTCGCGCACGTCGTCCAGATAATCGCTCAGATGGAAGCAGACGATGTGCTCCCTGTGGCAGACCCGCATGGCCGGGATGGCCTGGTAGACCAGCCGGGCGGCCCGGCGGGCATCCATCGGGGTGGAGATCAGGCAGCTGGGAGAATCGCTCTCGCTCCAGCGCCGGGGCACCTCCGCCTGGCAGAGGATGATGCAGTTGACCCCCGCCTCCAGGGCCCGGTCCACGATCTCCGGCTGATTGCCGCAGATCAGGATGGTGTCCTGGCTGTACAGGCTGTAGTCCTCGTAGGCCTGGGGCAGAGCCACCCGCACGTCCCCGGACACGGTGTTGACCAGGTTGCCGAACTCGTTGACGAACTGGCCCTCCAGCACACTCAGCAGATTGAACACCGGCAGCTCCTCGATATGGCTCTCGTAGATGCTGCGCATGTCGTAGGAGGCGATGTCCCCGGCGGAGAGCATCCCGTAGAGGGTCCCGTCGTCGTTGAGGATGGGGAGCGTGGCGATCTCCCCCTCCCGCATGGTGCGCCAGGCCAGATCCATAGTGACGGAGCGGTCCAGCTCCGGCGGGTGGTCAAAGTCCAGGTCCGCGATCTGGGTGCGCATATTTTTGATATATTCCGGCGCCTCAAAGCCGAATCGCTCCAGCATATGCCGGGTCTCGTCGTTGATAGCACCGATGCGGACGGGCTTGTACTCCCGGTCCCCCAGGGCGTTGCGGAGGTTGGCATAGGCGATGGCGGCCACGACGGAGTCGGTATCCGGATTGCGGTGCCCGGTGACATAGATCGCGCTCATAGTGTCTCCATTCTGCCGAAAACGGCTGGAACTTCTTTAGATAGTTCCATTATATGGCTTCCCTTTGGCAATTGCAAGGGCGATTTATGACTTTTAATCGGCGGATAAACGTGGTAAACTAAAGAAATAGAAAGAGAAACCGGCGAGGTGAATGTGAGTGCGTAAAAGACGAGGGACCGCCCTGCTGTCCCTGCTGCTGGCGGCGCTGCTGCTGTGCGGCTGCGTCCGGGACGCCCAGCCGCTGTCCTGGACACTCTACCGGGGCAAGCAGCTGATCGAGGCCGCCGCCCCGGCCCGGAGCACGGGCCGGGACGAGGGCGAGATGCTCCCCTTCGGGCAGATGGAGTACGTCCGGCCGGACCCGGAGGCTCTGCACCAGGCCATCGCGGAGGTGGAACCGGCGCTGGAGGGCGGGAAGAACGTCCGGGCGGTCATGACCCTGCTGGACCGCTGTTACGATGAATATTACCACTTCTATACCATGTACAACCTGGCGAACATCCGCGCCTGCCAGGACATGACTGATCCCTATTACGCCCAGGAGTATGCCTGGTGCGACGAGAATTTCTCCCTGGTCCGGCAGCTGATGGAGCAGCTGTACGCCCTCTGCGCCCACTCGGACATGGCCGGCACCCTGGAGCGGCGCTATTTCTGGGAGGGCTTCACCCAGGACTACGGCGGCGGAACAGAGCAGACGCTCAGCGACGAGTCGGTGGCCCTGATGCAGCGGCAAAGCGCTCTTTTGGCCCAGTACCGAGCCCTGACAGCCAGCCCCACCATAGAGCTGGACGGGCAGGAGCTGGACTACAACAGCGCCCTGGCGGGCCTGAGCGGCTGGGCCCGGGATCAGGCCGAGAGGGCCTATTACAAGAAGTACAACGGCCCCCTGTCGGAGCTCTATATCGAGCTGGTGAAGGTCCGGCAGGAGCTGGCCCGGAGTCTGGGCTTTGAGGACTACCGGCAGATGCAGTACCGCTACACCTTTGAGCGGGACTACAGCCCGGAGGAGGCGGAGGTCTATCTGGCGGGGATCCGGGAGCACCTGGTGCCGGTCTACCGGGCGGCGATGGCCCGGGATCTCTACGCCACCCTGCGCTACGATGAGCTGTCCGACAGCCGGCTCCATGAGATCCTGGGCTCCGGGGCCCGGGCGGTGGGCGGCCAGGTGGCGGAGGCCTTCGACTTCATGTCCCGCTACGGGCTCTATGACATCCAGGTGGACGACCGGAAGGCGCCCATGTCCTTCCAGACCTACCTGACCGATTACGAGGCCCCCTTCGTCTTTCTGGACCCCTACGGGGACATGGAGGACGTGCTGGGCTATTCTCATGAGTTTGGCCACTATGTGGATGCCTACGTCAATTACGACGCCTATGAGACCATCGACGCCTCCGAGTGCTTCTCCCAGGGGATGGAGCTGCTCCTTTTGTCCTATTACGGCGGCGCCCTCAGCCCGGAGGAGACCGCCGATCTGGAGCGGATGAAGCTGCTGGACGTGCTGGACACCTTTGTCCAGCAGGCCTCCTTCGCGGAGTTTGAGGAGACGGTCTACTCCATGGACCCGGAGCAGCTGAGCGCGGAGTTTCTCAACGACCTGAGCCTACAGGTGGCGGTGGACTACGGCTACTACGACGGCTACAGCGAGTTCTACTATTCCATGAGCTGGACGGATATCGTCCACTTCTTTGAGATGCCCTTCTACGTGATCACCTACCCGGTGGCCAACGACGCGGCCATGCAGCTGTACTGGCTGGAGCGGCAGGAGCCGGGCGCGGGCGTGGAGAAGTACCTGGAGCTGCTGCCCCGGGGCCAGGACGGGATGCTGGCCATGCTGGACGCCGGCGGCCTGGAGAGTCCCTTCGCCCCCGGCCGGTTGGAAAAGCTGGCGGAGGACCTGAGCGCGCGGCTGCTCGGATGACCCATAGAGAAAGCCCTGCGGTTTTGCGCCGCAGGGCTTTCTCTATGCTGCTACATCAGTTTGTTCAGCTTTTCCTCGTCCACGTAGAGGGAGATCTCCCCGCACATGGGGCACACCGCCGCCTTGGGGTAGACGGCCTTGCCTCCCAGCCCCTTTTTGCGGATCACGTTCCCGCCGGCGCCGGTAAAGACAAAATCCTCCTCCATCTCAGCGCCGCAGCGAATACACTTTCTCATGATATGCGCTCCTTTCACGATAGTTTATTGTGGGTCTCTGTGACCGGGGCCGCTTTACTTTCGGTTCTTAGCCGCGGTGCGGAACATCCAGATCACTAAGATCGCCAGGCCCAACAGGATCGCCAGACCCAGCAGGGCGTTGAAAAGGCTGCCCACCAGGCCGAAAAAGCCGGCGATGAGCTTGACGGCCAGGCCCGCGAGGGCGATCAGTACGGCCGCCGCCGCGAGGATGAGAAGGATCTTTCCCAGATTCATAGCGCTCTCCTTTCAACTGATCACAGGCCCTAAGCGGGCCAGCACCTCCCGGAAATAGGCCGGCAGCGGGGCCTCCAGCTCCATGGGCTGCCCGGTCCGGGGGTGGATGAATTTCAGATACCGGGCGTGGAGGCACTGGCCCTCCAGGCCCTTGTCCGGGGAGGGGGCCCCGTAGGTGTAGTCCCCCAGGAGGGGATGGCCGATGGAGGCCATGTGGACCCGGATCTGGTGAGTGCGGCCGGTCTCCAGGCGGCAGGCGATGTGAGTATAGCCCCGGTAGCGGGCCAGCACCTGCCAGTGGGTCACGGCGGGCCGGGCGTTTTTCTCCGTTACGGCCATGCGCTTGCGGTCCGTGGGATGCCTCCCGATGGGCCGGTCCACGGTGCCGCTGTCCTGCCCGAAGCCGCCCCGGACCACCGCCTCATAGCGGCGGGACAGGCTCCGGCCGGCCAGCTGCCCGGAGAGAGCCTGATGGGCAAAGTCGTTTTTGGCTACGATGAGCAGGCCGGAGGTGTCCTTGTCGATCCGGTGGACGATGCCGGGCCGCCTCTCGCCGCCGATGCCGGACAGGCTCTCCCCGCAGTGGTACAGCAGGGCGTTGACCAAAGTCCCGTCCGGATGCCCCGGCGCCGGGTGGACCACCAAGCCCCGGGGCTTGTCCACCACGATCAGGTCCCCGTCCTCGTACACTACCTGAAGGGGGATGTTCTGGGCCTTTAGGGGCCTTTCCTCCGCCGCCGGGGGCAGAAAGACGGCAAAGCGGTCCCCCGCCGCGCAGAGCAGGTTCTTTTTCACCGGCTTTTCCCCCTGGGTGACCCGCCCCTGGCCGATCAGCCGCTGGGCGGCGCTGCGGGAGAGGGCCGGTATTTCGCGCGCAAGGAGAGCGTCGATCCTCTCGCCGCTCTCCTTGGCTGTTATCCATATAGGCTGTTGATCCATGTGCCTCTTTTACTTGAATTCGGCCAGGATGTCGTCCAGGCTGAAGTCCATGTCCCCGCTCTTGGCCGGAGCGGCCTGGGGCTGGGGTGCCGGAGCAGGCTGCTGCACCGGCTGCTGGACCGGCTGCTGCCGCACCACCGGGGCCGGGGCGGCCTGCCTGGGCTGGTTGCCGGCTTTGGCGTTGGCCCGCTCCCACTCGGCAAAGGGGTCGGAGGCGTCATAGGCCGGGGCGCGCTGGGGCGCGGGCGGCGTGGGCTGGGCCTGCTGGCGGGCGGCGCGGGCGGCTTTATACTGCTCGTACTCGTCCTCATATTTGGGCTTCTTGCCCTTGCGGCTGTTCTTGGCGGCCGCGGCTGCCGGCTTGGGCTCCTTCTTCTCTTTCGGGGCCTTTTCCTTCTTCTCCCGGCGGGGCCGGTCCTGCTCCTCGTCGTCCACCTCGTCAAACTCGTCGTCATAGCCGGAATCCCGCTTGCCGAAGATGATGGAGATCACAAAGAGCAGGCAGAAGACGGTGATAAAGATGTCCGCCACATTGAAAACGGGGAAGTTGAAGAACTCCACCTTGAACATGTCCTGCACATAGCCGTTGATGACCCGGTCGATGCAGTTGGAGAGGCCGCCCGCTGTCATCAGCACGATACTCCAGCGGCCCAGGCGGCCGGAGATAAAGTTGGTCGCCAGCGCCAGGATCACGGCCACGGTGAACACGCCCGTCAGGATGATGAAGTAGATCCGGGCCCCGCCGCCGCTGAGGAAGCCGAAGGCGGCACCGTCGTTCTGGACGTTCACAAGGCTGAGGATGCCCGGAATGAAGGCCTCCCCGGTGGACTGCATGCTGATAGCACCGCTGACCCAGTATTTCACCCATTGGTCGGCGATGATGACCAGCACGGCAACGATTGCGTACAGCATATCTCTCTCCTATCTGCCGCGGAAGGGTCTGCGCGGCGCGCTGTTTCCTGCCCGCCGGGGCAGGCGCGGTTGGCAAAGGTCCGGCGGCTCCTTAACGCTGGCCCACCACGCGGGCGCAGCGGGGGCACAGGCCGGTGCCCTCCTGGGGCTGCTCGGAGTGCATCCAGCAGCGGGGGCACTTGGTGCCGGGGGCCTCGATCACGGCCACGGTGAGGCCGGGATGACCGGCGCTCTTCCCGGTGACGGCCTCGGCCTCGACCGGGGCGTCCTCCCCGGTCAGGCAGCGGGAGACGATGAAGAGCTCCGCCAGGTTCATGTCCGACACGCTCTCTACCAGCTCCTTGGCGTCCTCGTCCTCCGCCTTCAGGGTGACGGAGGCCTCCAGGGATTTGCCGATGCGCTTGGAGGCGCGGGCCTGCTCCAGGACGCCGTTGACGTCGTTACGCAGGGCGATGAGCTTGTCCCAACGGGCCAGCTCCTCGCCGGACAGGGCGTAGGCCGAGAAGGGCTTGTTCATGTCGTTGAGCAGCACGTTGCGCTTGTCGTCCTCCGCCCGGTGGGGCATGGCCTGCCAGATCTCGTCGCAGGTGAAGGCCAGGATGGGGGCAAACATCTTCGTCATGCTGTCCAGAATGAGGAACAGGGCGGTCTGGGCGCTGCGGCGCTGGAGGCTGTCCGTCCCCTCGCAGTAGAGCCGGTCCTTGATGATGTCCAGGTAGAAGCTGGACAGCTCCACCACGCAGAAATCATTGACCGCGTGGGAGACCACGTGGAACTCATAGTCCTGATAGGCCTTTTCCGCCTCCTCGATGAGCTGGTTGAGCTTGGTGACCGCCCAGCGGTCCAGCTCCAGCATCTCCTCGGGCGGCACCAGATGGTCCGCGTCAAAGCCGTTCAGGTTGCCCAGGCAGTAGCGGGCGGTGTTGCGGAACTTCAGGTAGTTCTGGCTCAGCTGCTTGAAGATCTCCTTAGAGCAGCGCACGTCCACCCGGTAGTCCGCGCTGCCGGCCCAGAGCCGGATGATATCCGCGCCGAATTCTTTGATCAGATCCTGGGGGTCGATGCCGTTGCCAAGGGACTTGTGCATGGCCTTGCCCTCGCCGTCCACGGTCCAGCCGTGGGTCAGGCACTCTTTGTAGGGCGCGCCCTGGCCCAGGGCGCCCACGGCCACCAGCAGAGAGGACTGGAACCAGCCGCGATACTGGTCGCCGCCCTCCATGTACATGCTGGCGGGCCAGAAGCCCTGATCCCGCAGCATGGCGGCGTAGTGGGTGGAGCCGGAGTCGAACCAGCCGTCCAGGGTGTCGGTCTCCTTGGTGAAGTGGACGCCGCCGCAGTGGGGGCACTTGAAGCCCTGGGGCAGCAGCTCCTCCGCCTCCATCTCGAACCAGGCGTTGCTCCCCTTTTCCCCGAAGACGGAGGCCACGCTCTCGATGCTCTCGGGGGTGCAGACGGGCTTCTTGCAGTCCTCGCAGTAGAACACGGGGATGGGCAGGCCCCAGCGGCGCTGGCGGGAGATGCACCAGTCGCTCCGCTCCCGGATCATGGCGCCCATGCGCTCCTTGCCCCAGGCGGGGTACCACTTGACCTCGTCGCAGGCCTTGATGGCCGCGTCCTTAAAAGAATCCACCGAGCAGAACCACTGGGGGGTGGCCCGGAAGATGATGGGGCTCTTGCAGCGCCAGCAGTGGGGATAGCTGTGCATGATCTCCTCGGAGGCGAAGAGCACCCCGCTCTGCCGCATGTCTTCCAGAATGATGGGGTTGGACTCCTCGGTGCCCAGGCCGGCGTACTTGCCGGCATAGTCGGTATGGCGGCCCTGGTCGTCCACGGGCACCACCATGTCCATGCCGTAGCGCATGCACGTCACATAGTCCTCCGCGCCGAAGCCGGGGGCGGTGTGGACGCAGCCGGTGCCGGAGTCCATGGTCACATAGTCGGCCAGCAGCAGCCGGGAGGTCTTGTCCAGGAAGGGGTGCTGGGCCAGCATATTCTCAAAGAAGCTGCCCGGGTGGGTCTCCACGATCTCGTAGCTGTCAAAGCCGCCGATGCCCATGACCTTGTCCGTCAGGGCCTCGGCCATGATGTAGCTCTCCCCGTTGGGGGCCTTCACGACGGCGTAGCTCTCGTCCGGATGCAGGGCGATAGCCAGGTTGCCGGGCAGGGTCCAGATGGTGGTGGTCCAGATGACGAAGCTGAGCTTGCTCAGATCCAGGTGGCTCAGCTTCCCCAGGTCGTCCTTCATGGGGAACTTCACATAAACGGTGGTGCAGGGGTCGTCCTGGTACTCGATCTCGGCCTCGGCCAGGGCGGTCTCGTCCTTGGCGCACCAGTACACAGGCTTCAGGCCCTTGTAGATATGGCCGTTCTGGTACATCTTGCCGAAGATGCGCACCTCGTCGGCCTCAAAGCCCTTGTTCATGGTCAGGTAGGGGTGCTCCCAATCTCCCACGACGCCCAGGCGCTTGAAGCTGTCCATCTGGCGGTTCACATACTTCATCGCGAACTCCCGGCAGGCGCTGCGGAAGTCTGCCACGGACATGGTCTTGTGGTTGAGCTTGTTCTGCTTGATGATGGCGCTCTCAATGGGCATGCCGTGGTTGTCCCAGCCGGGGATATAGGGGGTGTACCAGCCCCGCATGGCATAGGAACGGATAATGAAGTCCTTGATGCACTTGTTCATGGCGGTGCCCATATGGATATCTCCGTTGGAGAAGGGAGGGCCGTCATGGAGGGAGAAGCGGGGCTTTCCCTCGTTCTTCTTCATCAGTTCGTTGTAGAGGTCCATTTCCTCCCAGGTCTTGAGCATCTCGGGCTCGCGCTTGGGGAGACCGGCCCGCATGGGGAAGTCGGTCTTGGGGAGGTTGAGGGTGGCGTTGAAATCCTGTGCCATGTCTGTCTCCTAAGTGTGTTAAATAGAATATGGTAGTCGGGCTGCTTAAACAGTATTTATACCGCTGTTTTGCCGTTTTGTCAAACACTAATGACAAAAACGCCGAAAACGGGGCGAGCACAGCGCGGCCGCCCCGATCGAAAACGCGGAAATGGAACAAAGCCCTTTGGGCGCGCTGCCGCGCGCCCTGGGGGCGGAGAGATCAAAGGGAGAAGGGCTGGGTATTGTCAAGACCCTTGGCGGGGGCGGCGGGCGTCTCCTTCACCGGGCCCAGGTCGATCTTCAGCTGGGGCTCGGGCTGGATCTTGGATACGGTGCTCTCGATGTTGCGCACGGTCTCGTCCACAGAGGGGGCGGACTCAGACTGGGGGAGCAGCCCGGCGCTGATGGCGTCGATGTTCTTCAGCTGGGTGCTGCACAGATTGCGCACGCTCTCGAAGAACTTGGAGGTCACGGCCTTGGCGTCGGCCAGGCGGCGCTCCTGAACGGCGGTCTCCTCCTCGATGGAGCCCACGCGGGCCTTGACCTGGCGCTCGGCGTCGGCCAGCATGGCGTTGGCCCGCTGGCGGGCCTCGGACTCGATCTGGACGGCCAGCTTCTGCGCCGACAGGATAGCCATGTTCAACGCCTCCTCATTGGCGCGGTACTCCTCAATCTTATCGACCAGGACCTTCATCTTGCTCTTGAGGACGGCGTTCTCTTTCTGAGAAGCGGTCACGTCGTCCGCCAGCTCCTCCAGAAAATCGTCCACGGAGGCCATGTCGTAGCCGTTGAACTTGGACTTCTCAAAAGTCTTTTCACGGATATCCTGTGCGGTAATCATATGTTTATCCACCTTTCAATGATTGTTTCTCTCTAAGGGATGCGCTTTCAGGAAGCGCTGAGCAAATCGACGTGTGCAGATGGGCGAGATGATTTTTCGCCAGGTGACGGCGAGAAATCGCAGGAATACTGCGTCCTCACAAGCTTCGCTCATTCGCTTCCGTGTGTACACGAAAGCTCATTCACGCCGCTGCTCGTCCTTCCAAAATCAAAGCGGACGCTTTGATTTTGATAGGAAGAAGGAAGGAGCGGATATGGAGCTTTGCTCTTTAGAGCGAAGCGGAATGGAGCGAGTTTCTTCTGACGCTCAGCCGTCCAGATGCGTATGGCGATTTGTTCAGCGTTTCCTCTAAAAATACTGTCCGTCACTCTCGGGCTGGTCGTTCTGCTTACCCAATATATCTACATTTTGGGGAGTGACAAAATAGGTCTTCGCGGACACAGGGGTTATTTTTCCCTGTAGGGCGAAGGTTATGCCGGACAGAAAGTCCAGCAGGCGGCGGGCCATGTCTGTGGGCAGGCCCTCCAGAGTCATCACCACGGAGCGGTTCTGGTTCAGATGGTTGACCAGTTCCCCCGCCTCATCAAAGGACTTGGGGTTGAAGAGGATCACCTGCTGCTCGCTGCCGCCGAAATCCACCACCCGCTCCCGCTGCTGCTTGGGCTTGGCCGGCCGCCGGCCGCCCAGGCCGCCGAAGAGGCCGCCCTCCATCAGGGGCTTGGATTGCCGGGGGGGCTTCTTTTCCGCCGGCTCCGGCGCAGCCGCCGGTTCCTCGCCGAAGGTCTGCTCAAACTGGATCTGGGCCGGGCTGGGCTGCCTCAGCCCGCTGTTGTCCGCACCCTCGAAAAATTCATCCTCATCGTCAATTGGTTGCGTGAGCTTACGCAGTTCATCCATGAAACCCATGGTTTAGCCTCCAGTGAAAGCCGCCGCTCTGAGATCGCGCCGCGGCGGTTTATTGGTAGACACGCTCCCCGAAGATCGCCGTGCCTACGCGGACCATGTTGGCTCCGAAGGCGATGGCCTCCTCAAAATCGCCGGACATGCCCATGGACAGAAAATCCATACGTACATTATCGTATTTTTTTTGCCCATTGTCAATAAAAAGCTTTTCCATTTGTGCAAAATATGGACGATTTTCTTCGCCGGAAGCGCAGACGGGGGGGATCGCCATCAATCCGCGGACCCGGACATGGTCCATTTTGGCTATTTCTGCCAAAGTCGGCGGGATCTCCTCCGGCGCAAAGCCGGACTTGCTGGCCTCCGCGCCGATGTTCACCTCCAGCAGCAGCTCCTGTACCAGGCCCTTTGCGGCGGCGGTCCTGTCGATGACGCGGATCAGCTCCAGGCTGTCCGCCCCGTGGATCAGCTCCGCCAGGCCCACTACCTGCTTGACCTTGTTCTTTTGCAGGTGCCCGATGAAGTGCAGCGGGGCCCCCTCATAAGCCCCCTGGGCGTTCTTCTCCAGCATCTCCTGGACCCGGTTCTCCCCGCAGATGTCCACTCCCGCGGCAACGGCTTGGCGGACCTTGTCCGCGCCGTTGGTCTTGGTGGCAGCCACCAGGAGGATGTCCTCCGGCCTCCGCCCCGCGGCGAGGGCCGCCGCGGCGATCCGCTCTTTGACTTGCTTTACATTCTCTTCAATGCTCATATCCGGCTCCTTTCAGCCTAACAGCACCCGGCAGCCTTCCCGCAGGCCCTCCGCCTGCCGGGAGGCGGCCGCGATGCAGCGGCCCTTCTCTCTGTCTATGATCTCCACCGCCGTCTTTTTCGCTTCACCGGCGGACAGGATCGTCACATAGTCTCTGCCGTCCTCTTGGAAAACGGCCTCCTCCGGCAGCTCCAGCCCGGAGAGCTCCTCCAGGATCAGCTCCGCCCCGGTTTTTCGCAGGGACAACGCCTCCCGTCCACCCCGGGTCAGCCGGAAGACCAGCGCTTCCTCCTCCCCGGTCTCCCGCCGGGAGACCAGCCGGGCCGGCAGCTCCTCCAGGCCCGGAAAGCGGAGGCGGCAGACGCTCCCCTCCTCCGGGGCCGTCCCGGCGGGGGCCAGGGCGGCGTAATACCAGTCCCAGCCGCTGACCAGCCGGCCCAGAGCCTGTCCGGGGACCTGGGGCTCCGTCTCCAGCAGCTCCCGGAGCTCCGGGACGCTCAGGTCCTTAAGCCGTTTCGGGTCCAGGCCCTCCAGCCCGTCCAGGTCCGCGCAGAACAGGCCCGGCGCCTTGGCCGTCAGGGTCCCCTCCTCCGTCCGGACCAGGGGCGCGCCGGCGGCCACCCGGCGGCCGTCCTCCGTCAGGAGCTCGCCTTGGGCGCAGAGGGCCCGCTCCCGGCGCAGGACCAGGCCCTTTAGCTCCGCGCTCCGGGTGAGCTGCACCCGCCGGACCTGGACCGCCGGGGTCCCGGGCCGCAGGCCTCCCAGCAGCCCCGCGCCCAGATAGGCACAGACCGCCAGGAACAGCAGCACGGCTACTGCCGTGCCCAGGCTGCCGGGCTTATGTATCCGCGTCAAGGTCTACGGGCCGGGCCGGCACGATGGTGGAGATCGCGTGCTTGTAGATCAGCTGCTGTTTGCCCTCGCTGTCCAGCACCACGGTGAAGCCGTCAAAGCCCTTCACCACCCCGTGCATCTGAAAGCCGTTCATCAGGAACATGGTGACGCCGGTCCGTTCCCGCCGCAGCTGGTTGAGGAAGACGTCCTGGAGGTTTTGCGTTTTCTGCATGTTTCAGCCAACTCCTTTTTTCTGTAAAGCGGCCTTCCCGCGCCGCTCTATCATAGTATCCGCCAAAAAGGCGGTACTTTATGATAGTACGGACAGGGGCAAAAACGCTGTCGAAAAGGGTCGGCCCGGTCTTCAAAAACCGTTTTTCTGTTCCGTCAATTTTCGCTCTGGATAAACATTTTTATGGCGGCGCCAGCGCGCTCCGCGGCGGCGGCCATGTCCGGCTCCGCCTCCCAGTCGATCCGCAGGGCGTCCTCCCAGCGCCTGAACCAGGTGAGCTGCCGCTTGGCGTAGCGGCGGCTGTTCTGCTTGATGAGGGCGGCGGCCTGGTCCCGGCTGAGTTCGCCCCTCAGGGCCTGGGCTGCCTCCTTGTAGCCGATGGCCTGCATGGCTGTGCAGTCCGGGGAGAGGCCCCCGGCCAGCAGGCCCTGCACCTCCTCAAAGAGCCCGGCGGCGAGCATGGCGTCCACCCGCTCATCGATCCGGCGGTAGAGGGCCGCCCGGCCGGCGTAGTTGAGGACCACTCTCAGAGCCTCGTACCGGGGCGGAAGGGCCCGGGTCTGCTCGTCGTGCTCCGTAATGGTCCGGCCGGTGAGCCGCTGGATCTCCAGGGCCCGGACGATCCGGCGCTTGTCCGCCGGGTGGAGCTTTTCCGCCCGGCGGGGGTCCAGCTGCCGGAGCTTTTCCAGCATGGCCTCCCCGCCCAGGGCCTCATATTCCGCCGAGAGGGCCTCCCGCAGACCGGCGTCCCCCTCCGGCCGGGGGGCGAAATCCCGCCCGGAGAGCAGGGAGTCGATATACAATCCGGTGCCGCCCACTAAGATGGGCAGCTTTCCCCGCCGGAGGATGTCCTCGCAGCAGGCGGCGGCCTCCTGCACGTAGCGGGCCACCGAGTAGTCCTCCCAGGGCTCGGCCACGTCCAGCATATGGTGGGGAGCCAGGGCCCGCTCCTCCGCCGTGGCCTTGGCGGTGCCGATGTCCATGCCCCGGTAGACCTGCATGGAGTCGGCGGAGACGATCTCCCCGCCCCAGCGCCGGGCAAGCTCGATGCCCAGGCGGGTCTTTCCCGTGGCCGTGGGCCCGGCGATGACAACGATCTTTTCTGCCATGCTTCCCCCGCTTCTTCTTAAGATCAGACGATCCGCTTGAACTGCTTGTCCAGTTCTTTTTTCGTCAGCGTCACCGCCACGGGCCGGCCGTGGGGGCAGTATTTGACCCGGCCGGACAGCACCGCCTCCACCAGCTTCTCCAGCTCCGGCCCCTGGGTGTCCCAGCCGGCCTTGATGGCCGCCTTGCAGGCCACCGTGTGCAGGATCTCGTCCCGGGCCGAGGCCGGGTCCGGGGCCGCGCCCCGGCGGAGCTTCTCTAAGATCTCCTCCACGGCGGCCGCAGCGTCGGCGGGGCCGATGTCCGCCGGGACGGCCCGGACGGCGTAGTCCTGCCGGCCGAAGGGCTCGATCTCGAAGCCCAGCTCCCCCAGCAGCTCCCCGTTGGCCTCCAGCAGGGCCCCCTCCTCCGGCGTCAGCTTCAGCAGGGCCGGCGTCAGCAGGCTCTGGGACATGGCCGGCTGCTCCCGGCTCTTGAGCCGGTCAAAGATCAGGCGCTCGTGGGCGGCGTGCTTGTCGATCAGGATCAGGTCCTCGCCCCGCTCCACGATGATATAGGTTTTCAGGGCCTCCCCCACTATCTTGTGGTCAGGGAGGGCCGGACTTTCCACATTTTGAACAGGCTTTTCCACAGCCGCCTTTTTTGGCGCTGTCGAAGAAGGCGGCTTCGGCTCGGAAAAAGTCGAAACCGGGGCCTTGGGCAGCTCCAGGCGGGTCTGGTAAAAGCTCTCCGGGCTCTTCAGGGCCGGTTTCGGCTCCGCTGGGCTTTTGCGGGGGGCCGGGGCCGCCGCCTTGGCCGCGGCTCCGGCGGTATAGCCGGCGGCGCGAAACTCCTCCGCGCTCATGCTCCGGTAAAAATCCGCCTTGGGCGCCGCCAGCTTTCGGGTGGAGGGGGAGAGCTCCACCTGGGCGGTCCTGTTCTCCGTCTCCAGGGCGAAGCGGGCCGCCTGATAGACCAGGTCGAAGATCCGCCGCTCGTCGGAGAACTTCACCTCCGTCTTGGCCGGGTGGACGTTCACGTCCACGCTGCCCAGGGGGATCTCCAGATACAGCACACAGGCGGGATAGCGGCCGGTCAGCAGGCTGTTCTTATAGGCCTGCTCCACCGCCGCCTGCAAAAGCGAGGAGCGGATGGTTCGGCCGTTGCAGAAGAAGTACTGCCCGGCCCGGCTGCCCTTCCCCGCCGCGGGGGAAGACACGAAGCCGGAGAGCTTCAGCCCCTCGTCCCAGCTCTGGCAGCTGAGCAGGGAGGCGGCCTGCTCCCGGCCCAGGAGGGTGTACACGCAGGAGTCCTGCCGCCCGTCGCCGGGGGAGAAGAACTCCTCTCTCCCGTCCCGGAGCAGACGGACGGAGACCTCCGGCCGGCCCAGGGCGCAGCGCAGGGCGGTCTGGACGCAGGCGGCGGCCTCGCTCCGGTCGGATTTCAGGAACTTGAGCCGGGCGGGGGTGTTGTAAAACAGGTCCCGCACGGTCATACTGGTCCCCTCCGGGCAGCCGGCGGGGCCCATCTCCTGGATCTCGCCCCCGGCCAGGGACACGAAGGTCCCCTCGCCGTCCCCCCGCCGCCGGGTGCGCAGCTCCACATGGGACACAGCGGAGATGGCTGCCAGGGCCTCGCCCCGGAAGCCCATGGTGCCGATGGCCTCCAGGCCCCGCTCGTCCTTGAGCTTGGAGGTGGCGTGGCGCAGGAAGGCCACCCCGGCGTCCTCCGGGGCCATGCCGCAGCCGTCGTCCACCACCCGGATATAGGTGGCCCCGCCGCCGCGGAGTTCCACCGTCACGTTCTTGGCCCCGGCGTCAAAGGCGTTTTCCATCAGCTCCTTCACCACCGAGGCGGGGCGCTCCACCACCTCGCCGGCGGCGATCATGTCCGCCACATGGGGCGGAAGGATATTGATAACAGGCATTTGTCTTCCTCGTATCTGTGTGATCCGGCGTTTCTGCCGGTCTTTATTTTCGGAGCTTATATTATACAGGATTTTTATTGAAAGTTCCACACAAAATGTGTTAAACTTAGGAGAACTCTCAAAAAAGGAAACGGTCGAACACATGGAAAAGAAAAGCATCGATCCGGCCCGGATTGAGGAGCAGAAGGCCCTCTGCGGCCGGATCGCCGGTCTCATCGGGGCAGAGTCCGGGCGGCCCCTGGCCCTGGTGGACACCTACGGCTGCCAGCAGAACGAGGCCGACAGTGAAAAGCTCCGAGGCTGGCTGGCCCTGATGGGCTACGGTTTTACGGACAACGAATTTGAGGCCGACGTGATCGTGGTCAACACCTGCGCCGTCCGGGAGCACGCGGAGATGCGGGTCCTGGGGAACGTGGGCGCCCTGAACCACACGAAGAAGGCCAAGCCCAGCCAGATCGTGGCGGTCTGCGGCTGCATGGTGCAGCAGCCCCATATGGCTGGGAAGATCAAGCAGTCCTACCCGGTGGTGGACCTGGTCTTCGGGCCCCATGAGCTCTGGCGCTTCCCGGAGCTGCTTTTGCAGGTGCTCACCGGCCATAAACGGGTCTTTGCCGCCGAGAAGAGCGAGGGCGTTCTGGCCGAGGGCCTGCCCAGCCGCCGGGACGGGAAGGTGAAGGCCTGGCTGCCCATCATGTCCGGCTGCAACAATTTCTGCTCCTACTGCGTGGTCCCCTATGTCCGGGGCCGGGAGCGCTCCCGCCGGGCGGAGGACGTGGTCCGGGAGGCGGAGGAGCTGGTGGCCGCCGGGTATAAGGACATCACCCTGCTGGGCCAGAATGTGAACTCTTACGGGAAGGACCTGGAGCCCGCGGTGAGCTTTCCGGAGCTGCTGCGCCGGGTCAACGCCATCCCCGGGGACTTTCTCATCCGCTTCATGACCTCCCACCCCAAGGACGCCACCGAGGAGCTGTTCAGGACCATGGCGGAGTGCGAAAAGTGCGCCCACCAGCTGCACCTGCCCGTCCAGGCGGGGAACGACCGGATCTTAAAGGTCATGAACCGGAACTACAGCGCCGAGCAGTACAAGGCAAAGGCCGCCCTGGCCCGGCGCTACATGCCCGACCTGGTGCTGACCACGGATATCATCGTGGGCTTTCCCGGCGAGACAGAGGATGAGTTTGAGGACACCCTCCGCCTGTGCGAGGAGGTCCGCTACGACGCCATGTTCACCTTTATCTACTCCAAGCGGGTGGGCACTCCCGCCGCCGCTATGGACGACCCCTTCACCCGGGCCGACAAGCAGCGGCACTTTGACCGGCTCATGGAGGTCTCCAACCGGATCTCCGCCGAGAAGCACCGGGCCTATATCGGCCGGACCCTGCGGGTCCTGGTGGACGGGGAGACCGGCCGGGAGGAGTACAACCTCTCCAGCCGCACCAACGGCGGCCGGCTGGTGCATCTCAAGGGCGAGCCCGCCCTGATCGGGCAGTTTATCCACGTGAAAATAACGGACGGCAACACCTGGGCGCTCTACGGCGAGCCGGTGCTGTCCTGAATCATAGGCGCAGGGGGTCACTATGGCTGAACAGACACCCATGAAAATCCAATACAACGAGATCAAGGCCCAGTACCAGGACTGCCTGCTGTTCTTCCGCCTGGGGGACTTCTACGAGATGTTCGACGAGGACGCGAAGCTGGCCTCCAAGGAGCTGGACCTGGCCCTGACCACCCGGGACCGGGGGGTGGAGGACCCGGAGGCGCGCACGCCCATGTGCGGCGTGCCCTACCACAGCGCCGAGGCCTACATCGCCCGGCTCATCGCCAAGGGCTACAAGGTGGCCATCTGCGAGCAGATGGAGGACCCGGCCCTGGCCAAGGGCCTGGTGAAGCGGGACGTGATCCGGGTCATCAGCCCCGGCACCGTCACCGAGAGCTCCATGCTGGAGGAGGGGCGCAGCAACTATATCTGCGCTCTGTACCTCAACGGCGAGCGGGGCGGGGCCGCCTTCTGCGACATCTCCACCGGCGAATTCTGCTGCGCGGACTTTGAGAAGGACGCTGTCTCCCACATCCTCAACGAGCTGGGCCGCTTTTCCCCCCGGGAGGCCCTGCTGTCCCCCGGTGCGGAGCAGGAGGGGCTCATCGCGGACTTTCTTCAGAAAAAGCTCTTCGCCATGCCCGAGCGGGGGCCGGAGCTCTTTGAGTTCATGCCTGCCTCCCTGCGCATCTGCAAGCAGTTCGGCTACGAGAGCATCGACGAGAGCGGCCTGGGCGAGGGCGGCTCCGCCGTCTGCGCGGCCGGGGCGCTGCTTGCCTATATCGAGCAGACCCAGAAATTCGACCTGAGCCACATCAACCGGCTGGACGTGTTCTACGGCGGCCGCTACATGGAGCTGGACTGGGCCGCCCGCCGGAGCCTGGAACTGACCGAATCCCTGCGCAGCGGGGAGAAGCGGGGCTCTCTGCTCTGGGTGCTGGACAAGACCCGCACCCCCATGGGCGGGCGGCTGCTCCGCTCCTGGGTGGAGCGGCCTCTGCTGTCCCCGGTGGCCATCAAGCGGCGGCTGGCGGCGGTGGGGGAACTGGTGAAGGACAACGTGACCCGGGGCGAGCTGATGCTCTGCCTGCGGGACATCAGCGATATGCGCCGTCTGGTGGGCCGGGCGGTCTACGGCACCGCCGGCGGGCGGGACCTGCGCTCTTTAGCCAACTGCGCCGCCGTCCTGCCCCGGCTCAAGGAGCTGCTGGCGGGCTTCTCCTCCGCCGCGCTGACGGAGATCGCCGGTATGGACGCCCTGGAGGACATGCGCTTTGAGATCGACCGGGCCATCTGCGACGATCCCCCCTTCTCGGTCCGGGAGGGCGGCATCCTGCGCCCCGGCTATTCCGAGGAGCTGGACAGGCTCCGCAGCGTCCGGGACAACGGGGCCCAGATGGTCTCCCAGCTGGAGGTCCGGGAGCGGGAGCGGACGGGCATCAAGAAGCTGAAGCTGGGCTACAACAAGGTCTTCGGCTATTATATCGACGTGCCCCGCTCCGCCGGGCTGGAGAACATCCCGGAGGACTATATCCGCAAGCAGACCCTGGTCTCCAGCGAGCGCTACTTCACCCAGGAGCTCAAGGACCTGGAGAACACCCTGCTCACCGCCCGGGAGCGGATCAACGACATCGAATACGAGTATTTCTGCCAGGTGCGGGACAGCGTGGCGGCCAAGGTGGGCCGCATCCAGGCCACCTCCGACGCGGTGGCCCGGCTGGACGTGTTCTGCTCTCTGGCCGAGGTGGCCGTCCGCAACCACTACACCATGCCCGAGGTGGACGCCTCCCGGGAGCTGCGCATCGTCCAGGGCCGGCACCCGGTGGTGGAGCAGACCTTGAAGGACGTGCTCTTTGTCCCCAACGACACCTTCCTCAATGAGACTTCCGACCGGGTAGCCATCATCACCGGGCCCAACATGGCCGGCAAATCCACCTATATGCGCCAGACGGCCCTGATCGTCCTCATGGCCCAGATCGGCTCCTTCGTCCCCGCCAAGAGCGCCACCATCGGCGTGGTGGACCGGGTGTTCACCCGCATCGGCGCCTCGGACGACCTGGCCTCCGGCCAGTCCACCTTCATGGTGGAGATGAACGAGATGGCGGAGATCCTGCGCCACGCCACGGCCTCCTCCCTGCTGATCCTGGACGAGATCGGCCGGGGCACCTCCACCTTTGACGGGATGGCCATCGCCCGGGCCGTGCTGGAGTTCTGCGCGGACCGGCGCCGCCTGGGGGCCAAGACCATGTTCGCCACCCATTACCATGAGCTCTCCGCCCTGGAGGGGGAGATCGAGGGCGTGCGCAACTACAACATCACCGCCAAGAAGCAGAACGGCAGCCTGGTCTTTCTGCGCAAGATCGTCCCCGGCGCGGCGGACGACAGCTACGGCATCGAGGTGGCAAAGCTTGCCGGCCTGCCCGAGGCAGTGGTCAACAAGGCCAAGGGCTATCTGAAGGAGCTGGAGTCCGGCCCCATCGCCCCCGCGGCCGGGGCCGCCGCCCCTGCCCCCCAGGAGCAGATGAGCCTGGCGGACCTGGGCGCGGACCAGGTGCGGGAGATCCTGGAGAACACCAATGTGGACACGCTCACCCCCCTGGAGGCACTGAACCTGCTGTATGAGCTGAAGCGGAAGGCGGCCGCCCTATGAAAAGGCCGCCCCTCCCGTTCACCAGCCGCCAGACCCGGGGAGAAGCCGTGGCCGCGCTGGTCTATCTGCCCCTGCACGCGGTGCTGCTGCCCCTGCTGCTGAGCTTTCTGCTGCTGAACTTTTTCCCCGAAAGCAGCACCGCGGTCTTCAATCTGATCTATTACGCCCTGGGCGCCGTCTACATGCTCTGCTTTGAGCTGCGCTTTCTTCGGCGGGATTTCGACCCCCTCTGCGACCGGCCCATCCGCTGCCTGACGGAGGTCTTCATAGGCTACGGGCTGATGCTGGGCATGAATCTGGCGGTCAACCTGGGCCTGTCCCTGCTGCCGGCGGACAATCCCAACAACGCCGCCGTCATGGATATGGCGGGCTCGGAGCTGGGCACGGTCTCGGCCATGGCCGTCTTTCTGGCCCCCTTAGTGGAGGAGTTGATGTTCCGGGGCGCCGTATTCGGCCGGCTCCGCCGCCGGAGCCGGGCGCTGGCCTACGGGGCGAGCATGCTGCTCTTCTCTGTCTACCATGTGTGGAGCTTCGCCCTGCTGGACCCCAGGCAGCTGATCTACCTGGTGCAGTATCTGCCCGCCTCTTTTGTCCTCTGCCGCTGCTATGAGCGCACGGACAGCATCTGGGGGCCCATCTTCCTGCACATGCTCATCAACGGCATCTCTCTGTCCGTCATTTCATCTCTGGGGGAATATCTGTGTCTGATTTTGTGATCCGCCCCATCGCCCATATGCGCAGCGACTTTCCGGAGAAATTCGGCATCCCCCGGCAGGCGGGGATCGTGGAGGAGCTGGAGAGCCTCATCGTTTTTGAGCCCCCCTACCGGGACCCGGAGGCCCTGCGGGGGATCGGGGATTTCAGCTATCTCTGGCTCATCTGGCAGTTCTCCAAGGCCCTGCGGGAGGACTGGTCGCCCACCGTGCGCCCGCCCCGGCTGGGCGGGAATACCCGGGTGGGCGTCTTCGCCAGCCGCTCCCCCTTCCGGCCCAACGGCCTGGGCCTGTCCTGCGTGCGGCTGCTGGAGCTGCGGCGGGACCGGGAGCTGGGTCCGGTGCTCCGGGTGGCGGGGGCCGACCTGATGGACGGCACTCCCATTTTCGACATCAAACCCTATCTGCCCTACGCCGACAGCCGCCCGGACGCCCGCTCCGGCTTCGCCCCGGACGCCGGGGCCCGTCTGGAGGTCCGGTTCGCCCCCGGCCAGGCGGAGAAGCTGCCGCCGGAGAAGCTGGCCGCCCTGACCGGCGTTTTGGCCAACGACCCCCGGCCCCGGTATCAGGAGGACCCGGCGCGGATCTACGG
>CANQTO010000019.1 GCA_947626785.1 uncultured Oscillospiraceae bacterium
GCCGTTGGCGATGGCGAAGGCCAGCATGTCGATCTTCTTGGCGATGCCGATCCCCGCCACGGCGGCGTTGGAGTAGTGGACCAGGAGCTTGTTCAGGGTGACGTTGGAGAAGATGCCCATCAGGTTCATGATCGAGCTGGGCAGCCCCACCAGCAGCACCTCCTTGGGGATGCCGTCCGAGAGGGAGTAGTACCGGGGATCCAGGCTCAGGTGGAACTTCCCCCGCTTCCCTAAGATCAGGACCACGAAATACAGCGTGGCGATCAGGTTGGAGAGCATGGTGGCGACGGCCGCGCCCGTGATCTCCAGACGGAAGGCGAAGATGAACACCGGGTCCAGCAGGATGTTGAGGACGCCGCCCAGGGCCACGCCGAAGCTGGCCTGGCCGGAATAGCCCTCCGCCCGGACCAGATGGGCCAGGGCCGCGTTCAGCACCGTGGGCACGGCGCCCACGGTCAGCGTCCAGAAGAGATAGCTGCTGCAAAAACCGTAGGTGTATTCATCGGCCCCCACCGCCGGGAGCACCCAGCCCCGGAGAAAGAAGATCAAAAGTCCGTATGCCAGGGCCGCCGCGGCCGCCGTCCAGATGCAGAAGGCGGAGGCCCGCCGGGCCTTCTCCGTGTCGCCCAGGCCCAGGCTGCGGGAGACCAGGCTGGCGCCCCCGATGCCGAACAGATTGGCCAGGCCCGTGGTCAGGAGGAACAGGGGCAGGGAGAGGGACGCGGCGGCCACCTGGTCCGGGTCGTTGAGCTGGCCGATAAAGAAGGTGTCCGCCATGTTGTAGACGACGGTGATCATCTGGCTGATCACCGTGGGGACCACCAGGGCCAGGACCGCCCTGGGCACGGGCATGGTTTCAAAGAGCTCTGTCTTGTCTGTTTTCGTAGGCACCGGCCTCCTTGACTTCATAACGCAGCTATTATATATGAACCGTGGTCATTTGTAAAGCTGATGAAAAAGTCGCCTGGGAGGCGACCGCTTGACAGTTTGGAGAGACTATACTATAGTCAAAAGGAGGGGATACAAATGAAATTTGAAGAGGTATTCGGCACGAAAAAAGCGGTCATCGGGATGATCCATCTGGCGGGCTTTGGTCCGGAGCAGATCGACGCCCAGGCCCGCCGGGAGATCGAGCAGCTGTACGGCGCGGGAGTGGACGCGGTGCTGGTGGAGAACTACTTCGGCGACGCGGCCGACGTGATCCGCACGCTAAAGTTTTTGCAGGAAAATCACCCCGACAAGCCCTACGGCGTGAACATCCTGGGCGACTTTGCCGCCAGCTACCGGCTGGCCCAGGAGTACGGGGCCGCCTTCATGCAGGTGGATTCCATCTGCGGCCATCTGAGCCCCACGGCGGACCGGAAGTACGCCGCCGAGATCGGCAAGCTCAGGAGCGGCGGAAAGCCGGTCTTTGTCCTGGGCGGCGTCCGCTTCAAGTATCAGCCGGTCCGCTCCGGGCGGAGCCTGGAGGAGGACCTGCGCCTGGGCATGGAGCGCTGCGACGCCATCGTGGTGACGGGGCCCGGCACGGGCGTCAACACGGACCTGGAGAAGATCCGCGCCTTCCGGAAGGTCCTGGGGGACTTCCCCCTGATCGTGGGGGCGGGCATGACGGCGGAGACCTGCGTACAGCAACTGAGCCTGGCCGACGGGGCCATCGTGGGCAGCACATTTAAGGTGGACGGCCGGACCGAGCGGGAAGTGGACCCGGAGCGGGTCCGACACTTCATGGAGAGAGTCCGGCTCGTGCGCTAATGGTTCATTAGGAGGTCCCGAATGGAAAAGAACTGGATCAAGGAGGGTCTTTTCCGGCTGAAATGGTTCCTCACGCCAGAATACGGCAGGGAAGAGCTGCTGCGGAAGGAGAACCGGGCAGAGGGCGCGGACGAGCGCGGGAACGACGCCTTCTCTGACTGCCGGGAGCCGAAAAGCATCGAGCTGACGGGAGAGCAGGACCCGGTCCGCGCCGCCGTCACCCTGGAGCGCATCCGTGGCCGGCGCTTTATGCAGCCCCGCCGCGCGCTGCCCCGGGAGGGGGACAAATATTGGAAAAAAGCCGCTTTCCGCACCCTGGCCAAGAACTGCGAGACGGGCAGCGCCGGGGCCATGGAGGAGCTGGCGGCCTTCTTTGAGGCAAAGCAGAAAGAGGACCCGGAGACGGCCTTTTACGGCCTGGCCGCCAATTTCTGGCGCTTCCGGGCCTGGGAGCGGGGCAGCAAAAAGGCCGGAGCCTGGCTGGAGGCCTGGCTCCGGGAGCCGGAGAACGGGCGGCTTCCGTCGCCCTTCCTGACGGAAAACCTCAGGGGCACGGCGTCAGGCCGCTGCCTGAACGCCCTGGGCTTTCTGTTCTTTGAGCCGGACCGGGAGTACAGCCTGGACGGGCGGGACGCCGAGGGCGTGGTGGAGGTCTCCTCCTACGAGAGCGAGGACGGCCCGGACGAGGACGGCTTCGGCCGGGAGATCTATTACGACTGGTGGTATCTGGACGAAAACCTGTGCCCGCTGCCGGGGGTGGACTGGCTGCACTCCTATTCCAACATCGACCGGCGGGCCAATGAGCGCCGCTTTTCTGCCTGTCATGCCGCCGCCGCGGCGGCCGTCGCCCGGCGGAAGGAGAAGAAAAAGTAAATGAAAAACCGAGCGCCGCGGGGAAAACCCGCGGCGCTGCCTTTTATCCGATTTTCTCAGACTGTGACGGTCCCGTCGGGGCCGACGGTGACGGTCATGCCCGTCTGCACATATTCCAGGAATTCCTCGCCCAGGCTGTCCACCACGGGCATTTTCCCCTCTGTCCACACGGCCCCTAAGATGGCGCCGGAGGCGGCCAGAGAGTCGATGGGCATGGAGAAGAGCATGCAGGCCGGCTGCTTGTTCAGCGCGCAGGCCGTGTACAGCACCATGCCGCCGGTGGTGGAGCCGATGGTCATGGGCAGGCAGAGCGCCTTGCCCAGCATGGGCTTTTTATAGAGATCGGGGTTGTTCTGGTCGCCGCATTTGACCTCCTTGTCCCCGAACATCAGGGCCATCTGATAGCTGGCCAGGGTGTTGAAGCCGCCCCTGCTCACCAGGGCCTCGGCGGTGCAGGTGCCGGGGACTACCACGCGGCCTTTGAACTGTCTCATTTTCCGCCCTCCTTCCCGGTGATCATGTCCAGGATCTCCGCCTCGGTGTAGTACCGGGCGCTGGTATAGGTCCGCAGCTTGTTGGAGGAGGTGACGACCGCCTTGCTCTTGCAGAGGGGGTTGTTCATGTACATCAGCGGGCAGATATAGCTGAGCACCACACCGGCCTCCTTCAGCGCCGCCGCCCGGTCCTCCTTCTCAAACTCCCGGATCACCGCAGTGGGCGCGGTGAACACCGTGGGGATCGCCACCTTTTTCCGGCCGCTGGCCTTCAGACCGGCCGTCACCGCGTCTGTCCAGTCCCGCAGCTGCTGGAGGGACATGTGCGGGCAGCCCACAAAGGCCAGCTGGGGCTTGGCGTTGGGATTCTTCCAGATGACCGGGTAGCTGGCTTTCACCCGCTCCAGTTCGTTATCGTCGATCACATAGACCTGGGCGCCCTCCGCGATCAGGCTCTCGCCCTGCTCCTTGGCCTCCGGAGTGAGCCCCTCCACATGGTAGAGCCCCACCGCCCCGTTGGAGGCGGCCGCGGCCCCCATGTCCTTCAGGTAGGCGCAGGCCGCGCCGTCCAGCTCCGTCCCCAGCCAGGGGCCCATGCCCTTGATGTAGGGGACCTCCTCCATCACCTTCATGCCGATGGCGGAGCCTAAAAGCTGGGCCTCAGGCCGGTTTTTGCACCGGACCTCCACCACCCAGCTGGCCTTCCGCCCCTCGTCGGTCAAAAGGCCGAACTCCGGCACGAAGCCCGCGATGGAGCCCATCAGCTCTAAGATCCCGGAGTTCCGGTTGCAGCGGGCCCCTAAGACGGAGTTGGCGTAGATCACGGCGGAGGACTCCGCCCAGGAGAGCACCTCTCCCTTCTCCGGCTTGTTGCCCACCTGGTCCAGATAGCAGGCGCAGGTGTAGGCGTCCTCTCCGGTGATGCCCAGCTTGTTCAGCTGCTCCTCATAGCGCTCCTGCTGGGTGTACATGAGCTTGGTGAAGACAAAATTGTCCAAAAACGAGGCCGGGACATTCTTGTCCAAAGGCCGGGGGTCCGCGGTGAACTTCTGACCCTGGGGGAGCCCCGCCTGGATGAGCTGATCGTACAGGTCGTACACCGGGCTCATCACCTTCAGCCCGAAGCTGATGACCGTGTGCCCATACTTGCTCGACACCGGCACCATCCGCTCAGCCCCGAAGCTGTCCCCGTACATGACCAGCGTCTTGACGATCTTGGCCATGATCTCGCCCTTTTCGCCGTTGAGCAGGGCCTGTTGTTCCGCAGTCAGCTGCATGATCGATCACTTCCTCTCTTATTCATTCATCTTTTCAGTGGCTTATGACTCTTTGATAATACTATAACAGGCAGATGAGGAATTGTCAATCATTGGAAATCAAATCGAGTGCCACTTGCCTTTACCGGAAGGGTCCAGTATAATGAATTTGAAAACGAACAGGACGGTAAGGCATATGCGGAAGATCATGATCATAGAGGACGAGCCGGCGGTCCGGGAGGAGCTGGCCCTGGTCCTTGCCAATGAGGGCTACGAGGCGCTCCCGGTCACGGATTTCGGCACGGCTTCGGAACAGGCCCGGCGGGAGCGGCCGGACCTGATCCTTCTGGACATCGGCCTGCCGGGGTGGGACGGCTTCTCCCTCTGCGCCGCCCTGCGGAAGGCCGTCCCCGCGCCGGTGATCTTCGTCACCAGCCGGGACTCCGGGGCGGACGAGGTGCGGGCGTTGAGCCTGGGCGGAGACGATTACATCGCCAAGCCCTACAGCGTGCCCGTGCTGCTGGCCCGGATCAAGGCGGTCCTGCGCCGCAGCGGCGGCGTGTCCGGCCCGGCGGAGTCCCTGGAGGCGGCGGGCCTGCGCCTGAGCCTGACCAAGGGGACCTTGACGGCGGCGGGGAAGACCGTGGAGCTCACCCGAAACGAGCTGCAGATCATGGCCTGCCTGATGGAGCGCGCGGGACAGATCGTCTCCCGGGCCGATCTGCTGGACGCCCTGTGGGACAGCCGGATCTACATCGACGACAACACCCTCAGCGTCAACATGACGCGGCTGCGGGGCAAGCTGGCGGAGCTGGGCCTGCCGGAGCTCATCCGGACCCGCCGGGGAATGGGGTATCAGCTATGAGCCTTGGAGAATTTTTATCCGACCGGCTGGGCCGGATCTGCCTCTGGCTGCTCAGCTTTGGGGCGGCCGGGCTGTTCCTCTACGCCACCGGCACCCAGGCGGGGGTCCTGGCGCTTTTGCTGGCGGTGCTGCTGCTGATCTTCCTGGCCGTGCAGGCGGCGGACTTCCTGCGCCAGCGCTCCCGCCTCCGGGAACTGGAGAGCATTTTGGAGGGCCTGGAGGAGAAGTACCTGTTCACCGAGTGCGTCCCCCCGGCGAAGGGGCTCTATGAGCGCCGCCTGTTCGACCTGATGCGCCGGGCGGGCCGGTCCATGACCGGCGCGGTGTCCGGCGCCCGGGCCTCTCAGCGGGACTACCGGGAGTATGTAGAGAGCTGGGTCCACGAGATCAAGGCCCCCATCACCGCCGCCCGGCTGGTCTGCCGTCAGGTGGAGGGAGAGCCCCGGCGGAAGCTGGACCTGGAGCTTGCCCAGATCGAGGCCCATGTGGAGCGGGCCCTGTTCTACGCCCGGGCGGAGAGCCCGGAGCGGGACTGCGTGATCCGGCCGGTCAGCCTCTCGGAACTCGTCGCCCAGGCGGTGGAGGACCACCGGACCCTGCTGATGCACAGCGGGGTCCGGATCGAGACGGAGGACCTGGAGCGCCAGGTGTACACGGACAAAAAGTGGGCGGCCTTTATCCTCGGCCAGCTGCTCCAGAACGCCGCCCGCTACCGGGGCGGGGACCCGGTCATCAGCATCTCCGCCCAGCCCCTGGGAGAACGGACCCGGCTCAGCGTCCGGGACAACGGGATCGGCATCCCGGCCCACGAGCTGCCCCGGGTATTCGACCGGGGCTTCACCGGCTCCAACGGCCGCTCCCGGGGCGGGGCCACCGGCATGGGGCTGTACCTTTGCAAAAAGCTGTCCGGCTTTCTGGACCTGGACATCCAACTGACTTCGGAGGAGGGGAAGGGGACCTGTGCGGCCCTCACGTTCCCCGCAAAACTTACAAATTTGTAAGGAAAGTCCAACTCAAATCGATACCAGCGCCGCTCCTTTTGATGTACCATGGGTCCAAAAGGGGGTTTTATCATGCTGCAAGTGCAGAATATCGAAAAAGTCTACGGGAGCAAAAACAACGTCACCAAGGCCCTGGACCGGGTGAGCTTCGACGTGGCGGACGGGGAGTTTTTGGTCATCATGGGCGCGTCCGGCAGCGGCAAGACCACGCTGCTCAACTGCGTCTCCACCATCGACACGGTCAGCGCGGGCAAAATTCTGATGGACGGGGTCAACGTGGCGGAACTGTCCGAGGACGCTTTGGCGAAGTTTCGCCGGGAGAAGCTGGGCTTCGTGTTCCAGGACTTCAATCTGCTGGACACTTTGACAGTCGAGGAAAACATCGGCCTGGCCCTCTCCCTGAACCATACGGACCCGAAGACTGTGCAAAACCGGGTCCGGGAGATCGCCGGGAAGCTGGGCATTTCGGACATTCTCACGAAGTTTCCCTATCAGATCTCCGGCGGACAGAAGCAGCGGACCGCCTGCGCCCGGGCTTTAGTGGCGGGCCAGTCCCTGCTGCTGGCGGACGAGCCCACCGGCGCGCTGGATTCCAAAGCATCCAAAAATCTGCTGGAGCTCCTGTCCGGCCTGAACCGGGACCTGGGGGCCACCATCCTCATGGTCACCCACGACGCCTACAGCGCCAGCTACGCCGGGCGGGTGCTGTTTTTAAAGGACGGCCGGGTCTTCAACGAGCTGCTGAAGGGCGGCCGGAGCCGCTCCGTGTTCTACCACGAGATCCTGGACGTGCTGGCCGCGCTGGGGGGTGACGTCAGTGACGTACTGTAAGCTCTCCCTGCGCAATGCCCGGCGGCAGGCCCGGGATTATCTGGTCTACTTCGTCACCATGGTGCTGGCCGCCGCGCTCCTGTATACCTTCAACGCCCTGGCGGTGTCTGAGGAAGTCCGGTTCCTGGCGGCCGGGTCGGCGAATCTTACGCTGATGATCGCCCTGGGCAGCCTGGCTGTGGTGTGCGTGTTCGGGTGGCTTGCGGCCTATTCCACCCGCTTCATGCTCTCCCGGCGGGGCCGGGAGTTCGGGCTCTATCTGCTCAGCGGGCTGACTAACCGCCAGGTGGCCCGGCTGTTCTTCCTGGAAAACGTAACGGTGGGCGCCGCCGCTCTGGTCCTGGGCGCAGCCCTCGGCGGCCTGCTCTGGCAGCTGCTGCGGGCGATCGTGCTGGCCATGTTTGCCCAGCCATATCATTTTACCCTAGAGTTCTCCCTCCCCGCCCTGGGGCGGACCGGGCTGTACTTCGCGCTGATCTATCTCTTCGCCCTGCGCAGGAGCCGGAAACGCCTCCGGAAGATGAAGATCTGTGACCTGCTCTATTTTGACCGTCAGAACGAGGGCGCGGTACTGCGGACCGGGGCCCTGCGCCGCCTGGTGTTTGGCTTGTCTCTGGTCCTTGGGGTGATCGGGACTTGCCTGCTCCTGCAAATGAGTGCGTATGTGGCCCTGGCCGGGGCGCTCTGCGCCGTTCTCGCCCTGTTTGGCTTTTTCCTGAGCTTTGCCTCCGGCGTACCCGCTTTTTTTGACCGCCGTCCCGCCCGAAAATACCGGGGACAAAGCCTGCTCATTTTCCGCAGCCTGACGGCCAAGCTTGCCAGCATGGGCGTTTTGATGGCGGTGCTCTCCGTCGTTTTCGCGGCCACGCTGATCTCTGAGGGCAGTTCCTCCGTGCTTTACGGCATCATGAAGGGGCGGACCGCGGAGGCGGCCTGCTTCGACCTCTATATCGGGATAGAGGGAGAAAAACAGGATCCCGGGCCGTACCTGACTTATATCGGCGAGAATATCCCGGTGGAGCGGGAGAGGCTGTATCAGGTCTTTCTTACCGGAAAAACACAGCTGCAGGACTATCTGAAGGACGCCTATTACAACTACGGCTACGACAGCGACCCCGTCCTCCGCTGGAGCGATTACGCGGCCCTACGCTCCATCGCCGGCTATCCGGAGGTGGAGCCGCCCGGACCGGGGCAGTGCCTCATCCACTGTATGCCCTACCTGGCCGGGCCCTTAGGGTCGTATCAGGAAGCGCTTCTTGTGGGGGAGACTTCCCTGAGCCCCGGCGGCCTGTACACAGAACGCCTGTCCCAAAGCTACGGGACGGCCAACGGCCGGGGCTATATCCTGGTGGTGTCCGACGAGGCGGCGGAGAGGCTGCCGGTGCATCACCTGGCCTACGCAGCCAAAACCGCCCAGCCTATGACGGCCGGGCAGTATGAGGCTCTGGCCGGTCTGGCCGGGGTGGAGCGCGGCCGGGAGAATTATACCTTTGTTCTCAGCAAGGCCCATGAGGAAGCCGAGGTGGCCGCTCAGGCCGTCCTGGTCTGTTTCCCCCTGTACTATCTGGCCCTGGCCCTGATGAGCACTGCCGTCACCATCCTGACCATCCAGCAGCTCAGCGAGACGGAGCGCTTCCGGCGGCAGTTTACGCTCCTGCACGAGCTGGGCATGGACCGGCGGGAGATGGCCCGGGCGCTGGGCCGGCAGTTTGCCCTGTATTACAGCCTGCCCGCCGTCCCGGCGGTGCTGCTCGCCGCTTCCTTTATCGTGCATCTGGCCATGATGCCCGAGCCGGGCGTCATGGTGGGATGGAACAGCCCCGGGGCTATCGTGGCGGTCTCGCTGGGCGTATTTTTCCTGATCTACGGGGTCTACATCCTGCTGGCCTACACCGGCATGAGGCGGAACGTACTTCCCAATTGAGAAATGAGATGAAAACGGGGGGAGAATGAGTATGAAACGGACCAAATATCCCATCCATCCGGACTTCCGGCGCTGGGCCCACATGAACCCGCCCTTAAACCGGCGGCTGCTCCCGGTCATGCAAGGGCTCCTGGGGCTGCTGTTTTCGCGGGAAAAGCCGGACCGGGAGCTGTCCGTGGAGCGCGAGAGCGTCCCCGGCCCCGGCGGGCAGGTCCCGGCCCTGTTGTACAGCCCCCGGGACCTGCCCGGCAGGGCTCCCTGCCTGGTCTACTATCACGGGGGCGGCTTCGCGCTGCCCGCCGCGCCCTATCACTACCGGCTGGCCCGGGAGTATGCCCTGCGCTGCCGCTGCCGGGTGCTGTTCGTGGACTACCGGCTGGCGCCGGCGCACCCCTTTCCCGCCGCGCCGGAGGACTGCTTTGCCGCCTATGCCTGGCTTTTGGAGCAGGGGGAGGCTCTGGCGGTGGACACCTCCCAGGTGGCCGTGGGCGGGGACAGCGCCGGGGGCGCTCTGGCGGCCGCCGTCTGCCTCATGGCCCGGGACCGGGGCCTGGCTCTTCCCTGCGGGCAGCTGCTGGTCTACCCGGTCACGGGCGTCGGGACCCAGACCGAGTCCATGCGGCAGTTTACGGACACGCCCATGTGCAACAGCCGGGATATTGAAAAGTACGACGCCTTTTACCGCCCGGACCCCCGGGCCGGGAACTGGGAATACGCCTCGCCCCTGGACGCGGCTTCTTTAGAAGGTATGCCGCCCGCCTACATCGAGACGGCGGAGTTCGACTGCCTCCGGGACGGCGCTCTGTTGTATGCCCGGCGGCTGGAGGCCTCCGGCGTCCCCGTCCGCCTGCACAGCACCCGGGGCACCATGCACGGCTATGACATCGTGCTGGACAGCCCCATCACCCGGCAGAGCGTAGCCGAACGTGTGGCTTTCTTAAATGACGTGTTTCGGGAGCGTGGGAGCTGAGAAAACAGTATAACAGGGCTGGCCCAAAAGCCAGCCCTGTTATGCTGTTTTGAGGAACGGTTTGCTTATTCTTCCGCATCCCAGCCATACCATTTGTTGTATCGTCATTTCCCCCACTTTATTCTTCCACTTGGAAAGGATAAAAGCATCCATTTCATCGGCGTCCTGAAATTGCCGCCGGTCTTTAACAGGAGAGAAAACCGGGCGAAATAATGTTCAAAAAACAGATACACCGTTCATTCCCCCTCAAAACACCCTGCGAATAGTCACTTTCCGGTTGACAAATATGAACGAGCAGATATACTATAAATAAAGGAAACGTGAAACAGGGAAGGATCCCCGGGACGTTTGAAAGGCCGTTTTGAGCGGACTTGGCGGCCGTGATCCCGGCGGCGGGAGGCATAGAAAGATAGATCCGTTGGAAAAACCGTGTAGCCCCTTTCGTAATAAAAAGTGCCGGCTGAAGCAATGCGCAGCTTGTAGACAAAGTCCAAAGGACTTTGTCTACAAGCCGGTGTGCGGTCACAAACTGCGACCGCACAGAAGGATTTACTCATCCTTATCGAGACGATGGTTCGCCCTGTACGAGATGCGGCTGACCTGGGAAGCGACCTGATCGTGGTCGTTGGTGTCCGCTTTCACGGATTCCGGAGTCAGTTTGCGACCGGCAATCATGTCGCGGATCTCCGACAGCTCGATATCGTTCCTCTTGGCGATCTCGAGGAGGATCTCCGCGTAAGCGAGGTCAGGGCCCTTGTCGAGGATCAAGCTGGCAAGCTGACGCGGCTTCATGGAAAGGTGCGTGACGGCGAGCCGCACCATCACCTCGGCGGGGCGCTTGCGCAGCAGCTCGATCTCGTGAAAGATAACTTTCTTCTTCTCAGCGCGCTTTTTTGCCTGCTCGGCATTGGATTTCGCTATGCGTTCCCCGACCGTCTCCTTCGCCAAGAGGATGGCGTCAGGATCGTATGTAGAGTCTCCGATAATGTCGGCCAGCACAGCGCCATTTTCGTTGATGTCGCTGTTGATGGGAGTATCCCAGGGGACGACCTCTACCGGAGGGAGCTTCCTCCACAGGTCGTTGACCTTGTTGTTGACGATCCTGTAGGTGTAGAAGACTTTCTTGGAGACCGGAGACTGGGCCAGAATGTGATCGAGTTTCTTCATGATGTGAAGGAGAATGTCCATCTGGATGTCGTAAAGGTCCATCCCCCCATTTTCAATCAAAAACTTGACCTTGTCCGCGTTGCCAGGGACGATCTTACCGGTTTTGGTTTTCCCGGTTTTGCTTGCGAGGGCGAAATAGTTGATGAAATTCTGAGTGGCAAAATACAACTCGTTCGACAGATTTGCGTTTTTGGGAAGTCTGAGCTCATCAGCGGTAGAGATTCCGTTTTCCTCGATCTTGGAAAGAATGGACACGAATCTTTCATAGTGCTTGTTGCTAGTCATGTTGGGCTCTCCTCTCATTTTTTATTGAGGACGTTGTTCCGTCCTTCTGATTAGAGGATATACCCAGGCAATCAAGCATCGTTAAGTTTGGTATCAAGCAGAAAAAAAGTGAAAAAAAAAGAAACTATCAAGAAGATATTTCTTGATAGTTTCTTGATAAGGCTGAATTAGAATAAGATGGACGGTTTATCTAAGAGGGATTGAAAAGCCTATGATGCAAGTCAAACTACCGCGAGGAATAAAGTATAGAGTAGAGATTCCGCAACCAGGGATTATCATTCCAGGCTCTGAAAATGAACCAATTATCACTGTATTTGGACGTGATTCTAACATACAGTATAAATTGATTTCCTGCGCTTTGGAACAAGATTGCATTGTCCAAGATACTTATTCTGCTGGTAACTTGGACGATGATGAGATTGAAATGATTGATTCTTGGGTAGAGTACCTCACCCCATCTTTGTTACAGGAAGCCGGGGTTCGACATACTATACATTTTCTTCCAGATTCTACGTGCTACTATGATTTTGCTTCACAAACTCTGTATGGTGCTAATGGATATAAAGAGAAAAAAGGTGTGCGCACGGAGAATCGAGAAAATACCGCACCGATCAACGGAGAGCCATACAAGCTTAAGAAAAGCGAAACAGCATTTATCGAGTTGTTGACTCGCACACCAAATGCACCGTTTTCAATGGAAGATGTCGAGGATTTGTCAGGCCTTCATGGTGCTGGCAGTGTGACATCAACTTGGCATGAATTTAAAAGACATGACTCAGCCATTGATGCGACCTTCGATAGAAAAAATGGAATGTTCTTTTATCGGGGCATTCCTCAAATATGGGTTATTGGTGAAGACAAAGAAGATGAACTTACATTAAAGAAGCTTTTTGAAGTAGTAGGATATGGAGATGTTGTGGCTTCTTTTGATAAGACACGGCTAAGAGTCTGTCTTGCTGAGAAAGCGTCACCAGAAGAAAAACTCATGTTTCTCGGAGTAGCCAACGCCTTGATTGACTTAACAACAATAGAAATGGATATCAATAGATTTGTTGTTAGTAACTATTGCCCGGCGTCCGTGTTGATCGGGTTTCTTAATAGGTATAGTAGTGATAATAGTGTTTCTCTTGAAGCCGTGTGGAAAGCTTTACGAGAAAAACTCACCGAGAATCTCACATTGAGTTTAAACGCTTCAACATACCATTATGAAACAGAAGAGATTCCGTCTCGGCTGGCCGACTTAAAGGGATATACGGTTACAGCCGGGCGACTTGAAAAATCATTACAGCGCATTTGCCCCGCAATAAAGAGTATCATAACTTCTACTCGTGTTGGCACGGATTATTTTGGGTACTGTGATATCGCAGTAAAGCCTAGTACGGTAGTAGATTATATTGCTGCACTCGTCTTGGCTTGCTTTAGCTATTGTCGCTCTGAGCAAGATCCTATGATTTCACAGAAAAAAACTCGTTATCAAAGTATACTTACCGCATTGATTCGTAAGCAGTTCAATTATTCTCCTCCGGGAGATGGGAAAAAAGGTATTATTGAAGAAATCCAGAGAATGTTGGCTGAGATTCAGTTAGAAACAAGAGAAGCTGGTTTGGACTCTTCCGTTTCAAAGCTTATCAAAATCAACGATCTACTTAATCTCCTAGGTAATAATGACTCAAATAGCCTACTACAAACTTCAATAGGTAGGGAACTTTAAGGAGACAAATGAACTATGATTAGCACGAACAACCCAAATCTTTCACGCCCGGAAGTGCTGTTCCAGGAGTTTGCCCATCTTGACATCAACACGCACCGTTTTTCAGGAAAGAGATCCTTTGATGGTCAATTTGGAGGCGTTCCCCTCCTATACAGTAAAGAAAAACAACAGCTGGCTGTGGACGCTACGGATAACCATACCCTTGTCATTGGCGCCTCCGGCAGCAAAAAAACCCGCTCCCTGGTCCTGCCCGCCATCAAAGTTTTAGCTTACGCTGGCGAGAGTATGATCATCAATGATCCGAAGGGCGAGCTTTATACCCGCACAGCCGGTGAGCTCCGGGACTTGGAATACAATATAATTACGGTCAACCTCCGTGATCCGTCCGTGGGGCATGCCTTCAATCCGCTGCAAATACCGTACAGCTATTATAAGGCGGGGGATATGGATAAGGCGGCGGAATTTGCCAACGATATTGCGAACACGCTCATACTGGGTGAGATCGCGACCGACGACCCGTTCTGGGCATACTCCGCGTACGATACATGCCTAGGTCTCATTTTGCTCCTTTTTAAACTGTGCAAAGAAATGGATTATCCCGATAACGCCGTGAGTATCTCAAATCTTTTGCGGCTTAGGAGAAAACTGTTTGAAAACGGAGTAAATGCCAAAAACTCTCCGCTTTGGAAATGGGCAAGCAAAGACGAGTTGATCGCGGCAAGCTTGACAGGGAGCGTAATGACCGCGCAGGATACAATGCGCGGGATCCTCGCGACGCTGGATCAAAAGCTAAGGGCGCTGGCGATACAACCTTCTTTGCTGGAAATGCTGGCTAACTCTAATTTTGACATTGAAGAGATCGGACAGAGCAAAACCGCGGTCTATCTTATTACTCCAGATGAAAAAACGACCTATTCCTCGATCGTCGCGATGTTTATTTCGCAAAGCTATCAGCGTCTGATTTATTCTGCGACACAGAATGGAGGCCGTCTGAGCGTTCGCGTCAACTATATTCTGGATGAGTTCAGCAGTCTTCCGGCTATTGGCAGCGATTTCCCGAGCATGATTTCTGCCGCCAGATCCAGAAATATACGTTATCTGATCTGTATCCAATCAAAGTCCCAGTTGGTTAAGCGCTATAAGGAAGAAGCGGCGACGATCATTTCAAATTGCACGAACTGGGTCGTACTATTTACACGGGAGCTCGAGCTCCTGCGAGAAGTGTCTGAGCTGTGTGGGCAAAAGAAGGATCGGACGCCCAACGTTTCGGTTTATGACCTCCAACATCTATCGAAAGATAAGGATGAAGCTCTTTTGCTGGCAGGAAAAGCAAAACCATGTCTTGTAAATCTGCTGGATATCGATCGCTTTGGGGAACACAGCTACAAAGTGATCGATTTCGAAACACCAGAAAGGCTATCGAGATTCAACGTTGATTTTTCCGAACTACCCGCTGAGGCCAGAGCAATTATCGAAGAGGAACGCGCGCGATTGTCCGCTCCTTTGAATCCGGGATTCGGCCCATTTAATACCCCTAGTTTAAATCCTCCGCGTTCGCCAATAACTCCGCCGGGAGCGGGAGAAAAAACGATAGATCCAGTCGATGAGCTGCTTGCAAGTATAGATAAAAGGATCGCTGAACTTGAAGAGGAAGAACGCAAACAATCGATCGATTCTAAATTGGGCAGTGTCGTAGATACCATAAAAGAACGCCGTAACGGACTATATCAAGCAGGTGTGACCGAGTCCACCGAAGAATAAGGAGAATGGATCATATGGAACGAGAAGTTATTATAGCTACTACTGACGAAAACGGTGCCGCATTGGAAAAAGAAGAAACGATCAACCTTCCCATCAAAACAGCAAACGCCATCGCCCAGACTTATTTGGACAGTGTTTCCAGCGACGACTTATATGAAGCGGAGACGGCCCTTAAAGATCTCAATGCCATTGTTCAAAGAGTTATTCAGCAGACAGTAAAAGCGGGAGATGCCGACGATTGGCACAATTTCGCGGTCGATGTCGCGAGGAAAGCCCTGTATGACCTGGCATGCGATCTTCTCGAGTGCGGATTGTCGATTTATCCCAAGAATATTGATTTGCTGGCAGATTATCTCCAGTATGGTATCTCTTGCGGAAGGATAGAAAAATGCAGGTCATTCTACAAGGTGCTCTCTAAGATACCTAAAATCCGCTGGAGCTGGCGCGGATACAGCTTCTCTGTCAGCTACCTGACGTATCTTTGGGAGCGGAGTGATTCAGAGAAAGAGCTGGAAAAGCTTCAAGAAGAGATGATGAGTCTTGCGGCAGCTTTCAGACAGAATCTTCCCTATGATGAGGAAAGCTATCGATGCGAGGCCGAGATCTATAAACTGCTGCACAAGAAGAAAGAGGAAGAGGAAGTTCTTCGTTTGGCTTTGAGCAAGTTAAAGATCGCTCCGAAATGTGCTCTTAGGCTTTCAGATTTGTTATTTGACCGTGGAGATTATGAAGAGGCGTTGACATTGATCCAACGAGGCCTCCGCGACGCTATGCAAACGCAGAGATCCGTAAATGAGGGGTATTTGTATTATCTTATGGGCCTTACAAAGATGGCTCTGGCACAGCGGGCAGAGCAGGCGGGGACCCCCATCTCGGAGGAAACGGCATACGATATCTACGCCGATTTTGATATTTCCCTGCGGCAGGAGCGTAGAGTGGCATATGTCAATACGATGAAAGCGAAAACGATCGTCCTTGTAAATAAATCTGGGGCTCCTATCCCGGAGAAATATGAAGAACTCAATTACCTGATCCAATAGGATAGCGGACGACTTGGAAGAGGGTGAAGTTTATGAGCGCTGATATTGCGAAACTGAATAAACAGGTCGAACAGTTCTGCGGCAGCCCAAGCTCTCTGTTTTTTAGCGAGGCACAAGAACTTTTAAAGGAGCTTCTTAAGGCGCTCTGCTGCGAAGAGGACCTCTTGAAACGCAACAAGTTGGAGCAGCTTCTCGGTGTGGTTCGTCGTTCTTCTGAAGCTGACGTGTCGACCTATGCGCATGTTCTTGATGCCATCGCTCTTGAAGAATATGAAGCCGGAGACGTTGATTTCGCAGAATGCCTATTCCGCCGTGCTTCTGATTTGGTTGATGACCATTCCCTTAATAATAATTTGGCCTATGTGCTGCGAAGAAAAGGGCATGATTCGATCAACAGGTACGAAGTGATCACTTTGCTGCTCCCTGGGGTCCAAAATAGAGATCCATTCTGTCTCATTAATATGGGCTTGCTTTTCGCGCTGGGCTTTTCCACTCCCGATGACTGGAAAACTGCCGATGATCTGTTCGCACTGCTGCCGGATGAGATAGATGGAGCCGTTTCCTGGTGGGAAAGACTTGGCAAGAATAACGACTCCGAAGGTTACTTAGTTCATTTTTTCCTTCTGCGACACGGAAAGATCGAACATAGTAGTCTGGGTTCGATCCGAAGCGTAGCCGCGCGTTTGGCAAAGAGTATGGACGGATTTCCTGAGTGGCTTGCAAAGGATTATGCCATCGAAACACTCAATGATGTAGTCGAATGTATGGCCGATCCAGACTTTGATTCTATTCTGGAGAACTTCCTTGAAAAGATGCCGCGCTCCAGAGAAAGCGTCGACGAGATGCTGGAAGTTGTGTCCAGCTGGGATTTGTGGCCGGTGTACGATAAGCTGCTGACCGATTGTGCCGGGTTCCTTTCGCCGGAAGAGCTGGAAAAGCTGAAAGCTGATTATAAAAAAACCTTCTCCGTCCCGCTTCCTGACGAAGAAGAATGACGCACAGACTGTCGGAGGAAAGATATGAAAAAAGCTGAGTTTATAGAATTACTTGACGAGTATCTCAATAATACCGGAATGAACAGCGGATGCTATAACGGCGCATTCCTCAGTGTTGGAGATGAAAAAAATGTCAACACGAGTATCTACATTGACGATGAGGATCGTATTTGGGTCGCAGATGACGAATCTGTAAAACGGGTCAAGACTTCTATTCATGTAGATGATATCGTTGAGATCAGGTATTCGGCGTTCGGCAGCGATGGAGGCAGATTCTTTGTTATCTGCCGGGACTATTCCGGATTGGATTTCTGCGAGGGGGAAATTGGCTTTTTCACAGACGGTTATTATGGAAGCTTTAAAAAGGCTACGGATTGGTTCACAAACGATCCTGCGCAATAATGTGCAATAAGCAATAAAATGATGGGGCTGTGAAAAGTGAGCCTTTTACGGCTCATTTTTCACAGCCCCTTGTGATATCATGCCCTCAACGCTCTCATACTATTTAAAGAAAATCAGTATCAGTTTTTCAAACTGTGCAGGGGGGCCGGGATGCGGCCGCCCCGGGCGACGAACTCCGCGGCGGAGCCGGCGCGCAGAGGCATCACCGGCGCGGAGCCCAACAGGCCGCCGAAATCCACCCGGTCGCCCACGGTCTTGCCCTGGGCGGGAATGACCCGGACGGCGGTGGTCTTGTTGTTCACAACGCCGATGGCCGCCTCGTCGGCGATCAGGGCGGAGAGGGTCTCGGCGGGGGTGTCGCCGGGGACGGCGATCATGTCCAGACCCACAGAGCAGACGCAGGTCATAGCCTCCAGCTTGTCGATGCTCAGAGCGCCGGCCTCCACGGCGGAGATCATGCCCGCGTCCTCGGAGACGGGGATGAAGGCCCCGGACAAGCCGCCCACATGGCTGGAGGCCATGACGCCGCCCTTCTTCACCGCGTCGTTCAGGAGGGCCAGGGCCGCGGTGGTGCCGTGCCCGCCGCACTTCTCCAGGCCCATGATCTCCAAAATCTCCGCCACGCTGTCGCCCACGGCGGGGGTGGGGGCCAGGGACAGGTCCACCACGCCGAAGGGCACGCCCAGACGGCGGGAGGCCTCCTGGGCCACCAGCTGGCCCATGCGGGTGATCTTGAAGGCGGTCTTCTTCACCGTCTCGGCCACCACGTCAAAGGGCTGGCCCTTGCAGTCCCGCAGGGCGTGGGCTACCACGCCGGGGCCGGACACGCCCACATTGATGACGCACTCCGGCTCGCCCACCCCGTGGAAGGCGCCGGCCATGAAGGGGTTGTCCTCCACGGCGTTGGCGAAGACCACCAGCTTGGCGCAGCCCAGAGGGCCCAGGGCGGCGGCCTCCTTGATGATCCGGCCCATGAGGGCCACCGCGTCCATATTGATGCCAGCCCGGGTAGAGGCCACGTTGACGCTGGAGCAGACCAGGTCCGTCTCCGTCAGGGCCTGGGGGATGGAGTGGATCAGCTTCAGGTCGCTCTCGGTAAAGCCCTTGTGGGCCAGGGCCGAGAAGCCGCCGATGAAGTTCACGCCCACGGCCTTGGCGGCCCGGTCCAGGGCTGCGGCCAGGGGGACATAGTCCTCCGCCCGGCAGGCGGCGGCCACCAGGGAGATGGGGCTGACGGAGATGCGCTTGTTGACGATGGGGATGCCGAACTCCTGCTCGATGGCGCAGCCGGTCTCCACCAGCTTCTCCGCCTTGCGGCAGATCTTGTCGTACACCCGCCGGCAGCAGGTCTCCAGACTGTCCGAGGCGCAGTCCAGCAGGTTGATGCCCATGGTGACGGTGCGCACGTCCAGATGCTGCTGGTCGATCATCTGGATGGTTTGCAGTATTTCGCTGCTGTTGATCAGATAACTCATAGTTTCCCCTGCCTCAGATCCGGTGCATGGCCTCAAAGATGTCCTGCCGCTGGATGTGGACATCCAGGCTCCGCTCCGCGCCCTTTTCCCGCAGGAAGCGGGCCAGCTCGTCAAAGGGCAGGGGGCAGTCGGCCAGGTCCACCAGCATGATCATGGCGAAGTATTCCTGCATCAAAGTCTGGCTGATATCCAGGATGTTGATCTCCTTTTCGGCCAGAAGGCCGGTCACATAGGCGGTGATGCCCTTGGAGTCCATGGCAAAAACGCTGACGATGGCTTTCATAGATTTCTCCTTCGATTTCACAGATAGATATGGCTATTATAATGACTATATGTTGGCGAAACGCAAGAAGCGTTTCGCCGAGCAGCTATGCTGCTCAGCAAAACAGCAGTGCTGTTTTGCCATATATTCATTTCAATGAGTATCGCGCCAATGATTCTTTGAATCATTGGCAGCCAAACTTGTCGTTTGGCTGCGGAAACAATCGAACTGTCGATTGTTTCCGCGTAGCGATAATCATTATACTGAAACCGGCAGAAATTTCAACAGAAAATTTCCGGATTATACGCAAAAGCCCCGGCGGTCCGCCGGGGCTTATCAACGCGGTTTAATTTTTAATGAGCTCTGAGCCGGGCTTTTCCTCCGCGATCAGGACCCGGTTGCCGTGGATGGAGAGCCGGCCGGCGCAGTAGAGCCCCACCGCCTGGGACAGCAGCTTCCACTCCGCGTCCTCCATGACCCGCCGGGCCAGGGAGGACGGATCGTCCTCCGGCAGGACGGGCACCGCCTTCTGGCAGATGATGCTGCCCACGCGGCCGTCCCCGTCGGCGAAATAGGCCGTGGCCCCGGTGACCTTCACGCCCCGCTCCAGCACCGCCCGGTGGACATCCCCCTCATAGTCCTCAAAGGCGGGGATCAGAGAGGGCCAGGTGCCGATGATGCGGTTCTTGAACTGGTAGGGGACCACACCCAGGGGCCGGTCATAGCCTGCCAGGATGACAAGCTCGATATCCATGTCCTTCAGCTTGTTGGCTACGGCCATGCTGTGGCTGGTCATGGTGGGGAAGAGCTCCGGGTCCACCACGTAGGCCGGGACGCCGGCGTTCAGCGCCCGTTTCATGGCGTAGGCGTCCCGCTGGGGCGAGATGACCGCCACCAGATCCAGATCCGGCAGTTCATGAAAGTATATGGAGTCCAGGATCGCCTGAAGCTGCGCCCCGTCTCCCGAGGCCAGCGCGGCCGCTCTGACCATAGAGCATCACCCCCGTTTTCCGACGGAATTTCAACCTTGTGTATCGGCGCGATTTGAGCTATAATAGGGACATGGCCGCGCCGGGACGGCGCGGATCTCCCTGATATCAGTTTATTATACTGTATTTGATCTCTTCGGTCAAGATTTGGAGGCGCGGTTATGACGGAAATTTATCTCATTCGGCACACCCAGGCGGAGGGGAACCTCTACCGGATGATGCAGGGCCATTGGGACGGGGACGTGACCCCGGACGGCCGCCTCCAGATCGCCGCCCTGTCCAAGCGCTTTGAAAAGGTCCATGTGGACGCGGTCTACTCCAGCGACCTGTACCGGGCCATGGAGACTGCCGGGGCCATCACGGGTCCCCACCGCCTGCCCTTACATACGGACCCCGACCTGCGGGAGATCAATCTGGGGCCCTGGGAGGCCCTGTTTTTCGCCAACGTGTTCCGGGACGAGCCGGAGAGCGCGGAGCTCTTCCTCTTTGACCCGGACCACTGGGTGCGGGAGGGGGCGGAGACCTTCGGCCAGGTGACGGAGCGGGCCTACGCCGCCCTGGAGAGGATCGCCCGGCGGCACGAGGGGCAGACCGTGGCCGTGGTGAGCCACGGGGTGACTATCCGCTGCCTGCTGGCCAAGATCACCGGCACCCCCCTCAATGAGACCAAGCGCCTGCCCATCGGCGGCAACACCGCCGTTTCCCGGCTTTTGTGGGACGGGGAGCGCTTCACCGCCGCCTACCTGAACGACGCCAGCCACTTGGAGGGCCTGCCGTTCCCCGCCTGGAGCGGCGGGGCCGACCTGCGGCACGAGAGCTTTGACCCGGCCACGGACCGGGCCTATTACGAGAACTGTTACGCGGAGGCCTGGCGGGCCGCCCACGGCAGCCTGGCGGGCTTTGCCCCTGGCCCCTACTACGCCTCCGCCCTGGAGCACTACCGGGCCTATCCCGGGGCGGTGCTGAAGATGTACGACGGGGAGGAGGCCGTGGGCCTGGTGGATCTGGACACCGGCCGGGGCGCCCACGCCGGTTACGGCTGGGTGAGCCTGCTGTACCTGCGGGAGGATCACCGGGGCCGGGGCCTGGGCGTGCAGCTGCTGGCCCGGGCCATCCAGACCTACCGGTCCCTGGGCCGGAAGAGCCTGCGGCTGCACGTGTCGGAGGACAACAAGGCCGCCTTGGCCTTTTACCGGCACTGGGGCTTTGAGCAACTGGGTGAGGAGACGGGCGGCGGCGTGAAGCTGCTGCTGATGGAGCGGACTCTGGAGGGCAAGCGGCATGTATGAGCGAAAAGCGAAGATCCTGCCCCTGCGTTTTGCCCCCGGCCGGCGCATCCTGGTGATCTCGGACATCCACGGGAACCTGGCCTATTTTGACGCCCTTTTGGAGAAGGCCGGCTTCTGCGGGCAGGACGAGCTGATCATCGACGGGGACTTTTTGGAGAAGGGCCCGGACAGCCTGGGCGTCCTGCGGCGGATCATGGAGCTGTCCAAAGGCGGCAACGTCCACGCGGTCCTGGGCAACTGCGACAACTGGGCCGACCTCTATCAGCCGGACTGGACGGAGGAGGCCGGCGAGCGCGTGATGCACTACATCATGTGGCGGCAGAGCGGCCTGCTGTGGGAGATGCTCAACGCCTCCGGGGTGGATCTGTTCGAGATGGAGAGCCTGGGGGACTTCAAGGAGCTGCTGCGCCGGCGCTATGAGGCGGAGTGGGCCTTTTTAGAAAGCCTGCCCGACGCCATCGAGACGGAGAACTTCGTCTTCGCCCACGCGGGGGCGGACCCGGACAAGCCCCTGCGGGAGCACACCCAGGGGGAGCTGTGCCGCCTGGACAGCCTGCTGACCACCGGGAGAAAATTCAAAAGATGGCTCATCGTGGGCCACTGGCCCGTGATGCTCTACGGGCAGGATCGGGTCTGCGCCAACCCCATCATCGACCGGGACAAGCGCATCGTCAGCATCGACGGGGGCTGCGTTTTGAAGGACGACGGCCAGCTCAACGCCCTCATCATCCCGGACCGGGACAGCACGGACTTTGAATTCGTGGCCTACGACCCCTTCCCGGTGAGGACTGTCACCCGGGACCAGGCGGGCAGCGAGCGCTCCTACTATATCCGCTGGGGGGACAGCCAGGTGCGGGTGCTGCGCCGGGGAGAGGAGTTCTCCCGCTGCCGCCACGTGCGCACGGGCTACGAGATGGACATCCTGACCAAGTACCTCTACTCCGATGGGGAGTACAGCGACTGCAACGACAGCACCGACTATGTGCTGCCCCTGAAGGCCGGGGACCGGGTCAGCGTGATCGAGGAGACCTCCTTGGGCTATCTGGTCAAGCATAAGGGCGTCTCCGGCTGGTACTACGGAGAATTGAAGTGAAGGAATTATTATCCGGCCCCGTCCTGCTGACGGGCTGGCTGTTCGTTTTGAGCCTGGCGCTCTTTTTCACCATGGGCTATGACAAACTCCAGGCCCAGCGGGGCGGCTGGCGGGTCCCGGAGCGGAGCCTGTTCACTCTGGCCCTGCTGGGCGGAGCCATCGGGGGATGGCTGGGGATGCGCGCCTTCCGGCACAAGACCCTCCACCGGACCTTTTCCCTTGGCTTTCCCGCGCTGGCTATCCTACAGGCGGCGCTTTGGATCTGGGTCAATTACCGTTATGTATAAAACAAAAAATCACAGATAAAAGGGGGTTTTCTCATGAGCGATGAGCTCCGCATCAGCACCGGCATCCAGGGCCTGGACGAGACTCTGGACTATCTCCGGCCCGGGGACACCGTCACCTGGCAGGTGGAGCACGTGGGCGACTACGCCTATGTGGCCACCAAATTCGTCACCGCCGTGGCTCTCAGCGGACGGCGGATCGTCTATCTGCGCTTCGGGGACCATGAGGAGGTCATCGACGCGGAGGCCCTGGCCCGCCGGGGCGCCAACATCGTCAAGTACCAGCTGGACCCCTCGGTGGGCTTTGAGACCTTTGCCGTCCAGGTCCACCGGATCATCAGCCAGGAGGAGCCCGGCGCCTACTTCATCTATGACGGCCTGACGGAGCTACAAAAGTACTGGTTTTCCGACCTGATGGTCTGCAACTTCTTCCTGCTCACCAGCTCCTTCTCCCAGGAGCGGGGGAACGTGGCCTACACCGCCATCAAGTACGAGCGGCACATCTATGAGACCATCTCCCGCATCCGCCACGCCACCCCTGTGCTGCTGAACATCCGCAGCGTCCGGGGCAGCACCTATATCCACACCCTCAAGGCCGCCGGGCGCAGCACCAAGAACATGTACTTCCCCCTGCGCATCGACGGCAGCCACAGCCGGATCATCACCTCCAGCTCCGAGACCTACGCCATCTTTGACATCTTCACCCAGACCGGCGAGCGCCGGGACTGCTGGGACAGCATGTTCGACTCGGTGGGGGACGCACGGGAGGAGCCCACGGACCCGGAGGGCATCCAGCTCAAGGAGAACATCCTCCGCTGCCTGCTGGGCACCGAGCCCAAGCGGCTGGAGATCTGCCGGAAATATTTTTCCATCAAGGACCTGATGGAGATCAAGAAGCGGGAGATCGGCACCGGCTGCATCGGCGGCAAGGCGGTGGGCATGCTCCTGGCCCGGAACATGCTCCGCAACGACGCCCCGGAGCTCTATGAGAAGTACATCGAGCCCCACGATTCCTACTTCATCGGCGCGGACGTGTTCTACACCTACGCGGTGCAGAACAACACCTGGGACCTGCGCACCAAGATGATCGAGCCGGAGGACTATATCCGCATCGCCCCGGAGTTCGGCCAGAGGCTCCTCCACGGCAGCTTCATGCCCACCATCAAGGAGCAGTTTCTGTCCATGCTGGAGTACTTCGGCCAGTCGCCCATCATCGTCCGCTCCAGCTCCCTGTTGGAGGACGGCGTGGGCAACGCCTTTGTGGGCAAGTACGAGAGCGTGTTCTGCCCCAACCAGGGCACCCTGGAGGAGCGCTACCAGGTCTTTGAGGACGCGGTGCGCCGGGTCTACGCCAGCACCGTTAGCCCCGAGGCTATCAAGTACCGGGCCGACCGGAACCTGCTGGACCGGGACGAGCAGATGGCCCTGCTGGTCATGCGGGTCAGCGGCGACTGCCACGGGGACTACTACTATCCCCATCTGGCCGGCGTGGGCCACTCCCGGAACCTGTATTTCAACAACTCCAACAGCTCCGCGGACAACAAGGGCATGCTGCGCCTGGTCTTCGGCATGGGCACCCGGGCGGTGGACCGGGGGGCGGACGACTACGCCCGCTTCATCAACCTGGAAAAGCCCCTGGCCCCGCCCATGGTGGAGCACGGGGACGAGTACCGCTTCTCCCAGCACAACGTGGACCTGATCGACCTGAAGGAGAACCGCTTCCGCTCCGTGCCCCTGGGCGAGCTGGACAAGCGGCTCATGGGGGCCGACCCCAGCCTCTTTATGGAGCCGGACCTGTCCGCCGCCGCCCGGTACCGGGAGCTGGGGATCAACGAGCCCGTGCCGGACATCCTCAGCTTCAACAAGCTCCTGCGCCGGACCGACTTCACCCAGGTCATGACAAAGATCATGGCGCTGCTGGCGGAGAAGTACCAGTACCCGGTGGACGTGGAGTACTCCTGCAACTTCTACGACCGGCTCAGCTACCGCATCAACCTGCTCCAGTGCCGCACGCTCCAGACCCACGGCCTGGGCCAGGCGGGGGTAATGCCCAAGGTGCGGGACTTCTTTTTCCGCATCAAGGGCAACTTCATGGGCGGCAACGCCTGCATCCCCGTGCGCTATGTGGTCTTTGTGAAGGTGGAGCCCTATCTGTCCCTGCCGGAGAACCGGAAATATCTGACCGCCCGGAGGGTGGGAGAGCTCAACGCCCTGCTCAAGGGCAAGAACGCCATCCTTCTGGGCCCCGGCCGCTGGGGCACCACGACCCCCAGCCTGGGGGTGCCGGTGAGCTTCGCGGAGATCAACCGCTTCTCCTGCATGTGCGAGCTGGCCTACCAGTCCCACGGCCTCCGGCCGGAGCTGTCCTACGGGAGCCACTTCTTCCAGGATCTGGTGGAGAGCGGCATCTTCTACACCGCCGTCTACCAGGGCGAGGAGGGCTGCCAGTTCAACGAGGCGCTCTTCGACCGCTATCCGGACCGGTACACGGAGCTGACCGGAGACAAGAGTTTGGCCGGCGTCATCAAGGTCTACGACATGGGCCAGGGCGGAGCGATCCTCTTCTCGGAGATCGCCTCTCAGGACTGCTTCCTGGGAGCGTTGTGATCAAATGCGACCCGCGTGTGCCCTAAGGGCACAGCGCTGGGCTCGCATTTGAGGTACTTGCGCTTATCGCAGGGGCGTTGCCCCGTTTGGTCGGCGCGAGAGCCCGCCCCAGGGCGGGCTTTAGGGAGTTTTTGAGGCGGCAAAGCTGCCTCAAAAACGAATTTGATTTATGTTTCATTGCGTTATAATCTGTTTTTTGAGGAATCTATTCATTTCGCCGGGAGGCGTATTTCATGAAGAAAGTTGTCAGTATTGTGCTGTTTACGCTGCTTTTGACCGCTCTGGCCGGCTGCGGGCAGAGCCCCGCGTCCGCGCCGGAGCCCACGCCGGAGCCCACGCCCAGCCCCGTTGTCTACGACGGAGTGGAGCTGAGCGAGGCCACGGAGAGCCTGACGCTGAACGTCCAGAGCGATCTGGAGGAGCTGGCGGCCCTGGCCGGTGAGCTGCCCGGGCTGAGCCGGATCGACTTCGGCGCCCGGCAGCCAGTGGCGGGGGAGCTGGAGCTGCTCCGGGGGGCCTTTCCCCAGGCAGAGCTGGTCTACAGCGTGAGTCTGGCCGGGCAGAGCGTCCCCTGGGACGCCCGGGAGCTGGATCTGTCCGCTTTGAGCCGGAGCGAAGTCCCGGCCGCGGCGGAGGCTTTGAAGCTGCTGCCTGAGCTGGAGAATGTGAAGCTGGGCGCCGCCTCGGAGGCGGAGGGGTCCCTGCGCCTGGAGGATGTGGGCCTTTTGCAGGAGGCCCGGCCCGAGGCGGCCTTTGATTTCTCCTTTGACATCTGGGGAAAGACTGTCTCCACCGCCGACGAGACCCTGGATCTGAGCAAGGTCCGCATGAGCGACGGGGGACAGGCTGTCCGGGAGGCGCTGCCCTATATGACCCGCTGCAAGGTCCTGGATATGGACAGCTGCGGCGTGTCCAACGAGGATATGGCCGCCATCCGGGACGACTTTCCCGACATCAAGGTGATCTGGCGGGTCTTCTTCGGCCCCTACAACGCCCGGACGGACGAGACGAAGATCCTGGCCTCCATCAAGGGCTACTACATGCGCTATGTGGACGTGGAGCCGCTGAAATACTGCACCGAGATCAAGTATCTAGACCTGGGGCACAACACCATCGAGGACATCTCCTTCGTCTCCTACATGCCGGATCTGGAGGTGGCCATCCTGGCCATCAACTACTGGAGCGACGCCTCCCCCCTGGCAAACTGCCCGAAGCTTGAGTATCTGGAGATCTTCAACACCCAGGTGACGGACCTGACGCCCCTGGCCGGACTGACGAACCTGAAGCACCTGAACATCTGCTTTTTGCACGACCTGAAGGATATCACGCCCCTCTACGGCCTGACCGGCCTGGAGCGGCTCTGGATCGGCAGCATCCACAGCATCCCCCAGGAGCAGCTGGACACCATTAAGGAGAAGCTGCCCAACACCTTGATCGACACTACCGCCGTGGCCCCCATCGACGACGGCTGGCGCACCCATGAGCGCTATAAGCTGCTCAGCGAGCAGTTTGGCTACGAAGAGGGAGATTACAGTATGTAAGAGTAATTCACATACGACCCGCGTGTGACCTACAGTCCGAAAATTCCCGCCCTCTTAGAGAGAGCGGGAATTTTCCGGCTTGTTATCCTTCGTCGGTAACAGAGTCGCTGCGGAACAGCAGCGAGACGCACCAGAGAGCGGCCAGACCCACCAGCGTGTAGATCACGCGGCTGACGGTGGAGGTCTGCCCGCCGAAGATCCAGGCCACGATGTCAAAGCGGAACAGGCCGATGCTGCCCCAGTTCAGGCCGCCGATGATGGCCAGCACCAGGGCGATGCGATCCATAATCACAGTCAATTCTCCTTTCATGGCGCCGTCCGGTCCCGGACGGCTGATGCTCTCAGAAGAGGATTCCTTCGGGCTCTATTCTGCCCGGCAAAACAAAAAAATATACCTTCGACAAAACTGGTGCTTTTCCGACTCCCTTCGCTCTTTACAAATGGCCGCTCACGGTGTATCTTATACTCACAGCTTATCCAATTGGTCTTTCGCGTGAAAGACCCGGCTCATATCTTTATCCCACAACCCTGTTTGGCGGACTGAAGAAATTCAGTCCGCACTTTTTTGTTGAGGTGCCGAGAGCCGGACCCAAACCGGTTCCTGGCGGCAGGCGTCAGAAGAAACTCGCTCCATTCCGCTTCGCTCTAAAGAGCAAAGCTCCATATCCGCTCCTTCCTTCTTCCTATCAAAATCAAAGCAGACGCTTTGATTTTGGAAGGACGAGCAGCGGCGTGAATGAGCTTTCGTGTATACACGGAAGCGAATGAGCGGAGCTTGCGAGGACGCAGTATTCCCTGCGGGCTTTTCCTAGCCTGAGAAAAAATCTGCTCGCCAGAAACTGCGCCACGCTTCAAAGGAAAAAGTTTTACGCGGTTTTGGCGTGAACGAAAAGTTAAAGAGATTCCATTGAAGCAGTTTGTGTCCGGCTCCCGGCACCTTAAAGGCAAACTCTCATTGAATTTTTACAAAGCCCTCGTTAACTTTTTACCTTAGCTTGCGCAGGCGGAGGAAGGGGACTATAATAACGATGATGCAAGAGATCATGTAAATTAGTGGAATCACACTGAATAAGGAACAAATTCATGCGTCAGACGGAAAAAAGTCCGGAAATCGCGGCAGAATTTGGCGCCCTTTTCAAAAAAAGAACGAAAAGGGAAAAATAGTTCTTGCATATAGCGCCCAGTGCGGTTATAATGAGAATGTCAATTAATTAACTATGGGGAAGTGCGCCTTGGAAAGAGTGCGGATCGAAATACGCGGCATCGTGCAGGGCGTGGGCTTTCGGCCCTTCCTGTACCGGCTGGCCGCCGAACACGGCCTGCAGGGGACCATCGAGAACAGCGCCTCCGGCGTGGAGCTGGACCTGGAGGGGCCCCGGGAGGCCCTGGAGCGCTTTATCTCCCAGCTGCCGGAGCGGGCCCCGTCCCTGGCCCTCATCGAGAGCCTGAAGGCGGACTGGGGCGGCGAGCCCTCGGGCCGCCGGGGGCTGACGATCCTCCGGAGCCGGACGGCGGATTTCCGGGACACCCTCATCTCCCCGGACATCGGCATCTGCCCGGACTGCCTGCGGGAGCTGCGGGACCCCAGGGACCGGCGTTACCGCTACCCCTTTATCAACTGCACCAACTGCGGCCCCCGCTTCACCATCATCCGGGACATCCCCTACGACCGGGCCCGGACCTCTATGGCCGCCTTTCCCATGTGCCCGGACTGCGAGCGGGAGTACGGGGACATCCTGGACCGGCGCTACCACGCCCAGCCGGACTGCTGCCCGGTCTGTGGGCCCCGGCTCTTCTTCCTGGGCGGGGAGGGGCGGGAGCAGCCGGGGGAGCCTCTGGAGCTGGCCCGCGCCCTGCTGAAAAGCGGCGGCATCCTGGCCCTGAAGGGCCTGGGGGGCGTCCATCTGGCCTGTACGCTGGACCGGGCGGCGAAGCTGCGGCGGCGAAAGCAGCGGGACGAGAAGCCCTTTGCCCTCATGTGCCGGGACGTGGAAGCGGCCCGGGCCCTCTGCCATATCAGCCCGGAGGAGGAGGCACTGCTGGAGAGCAGCCGCAAGCCCATCGTGCTGCTGAAAAAGCGGCGGCCGGGCCTGGAGGAAGTCAGCGAGAACGGGCGCATCGGCGTGATGCTGCCCTATACGCCGCTGCATGTGCTGCTCTTCGGGGAGGATCTGGACGCGCTGATCATGACCAGCGCCAACCTGTCCGACCGGCCCATCGTATACCGGAACGACGAGGCCCTGCGGGAGCTGAGAGGCATCGCCGGCGGCTACCTGCTCCACGACCGGGACATCCAGACCCGCTGCGACGACTCGCTGCTCTGGGTGCTGGAGGGGAAGGAGTACCCCGCCCGGCGCTCAAGGGGCTATGTGCCCTTCCCGGTGAAGATCACCGGCGGCCGGGGCAGCGTCCTGGCCTGCGGGGCGGAGCAGAAGGCCAGCTTCTGCCTGTCCAAGGGGGACTACGCCTTCCCCAGCCAGCACATCGGGGATCTGAAAAACTTGGAGACCCTGGAGCACTACGAACAGCAGATCAGGCACTTTGAGCGCCTTTTCGATACCAGGCCGGAGCTTCTGGCCTGCGACCTGCACCCGGACTACCTGTCCGCCGCCTACGCCCAGGAGCGGAGCCGGCGGGAGGGCCTGCCCCTCGTCAAAGTCCAGCACCACCACGCCCACCTGGCCGCCTGCATGGCGGACAACGGCCTGGAGGGCCCGGTCATCGGGCTCATCTGGGACGGCGTGGGCCTGGGCAGCGACGCCACCGCCTGGGGCGGCGAGTGCCTGGTGGGGGACTACGGGGGCTTTGAGCGCTTCGGCAGCCTCCGGCCCATCCCCCTCATCGGCGGGGACCGGGCCGTGAAGGAGACGGACCGCCTGGCCTACGCCCTGCTGAGAGACTCCGGCTGTGAACCGGGCGGGGGAGAGGCAGCGCCGGCCTATGAGGCCATGCTCCGGGCGGGGCTCAACTGCCCTTTGTCCTCCGGCATGGGCCGTCTCTTCGACGGGGTCTCCGCCATCCTGGGCATCAAGACCCGGTGCAGCTACGAGGGCCAGGGGGCCGTGCTGCTGGAGGCGGCGGCCGGAGAGACGGAGGAGCGCTTCCCCTATGAGCTGGAGGGCAGCCCCCTGCGCTTTGACTGGCGGCCCATGGTCCGGGCCCTGGCGGCGGAGAAGACCGCGGGCGTCCCGGCGCCGCTGCTGGCGGCGAAATTTATGAACACCCTGCTGGATATGGCTCTGGAGATGAGCCTGGCGGCCTCCCGGGAGACCGGACTGAAGGACGTAGTCCTCTCCGGAGGCAGCTTCCAGAATATGTATATCATGGAGCGGCTGCTGCCCGCCCTGCGCGGAGCGGGGCTGCGGCCCTGGCGGCACAGCCGCGTGTCCGCCAACGACGAGGGGCTGTCCCTGGGCCAGCTGATGATCGCCCAGAGACAGTGGAAAGGTTGAGGTGACAGGAGATGTGCCTTGCGGTACCCCTGAAACTGATCAAGATCGACGGGAAGAAGGCCCTGGGCGAGGCCCTGGGCATGACCCGGGAGATCCGGGTGGATTTCATCCCGGAGCCCAAGGTGGGAGACTATGTGATGGTCCACGCGGGCTTCGCCATCGAGCGCCTGTCCGAGAGCCAGGCGCTGGAGGACCTGGAGAGCTGGGAGGAGATGGCCGATGCCCTCCGCTGAAGAGCTCTTAAAGGCCATCCGGGAGCTGCCCCCAATGCCGGTGAACCTGATGGAGGTCTGCGGGACCCACACCATGTCCATCGCCCGCTCCGGCATCAAGTCCCTGCTGCCGGAGAATGTGCGGCTCCTCAGCGGCCCCGGCTGCCCCGTCTGCGTGACGCCGGCAGAGGTCATCGACGCCATTCTGGACCTGGCTATGGAGAAGGAGATCACCGTCGCCACTTACGGAGATCTGCTCCGGGTCCCCGGCAGCCGGCCGGGGGACAGCCTCCAGCGCCGCCGGGCCCTGGGGGCCCGGGTGGAGATGGTCTACTCCCCGGTGGACGCGGTGGAGCTGGCCAGGCAGAGCCCGGAGCAGCAGATCGTCTTTCTGGGCGCCGGCTTCGAGACCACCGCGCCGGGCACCGCCGCGGCGGTGCTGACGGCGGCGGAGGAGGGGGTACGAAATTTCTCCCTCTTCTCCATGCTCAAGACCGTGGAGCCCGCCCTGCGGGCCCTGATCCGGCTGGAGGGCTTCAACGTCCAGGGCTTCCTCTGCCCCGGCCATGTGGCCACCGTCATCGGCGCGGAGGCCTTCCGCTTCCTGCCGGAGGAATACGGCCTGCCGGCGGTGGTGGGCGGCTTTGAGGCAGAGGACATCCTTTTGGCGGTGTATCTGCTCTTAAAGCAGCTGGCCGAGGGCCAACCCCGGGTGCAGAACGCCTACCCACGGGCCGTAGCCCCGGCGGGCAATCCCCTGGCGAGAGCTATGATGGAGCACTGCCTGGAGCCCCGGGCCGATCTGTGGCGGGGCCTGGGCCGCATCGAAAACAGCGGCCTGAAGCTCCGGGAGGAGCTGAAGGACTTCGACGCGGAGCGGAAGTTCGGCGTACAGATCAAGCCCCCCGCCGCCCAGAGCCCCTGCCGCTGCGGCGAGGTGATCACCGGGCGGCTGAGCCCGAAGGGCTGCCCCCTCTTCGGCGGGCGCTGCACCCCAGAGGACCCCATGGGGCCCTGCATGGTCTCCTCGGAGGGGGCCTGCGCCGCGGCCTATAAATACGAGACGGTCGAATAGGAAACGCCTATGGACGACATCATCACTTTGGATTACGGCAGCGGGGGGAAAAAGACCTCCCGGCTGATCGAAAACAGCATCCTGCCCCGGCTGAACAATCCCGCCCTGGGCGAGCTGGGGGACGGGGCCATCCTGCCGGGGGCGGAGCGGCTGGTCTTCTCTACCGACAGCTTTGTGGTCAGCCCCCTATTCTTCCCCGGCGGGGATATCGGGAAGCTGGCCGTCTGCGGCACGGTGAACGACATCGCCATGTGCGGCGGAGAGCCGCTGTACCTGAGCTGCGCCCTCATCATGGAGGAGGGCCTGCCCATGGAGACCCTGGAACGGGTGCTGGACTCCCTCCGGGACGCCTGCCGGGCGGCGGGGGTCCAGGTGGTCACCGGCGACACCAAGGTGGTGGAGCGGGGCCGGGGGGACCAGCTCTATATCAACACCGCCGGCATCGGCCGGCTGAGGTTCCCCGGCCTGAGCCCCAAAAACATCCGGGAGGGGGACCGGGTACTGGTCTCCGGCAGCCTGGGGGACCACGGGGCCACCGTGATGCTGGCCCGCAGCGGTATGGCCCAGGGAGAGCTCCGGTCCGACTGCGCCCCCCTGCACAGGATGGCGGCGGCCCTCCTGGAGCGCTGCCCCGGCGTCCGGGTCCTGCGGGACCCCACCCGCGGCGGAGCGGCCACCACCCTCAACGAGTTTGTGGAGGGCGCGGAGCTGGGCATCGAGCTTGAGGAGGCGGCGGTCCCCGTCCGCCCGGCCGTCCACGCGGCCTGCGAGCTGCTGGGGCTGGACCCGCTGTACTGCGCAAACGAGGGCAAGCTCCTGGCGGTGGTCCCGCCCGAGGAGGCGGAGGCGGCGCTGGAGACCCTGCACAGCTTCCCGGAGGGGGCGGAGGCCGCCCTCATCGGCACCGTCACGGCCAAGAACCCGGGCAGGCTGGTCCTGCGGACCCGCCTGGGCGGGGGCCGGGTGCTCCAGAAGCTGGCCGGAGCCCAGCTGCCCAGAATTTGTTGATAAATATTTATTGTAGCTTGCGCACAGTAGATATTTGTTATAAAATGGTAGATAGTTTGTTATCCTGTCAGCAGCAGTCATTATTCAGGACATCGAGAGGTGAAAGGAATGCAGGAGTACAGAAAGATCCTAATCGAAAAAGACCAGGTCGTACCCATTGCAGAGAAGATGAAGAAAGAGGGCCGTTTCCTTGTGATGATCCACGGGTACATCGACAAGGACGGACAGATGGACGTGTCCTACGAGTACGCGGTGGACCCGGCGATCGAGTCCTACCACGTAGTGGGGCAGATGGAGCTGCCCTCCATCAGCGAGATCTACGACACCGCCGCCTCCTGGCCGGAGCGGGAGATCAACGAGCTGTTCGGCGTGCAGTTCGAGGGGCTGGATACATCCCAGCGCCTGTTCCTGCCGGAGGACATGCTGGAGACCCAAGGCCGGGGGCACATCATGGTCACCCCCCTGTCTGAACTGGTAGAGAAGAACAAGAAGGAGGCGCAGTCATGAGCTATATCGTGCCCATCGGCCCCTACCATCCCGCGTTGGAGGAGCCTATCCACGCCAAGCTCTACACCGAGGGCGAGGTCATCAAGGACGCGGAGGTCTTTGTGGGCTATAACCACCGGGGCATCGAGAAGCTGGCCACCGAGCGCAACGCCATCCAGACCCTGGTGCTGGTGGAGCGGGTCTGCGGCATCTGCTCCCACTCCCACGCGCTGACCTACGCCCTGGCCGTGGAGGCCATCAACGGCATCCAGGTCCCCAAGCGGGGCGAGTATATCCGGGTCATCACCGCGGAGCTGGAGCGGCTCCACTCCCACTTCCTCTGGCTGGGCATCGCCTGCCACATCATCGGCCACGACAGCATGTTCATGCACATCTGGGACGAGCGCGAGCTGGTGATGGACCTGCTGGAGGAGATGACCGGCAACCGGGTCAACTACGCCATGGTCACCATCGGCGGCTCCCGCCGGGATATCAGCGACGAGCTGCGCCGCAAGATCCTGGCCGCCTGCGACAAGCTGGAGGAGAAGCTCAAGCGCATCACCGAGATCGCCGTCACCGACAAGACCATCGCCCTGCGCACCAAGGGCGTGGGCGTCCTGACCACCGAGACCGCCCTGAAGATGGGCGCCATCGGCCCCCATGCCCGGGCCTCGGGCGTGGATGTGGACGTCCGGCGGGACGCCCCCTACTGCTCCTATGACGATTTTGAGTTCGCCGTGCCGGTGACCCCCAACGGCGACGTGTTCGACCGGGTGGTCATCCGGGCGCTGGAGAGCGCCGAGAGCATCAAGATCATCCGTCAGGCTCTGGACCTGCTGCCGGAGGGCCCCATCAACCTGGGCAACAAGCTGGTCAAGATCCAGGACGGCGTGGCCGTGGCCCGGCATGAGGCCCCCCGGGGCCAGCTGAGCTACATGGTGGTGGGCAACGGCTCCTTCAACAACCACCGCATCAGCGTCCACGTGCCCAGCTACAAGAATACCCCCACCATCCCGGCCATGCTGCGGAACAACACCGTGGCCGACGCGGGGCTGATCGTGGCCAGCATCGACCCCTGCTTCAGCTGCCTGGACCGCTGAGCCATGCACGAGCTGGCGATCGCCCAGGGCATCATCCGCATCGTGGACGAGCAGGCCCGGGAGAAGGGCTTTCAAAGGGTGCAGGAGATCCGCCTGAAAATGGGGGAGTTCTCCGGCCTGGTGCCCGCCTGCCTGCGGGAGTTCTTCCCGGTGGCCGCCGCCGGAACGGCGGCGGAGGGGGCCGCGCTCGTGATCGAGACCCTGCCCGCCCGCTTCCGGTGCCTGGACTGCGGATACGAGGGCCCGGTGGACCGGAGCGGCGCCTGCTGTCCCGACTGCCGGTCCCCGGCTATCCGGATGCTCTCCGGCAGGGAGTTCTATGTGGACAGCCTGAAAGTAGAATAGAGGCAACGAAAGTCAAGCCCAAGTCCGGCTTCCGCTGCCTAACGCAATACCCGCCTGACGGAAAACAAGCGCGGGCGGCGTCCGGGGCCCGGCGCCCCGCCGCCCCAAGAAAGGAGAGGTGTTCCCTTGCAAAAGACGAAACTTCCCGCTGTCATTTCCACCTTCGTCGTCTGCTATATCTTCTGGCTGCTGCTGACCTGGAGCTTTGCGGTACAGGAGCTGGCGGCCGGCGCGGTGGTGAGCCTCGCGGTGGCTCTGTTCTCGGCCCGGTTCTTCATCCATGAGAAGGCCTTCTGGCTCTTCAACCCGGCCAAGCTCCTCATGGCCCTGGCCTTCTGGCTGGGGACCTTCGTGGTGGAGATGGTCAAGGCCAACGTGGATGTGGCCCGGCGCTGCTTCGGCGGCTGCAAGGACGTCAACCCCGGCATCGTCAAGGTGCCGGTGGACCTGAAGTCCGACTACGGCCAGGCCGCTCTGGCCAACGCCATCACCCTCACCCCCGGCACCATCACCATGGACATCGCCGAGGAGGAGGGACAGACCTACTACTACATACACTGGATCGACGTGACCAAGCCCAGCGGCCAGGAGGCGGGCGACGCCATCAAGGGCCGGCTGGAGAAAGGCTTAAGGAGGGTATGGGAATGAGCGACCTGATGATCTTTGCCGTGCTGTTCGGCGTGCTGGCTCTGCTGAACCTGGTCCGGCTCATCAAGGGCCCCACGGCCGCGGACCGGATGGTAGCCGGGGACGCGGCGGACATCTGCATCTGCTGCGCCATGGTCCTCTTCTCCCTCTACAGCGGCAGAGGCATTTATCTGGATATCGCCATCATCGGCGCGCTGCTGGGCATCATCGACACGATGCTGGTAGCCAAGTACATGGACAAAGGGAGGTGGCTGAAGTATGCTGCTAAGGATCGTCATTGACCTGCTCATCGCCTTCGGGCTGATCTTCGCTGTGGCGGGCACCAAGGGCATCCTGAAAATGCCCGACACCTTCTGCCGGATGCAGGCAAGCACCTGCGTCAGCACCCTGGGCGTCCTGGGCGTGTGCCTGGGCGGCCTGCTCTATGCCATCTTCGTGATGGGCAGCGCCTCCGCCGCCGTCAAGGTGGCGCTGATCGGAGCGCTGATCTTCTTCACCAACCCTGTCGGCTCCCACGCCATCGCCAAGGGGGCCTATCAGGCCGGTATCCGCCCGGAGAAAAAGATGGAAATCGACGATTACGGGAGGGATTTCGATGAGTGAACTGGTTGTGATCCTGAATGTCCTGGTGGTCGTGGGCATGGTGGTGTCCGCCATCCTGGCGGCCCACTTTGAGAAGCTCCTGTCGTCGGTCATCGCCCTAAGCGTGACGGGCCTGTTCGCCGCGGCGGAGTTCCTGCTGCTCCACGCCCCCGACGTGGCCATCTCCGAGGCCGCCGTGGGCGCGGCCCTGAGCCCGCTGATCTTCATCGTCACCCTGAAAAAGATCAAGGGAGGGGACGGCAAATGAAGAAATTTCTGACTTGGTTCTCCCTGCTGGCCGTTCTGGCGGCCTGCGTCTACGCCGGCATCGCCATGGCGGCCATGCCCCGGACCTATGACGGCAGCCAGGCCACGGTCTCCGTGTACGAGCTGCAGCAGGACCCGTCCTCCTATGACGACAGCACCGCCGACGGCGCGGCGGCGGCCATCGTCCAGCAGAACCTGGAGAAGTCCCACGCGGTGAACGACGTGACCTCCATCGTCTTCGACTTCCGTGGTTACGACACCATGGGCGAGGCCTTTATCCTGATCACCGCCGTGGCCGGCTCCACCGTGATCCTCTTTACCAAAAAAGCCAAGAAGGAGGAGGAGAAGACGGATGAATAACAAGCCTGTGATCAAAGACGTGATCCAGCCCTGCGGCTGCGACGCGATCATGCCCCTGGCCCTGGTGTACAGCCTGTACATCGTGCTCCACGGGCACCTGTCCCCCGGCGGCGGCTTCCAGGGCGGCGTCATCATGGCGGCCGTTGTGGTGCTGCTCTACTTCGGCCACGGCCAGCAGACCACCATGGAGGCTCTGAGCTTCAATCTGCTGCACCACGCCGAGGGCGCGGCCTCCACGGTCTATGTGGCCCTGGCTCTGCTGGGGGTGGCCGTGGGCGCCCAGTTCTGCCAGAACGTCCTCTACACCTTTGGGAACGTGGGCGACCTTTACAGCTCCGGCACCATCTTCTGGATGAACCTGACGGTCGGCGTGAAGGTCATAACCGGCATCGGCTCCATTTCCCTGTTGATGATCGGCGTCTTTGCCGGAAAAGACGCCGGCGCGGAATGAGGTGAAGACTATGATCATGTTCAACTATATCGCGTCGTTTTTCCTCATCGTTCTGGGCTTCTACACCATCGTCACCAAGACCAACCTGGTCAAGACGGTGATCGGCCTGTCCATCGCGGATTACGGCGTCAATCTGCTGATCATCAGCATCGGCTTCAATCCCGGCGGCACCGCCCCCATCTTTACCTGGGGCGAGCTGAACCCCGCCTCCTTCTTCGTCGATCCCATCCCTCAGGCCCTGACCCTGACCAGCATCGTCATCGGCGCCTGCGTCACGGCCATGTCCCTGTCCTTGGTGATGAAGCTGCGTGAGCAGTATGGCACCATCGACACCAGAGAGATAAGGAGGCTGAGAGGATGAGTACTGCTCTGTATCAGCACTTCCCCATCTTCGCCATCATGGCGCTCTTCCTGGGCGCGTTCCTGATCGTCCTCTTCGGCAACATCAAGCCCCTGCGGCACGCCATCGCCCTTCTGGCGGTGACCGCCTCCCTGGGCTTCCTGATCGCCCTGGTCAAGCCCGTGATGCTCAACGGCGAGATCATCGCCTACTGGATGGGCGCCCGGGCCCCCGCCGGCGGCTACGCCATCGGCATCGCCCTGGAGGTAGACGCCCTGAGCCTGTTCTTCGGCCTGCTGATCGCCACCGCCGTGTTCGTCTCCTGCGTGTACTCCATCCAGTACATGCGCCATGACGACAACGTGTCCCAGTACTACACCCTGTTTTTGATGCTGGCCGGCGGCGTGATGGGCCTGGTCCTCTCCGGGGACCTGTTCAACATGTTCATCATGGTGGAGATCCTGACCTTCGCCGCCGTGGCGCTGACCGCCTTCCGGAACACCGTCAACGGCGCGCTGGAGGCCGCCTTCAAGTATCTGGTGGTGGGCTGCATGGGTTCCACCTGCATCCTGGCGGGCACCATCATGCTCTACGCCCAGGCCCACACCCTGAACTTCGCCCAGCTGTCCGCCTTCATCCCGGGCAACATGAACACCGCCACCGTGGTGGCCTTCGCCCTGCTGTACATAGGCTTCTCCACCAAGGCCTTCATCGTGCCCTTCCACCCCCTGGCGGCGGACGCCCACGGCGCGGCCCCCGCGTCCATCTCCGTGCTGATCTCCGGCGTGCTGACCAAGTCCGGTATCTACGGCATCATCCGGCTCAGCTACTTCCTGTTCCAGACCATGGAGCTGGGCACCATGCAGTTTTTGCTGGTGTTCATGGGCTCGGTGAGCATGTTCGTGTGCGTGACCATGGCCCTGGCCCAGCATGACTTCAAGCGTCTGCTGGCTTTCCACAGCATCTCCCAGATCGGCTACGTGCTGACGGCCGTGGGCCTGTGCACCGCCATGGGCATTTCCTCCGGCCTGTACCACGCCATGAACCACACCCTGTTCAAGGGCCTGCTGTTCCTTGCCGCCGGCGCCGTGCTGCACGAGACCGGCACCACCGACCTGGGCAAGCTGGGCGGCCTGTCCAAAAAGATGCCCTGGACCACAGCGCTGTTCCTGGTGGGCGCTTTCTCCATCAGCGGTATCCCGCCCTTCAACGGCTTTGCCTCCAAGTGGATGGTCTACCAGTCCATCTACCAGAAGGCGGTGGAGTCCGGCAACATCGGTTTCCTGTTCGTCACCATTATCGCTCTGGTCACCAGCGTCCTGACCCTGGCTTCCTTCGTGAAGGTCAGCCAGTCCGTGTTCTTCGGGCAGCTGCCCAAGGAATATGAGAACGTGAAAGAGGTGCCCTGGGGCATGCGCCTGGCCATGGGCCTCTTCGCGGTGCTCTGCATCGTGACGGGCCTGTTCCCCAACGCGGTCACCACCTACCTGACCCAGCCGGCCGCCGCCGCGGTCTTCAACGTGGCCAACTACATCAACGCCATGATGGGCTCCGGCTACGCCGAGAGCGTCATGGGCGCCGCCGCCCCCGCGGCCCAGGCCGTCACCTTCGTGGAGGTGGGTGTGTGGCAGCCCGTGTCCTGGCTGCTGATCCTCATCATCGCCCTGCTTGCCATCACCATCGTGGCCATCGCCGGCCAGTACGACCGGGTCAGCGAGAAGGCTCCCGCCCCCGCCCCTGTGGACGGCAAGTACGACCTGTTCTTCGGCGGCGAGCAGAGCGTGTACTCCCAGGTGGGCGGCGAGGACCTGTTCTGGGGCTTCAAGCACAACTGGCGCGGATACTTCTCCTTCATGCATGAGCTGCACAGCGGCATCGTGAACGACTACGCCCTGTGGGCCGTGGTCGCCCTGGCGCTGACCACGCTCTACATGCTGATCGTGTTTTAAGGAGGTGGGCAGATGAGTATCGTACTGAGCGCCGTTCAATACCTGGGCTATGTCCTGATCTTCCCCGGCTTCCTGTTCTGCTTCCTGGCCGGTCTCCTGCTCTGCGGCATCGACCGGAAAATGGTCGCCAAGATGCAGAAGCGGGTGGGACCGCCGGTCCTCCAGCCCTTCTATGACTTCTTCAAGCTCTGCGGCAAGGAGACCATCGTCCCCGCGGCGGCCTCCTCCAAGACCGTGTTCCTGATGGCCCCGCTGGTGGGCCTGGCGGCCCTGGTGGTGCTGCAGCTGTTTATCCCCATCTTCCAGTTCACCGCCTTCTCCGGCATGGCCGACATCATCGTCATCCTATATCTGCTGCTGATCCCCGCCCTGGCCACCATCCTGGGCGGCGCTGCCTCCGGCTCCCCCTACGCGGGCGTGGGCCTGTCCCGTGAGATGGTCACCATCATCTCCTGCGAGCTGCCTCTGGTGCTGATCCTTCTGGCGGTGGGCAAGGTGGTGGGCAGCGCCTCCGGCACCGGGCTGACCTTCTCCTTCAGCGCCATCATGGCCTACCAGGCCGAGCATGGCAGCCTGATTTTGAAGGCCAGCATGATCCCCGCCGCCGTGGCTATGCTGATGGTCATCCCCGGCGAGACCGGCAACCACCCCTTCGACGCCGCCGAGGCGGAGACAGAGATCTGCGAGGGTCTTCTGGCCGAATACAGCGGCCCTCCCCTGGGCGTGTACAAGCTGAGCCACGCTATCAAGATGCTGACCCTCACCAGCCTGTTCGTAGCCCTGTTTTTGGGCGGCATCGGCAGCGGCATCGAGAAGCTGGTCCTGCTCTGCGGCCTGAGCGGCGCCGCCGCCGGCGCAGTGACGGTGATCTTGGGCGCGATCGTACTGTTCCTGCTGTGCGTGGTGCTCACCGTCGTGTGCATCTCCTTTGCCCACGCGGTCACCGCCCGGCTCAAGATCGAGCAGATCTTCAAATTCTACTGGACCGCCGTGTCCGGCCTGGCCCTTATCAGCCTGGTCCTGGCCTGGTACGGTCTGTAAGGAGGGGCGACTATGTTTAAAAAACTGATCGCGGAGAGCACCGCCAAATCCCCCTGGCTGTTCCACATCAACGCCGGCTCCTGCAACGGCTGTGACATCGAGCTGGTCTCCGTGCTGACCCCCCGCTATGACGCGGAGCGCCTGGGCTTCAAGCTGGCGGGCAGCCCCCGGCATGCGGACATCGTCGTGGTCACCGGTCCGGTCACCACCCAGTCCCTGCCCCGGGTGCTGCGGGCCATCTCCCAGGTGCCCGAGCCCCGCTGCATCGTGACCATGGGCTCCTGCCCCCAGTCCGGCAACGTGTTTAGGGGCAGCTACTCCGTGGCCGGCCCCCTGAGCAAGTACGTGCATGTGGATGTGGACGTGGCCGGCTGCGCCCCCAAGCCGGAGGCGGTCATCGACGGCCTGGCCCTGGCCACCAAGATCTTAAAAGAGAAGAGGGAGGCGAAGTAATGGATCTTCCGTTTGTCAAAGAGGCGGTCAAGCAGCTGTTCAGCAAGACCAGCTGCGCCATGTACCCCGCCGTCCCCAGCGAGGCGGCCCCCCGTTACCGGGGCCGGATCGTGTACCACCCGGAGCTGTGCATCAACTGCGGCATGTGCGAGCGGGTCTGCTCCGGCAACGCCATCACCCGGACCAGCGAGAAGGTGGAAGAGGGCGAGAAGATCACCATGACCTTCAACCTGGGCTCCTGCACCTTCTGCGCCACCTGCGCGGACTTCTGCAGCCGCCACGCCATTGAGTTCACCGGCGACTACCACATGGTGGCCACCAAGTCCGAGGATCTTCTGGTCTCCGGCACCTTCATCAAGAAGCCCCCGGTGAAAAAGGCGGCCCCCGCGGCCAAGCCCGCCGCCCCCGCGGCTCCGGCTGCCGCCAAGCCCGCCGCTCCTGCGCCCGCGGCCGCGGCCCCTGCCGCGCCGGCGGAGCCCGTC
>CANQTO010000020.1 GCA_947626785.1 uncultured Oscillospiraceae bacterium
TTTTTGTCTACTTTTTTCCTCGCTATAAGCTCTTCTTTCCCACTAGCATAGCTAGTGGTTGCCTTTGCTACTAGCAAAACTAACAGCCCTGCGGCACAAAACCGCAGGGCTGTTTGGAAAAGATAAAGAAGTACCTAAAGTAACGGCCGGGCCTCTCCTCGCGCAGAGAAAGCTATGGGCGCGGCGCTTTCTGAGCAGCGTCAGTCCATATACTTTTCCGCGAAGCTGCTGTCGGGCAGGACATCCGCCAGACCGGTCTGCACCAGGCGCAGCACATTGGGCAGCTCCGGCTGGGCGGCCCGGAGAGCGCCGGCGAGAGGGGAGCGCCGGCAGAGGGAGGCCCGGACAGAGGTGCCCCGGCCGGGGCGGCTCTCCAGCAGCAGGGTGCCCCCGTGGAGCTGGGCGATGCAGCGGGCCGCCGTCAGCCCCAGGCCGGTGCCCTCCGCTATGGCGGACATGGAAAAGCTGTGCCGGTAGCGGTCAAAGACCCGGTACAGCTCCCCCGGCTCGATGCCGCAGCCGTCGTCGCTGACGGAGAGGATGACGCTCTCCCCGGAGTCGATGAGGGAGACGCGGATATCGGTGCAGCCCTTGGCGTGGAGCAGGCAGTTGGAGAGCAGGTTCAAAAGCAGCTGGCTGACCATGGCCGGGTCCGCCGTGCAGCGGAGCTCCTGGCCCAGTTCCGCCGTAAAACGCTGCTCCGGGCAGAAGAAGGCCACCGTGTCCAGCAGGTTCCGGCAGAGGGCGGAGAGGTCGATCTCCGCCGGGCCCGCCTGCAAAAGCCCCCGGGAGATATCCAGCACCAGGGCGGTGTTGGCCACCAGCCGGTTGAGCCGGTACCAGTTGCGGGTGAGGGCCGCCACGTGGCCCAGCGCTGCCCGGTCCCCGGCCTCCTCCGCCTGCTCCCGGAGCCGGTCCGCGGCGATGCCCATATTCATGAGCGTAGCCCGCAGAAAGCTCAAAAAGGCGTCGTTCAAAAGGGCGGGGGCCTCCTCCGGGCAGGAGAAAAAGATCAGCTTATCCTCCTCCGTCCGGGCCATGCGCAGGATGTACTGCTGCCCGGCGATGGTCACGCCGGCCACAAAGGAGCCGGCCTGGACCCCGGCCACCTCGCTGCCGAAGACGGCCCGGACGCTCTTGCCCAGGCAGTCCGCCCCCAGGATGCCCGCCGCGATGGCGTTGGCGTAGGCGATCCTCCCGTGCCGCACCAGAACGGCGGCCTCCCCGGTGAGGGCAAGGATCTCAGATGCGTTGTTCATAGGCGTTTCCCTTTCTCCGCAGCAAGGCGGACGACAACGGACCATGCGTCCGGGCCGCCGGACGCCCCTACATCAAGAATTTTAACAGCAATCGACAAAATACACAAGAGTATCCGGAAAAAAAGCAAAAAATGAGCGAAAATTTCGGCACTATTTTGCGAAGAATATAGGCTGTAAGAACTTGATTTTTAGTGATATTATATGTTAAAATTCAGACGTTAAAAAGCGGGCTGTTCCGCCATATTCTGGGAAGCGCCGCGCCGCGCGGCAGGCTTCGGCCGGGCTGATCCCGCTAAAATTAAAATGGAGGATTCTTCAATGATCAAAGTCGCTATCAATGGCTTCGGCCGCATTGGCTCCCTGGCTTTCCGTTCCGCGATCAAGTCCGACGACATCGAGGTCGTCGCCATCAACGCCCCCGGCCATCCCGCCAGCCAGCTGGCCTACTCCCTCAAGTATGACACCGTTCACGGCCGCTTCAACGGCACCATCGTCGCCGACGATGAGGCCAGCACCCTGACCGTCGACGGCAAGAAGGTCGTCGTCCTGGCCGACGCCCAGTACCGTGATCCCTCCCTGCTGCCCTGGGGCGAGATGGGCGTGGAGTACGTTCTCGAGTGCACCGGCAAGTTCCTGGACAAGGCCTCCGCTCAGGCCCACATCGACGCCGGCGCCAAGGTCGTCGTCATGTCCGGCCCCGCCAAGGACGACACCCCCATGTTCGTCTGCGGCGTCAACCTGGAGAAGTACACCGCTGATATGCAGTTCGTCTCCAACGCCTCCTGCACCACCAACTGCCTGGCTCCCATGGCCAAGGTCCTGAACGACAACTTCGGCATCGTCGAGGGTCTGATGACCACCGTCCATGCCTCCACCGCCACCCAGAGCGTGGTCGACGGCTTCTCCAAGAAGAACTGGAGACTGGGCCGCTCCGTGTACAACAACATCATCCCCACCTCCACCGGCGCTGCCAAGGCCGTCGGCAAGGTCATCCCCGAGCTGAAGGGCAAGCTGACCGGCACCTCCATGCGTATCCCCGCCGGCGACGTGTCCATCGTCGACCTGACCGTGCGTCTGGCCAAGGGCGCTTCCTACGACGAGATCTGCGCCGCGATGAAGGCCGCCTCCGAAGGCCCCATGGCCGGTGTCCTGGAGTATGTGGACGAAGAGGTCGTCTCCTCTGACTTCCGCACCGACTCTCACACCTCCATCTTCGACGCCAAGGCCGGCCTGGCCCTGAACGACAACTTCGTAAAGCTGATGGCTTGGTACGACAACGAGTGGGGCTTCAGCTGCAAGATGCTGGACCTGACCCGTCACATCGACGCTGTCCGCAAGGCCTGATTTCCCGCTGCCCAAACCCCGGAAGGCAAAAGCCTTCCGGGGTTTTTCCTTGACAAAAGCCTTGCTTCATGTTAAATTTAATCAAGGATACTATGCGCCGCCTGAGAGGCTGCCGGTTCCCGCGGGACGGTAGCGTTCATGCCGGCGTTTGTTTTTTGTGTTTTTTTGGAAATGGAGAGTACGATGGATTACGATGTCATTATTGTGGGCGCGGGTCCCGGCGGCATTTTCACCGCCTATGAGCTGACCAAGGAAGACCGGGGGCTGAAGGTGGCGCTGTTCGAGCTGGGCAAGCCTCTGGACCGGCGCAAATGCCCCATCGACGGGAAGAAGATTAAGGCCTGCGTCAAGTGCCCCACCTGCGCCATCATGAGCGGCTTCGGCGGCGCGGGGGCCTTTTCCGACGGAAAGTACAACATCACCAACCAGTTCGGCGGCACCCTGTACGAGTATATCGGCAAGGAGAAGGCCATCGAGCTGATGCGCTATGTGGACGCCATCAACCTGAGCCACGGCGGCGAGGGCACCAAGCTCTACTCCACCGCCAACACCCGCATCAAGCGCATGTGCCTGGAGAACGGCCTGCATCTGTTGGACGCCCAGGTGCGGCATTTGGGCACAGATATAAACTATGTGGTGCTGGGTCAGCTGTATGCGGAGCTGGAGGGGAAGCTGGACTTTTTCTTTGAGACCGCCGTCTCCGGCGTGCGCCGCGTCGAGGGCGGTTACGAGGTGCAGACGGGGGAGCGGAGCTACAGCTGCCGCCGCTGCGTCATCTCCGTGGGCCGCAGCGGCAGCAAGTGGATGGAGAGCGTCTGCCGCAGCCTGGACATCCCTACCCGCTCCAACCGGGTGGACATCGGTGTGCGGGTGGAGCTGCCGGCGGAGATCTTCGCCCACCTGACCGACGAGCTGTACGAGAGCAAGATCGTCTACCGGACGGAGAAGTTCGAGGACATGGTCCGCACCTTCTGTATGAACCCCCACGGGGTGGTGGTCAACGAGAACACCAACGGCATCGTCACCGTCAACGGACACAGCTACGAGGACCCGGCCAAGCACACGGAGAACACCAACTTCGCCCTGCTGGTCAGCAAGCACTTCTCCGAGCCCTTCAAGGACTCCAACGGCTACGGCGAGAGCATCGCCCGGCTCAGCAACATGCTGGGCGGCGGCGTCATCGTCCAGCGCTTCGGGGACCTGGTCCGGGGCCGGCGCAGCACGGTGGCCCGGATCACGGAGAACTTTGTCACGCCCACCCTGGCCGCCACGCCGGGGGACCTGAGCCTGGTGATCCCCAAGCGCATCCTGGACGGCATCATCGAGATGATCTACGCCCTGGACAAGATCGCCCCGGGCACCGCCAACGACGACACCCTGCTCTACGGCGTGGAGGTGAAGTTCTACAACATGGAGGTGGAGATCGACCGGAACCTGGAGACCGCCAGCGAGGGCCTCTACGTGATCGGGGACTGCTCCGGCGTGACCCACTCTCTGTCCCACGCCTCCGCCAGCGGCGTCCACGTGGCCCGGCATATTCTGGAGATGGAAGAATAAGTTTACATAAAATTTTCAAGGGAACGGGTCCGTTCCCTTGATTTTTTACACTTTTGCGAGTATAGTATAAAAAGCCGATTTAGGTAATTGCGGCCCGGAGGCGGACTATGGCGGAGAAAAAAGGACAGAATTATCTGCACGGCGCGGCCATTTTGGGGGCCGGCGTCGTGATCATGAAGATCCTGGGCTTTATCTATAAGGTACCCATCGCCAACATCATCGGGGACGACGGCTACTCTCTGTTCCTGGTGACCTACAATGTCTATAATGTGTTCCTGACCCTGTCCACGGCGGGCCTGCCTATCGCGCTGTCCCGGATGATTTCCCAGGCCAACGCCGAGGGCCGCCCGGCCCAGGCCAAGCGCACCTTCCAGGTGGCCTGGTGGACCTTCCTGGTCATCGGCCTGGCGTGCACGCTGGTGATGTTCTTCTTCAACAGCTTCCTGGCGGACAGCATCATGCACAACCCGCCGGCGGCGCTGAGCATCCGGGCCATGGCCCCGGCGGTGCTGCTGGTGTGCATGGTCTCCGCCTACCGGGGCTACTGCCAGGGCTACGGCAACATGATCCCCACCACCGTGGGCCAGGTGCTGGAGGTGCTGGTCAAGGTCGTGGTGGGTCTGGCGCTGGCCGGGCTGGTCATGAGCATGGACCTGGGCAAGGAGGTGGGCTCCGCCGCCGCCATCTTCGGCGTGTCGGTGGGCTCTCTGGCGGCGCTGGCCTATATGTGGTACTACAAGCGGACCATCGACCGGGAGGAGCCCCCCGCCTATACCGACCGGCCGGACAGCCACAAGCGGATCTTCCGCCGCTTCATGCGCATCGGCATCCCTATCGCCCTGGGCTCCAGCGTGCTGGCCATCCTGAACCTGGTGGACTCCAGCCTCTGCATGGACCGGCTCCAGTCCGCCGCCGGCTTCTCGCTGCATGAGGCCCAGGTCCTCTTCGGGGCCTACGGCAAGGCCCAGACCCTGTTCAACCTGCCCGCGGCGGTCATCACCCCGCTGACCATCTCCATCGTCCCCGCCATCACCGCGGCCATCGCCCGGGGGGACGACGACGGGGCCACCCGGATCTCCGAGGACTCCATGCGGATCGCGGCGGTTTTGAGCCTGCCCATGGGGGTGGGCCTGGCGGTGATGGCAAAGCCCATCATCGGGGGCCTCTTCCGGGTCACCCATGAGTCCGGCCCGGCCCTGCTGGCCATTTTGGGCGTGGCCTCCTTCTTCGTGTGCCTGGTGCTGATGGAGAACGCCATCCTCCAGGCCAGCGGCAAGGAGATGCTGCCCATGTACTCCATGATCGCGGGGGGCCTCGTGAAGATCGCCGTCAACTGGTTCCTGGTGGCCGATCCCCGGATCAACATCTACGGCGCGCCGATCGGCACCCTGGTGAGTTACCTGGTGATGTTCGTGATGAACTTCATCTTCATGTGCGTGGTGCTGGATAAGAACCCCCGGCTCCGGGTCATCGTGCTGCGGCCCCTGCTGTGCAGCCTGCTGATGGGCGCCTGCGCCTGGGCGGTCTACGGGATCGCGGCCCACTTTATAGGGGACGCGGGCCGGATCCAGATGCTCGCCTGTCTGGCGGCGGCCATCCTGGCGGCGGTGGCGGTGTATCTGGTGTCGGCTATCGTTCTGCGGACCGTCACACAGGAGGATATGCGCCTGATCCCCGGCGGGATCCGCCTGGCCCGGCGGCTGCACATGCGTTGAGCGGAAAAAACCCGCGTTTTGGGGAAATAGGGCTTGATTAATGGACGAAAATGTGGTAAATTTACAGGGCTGTGCACTGACGCGGAGCGTCCGTGCAGAAAATGAGTATTCTGCCGGAATTTGGGGCAGACTCATATCATACCCGGCAATTTGCCGCATCGATTAGGAGGAACTCGCATGAATAAAGCAGAACTGGTAGCCGCAGTCGCGGAGAAGGCCGGCCTGTCCAAGAAGGACAGCGAGAAGGCCGTCAACGCCGCTCTGGACAGCATCGTGGAAGCTCTGGCCGCTGGGGACAAGGTCCAGCTGGTGGGCTTCGGCACCTTCGAAGTCAAGGAGCGCAGCGCCCGCGTGGGCCGCAACCCCCAGACCAAGGAGCCGATCCAGATCCCCGCTTCCCGCGCCGCTACCTTCACGGCCCGCAAGGCTCTGAAGGATGCCGTTGCCAAGTAAGAGCTGCATGTGATAAAATACCCGTGTGTAAATAAACACACGGGTATTTTATATTGTTGACGGGACAGGAGGAGCGCTATGCGTCTGGACAAATATCTGAAGGTCTCCCGGCTCATCAAGCGCCGGACGGTGGCCAACGAGGCCTGCGACGGCGAGCGGGTCAGCGTCAACGGCCGGCAGGTGAAGGCCAGCTACCAGGTGAAGGTGGGGGACGTGATCGAGATCGCCTTTGGGCAGAGGACCCTGAAGGTGGAGGTGACCCAGGTCAGCGAGACAGCCAACAAGGCCGCCGCCCCGGCCATGTATAAGGAATTGGAGATATAGCATCAAATGCCATCCCGCTTTGTAGTGGACCATAAGGGTGCGCAGTTCGCTGACCACCCGGCGAGCCTTGTCGGTCTTGTGCGCGCATCCGGAAGTGTGACTTCTGCCAGTGTCTGCACCGGGGTATACCGGAAGGAAAGACTAAGGGCGACCTAAGAAGAGGTCTGTGGTGTCCTCTTCCCTGGAGGGGCCCCGGGGAGACTTCCCCGGGCGTCTTTCTCTTCGGTTCACTTCTCTTGCGACGGGGCAAGAGAAGTGAACATCTCACCAAGAGACCAAGCTATATTCCCGCTGGTGACCAAAGGAGACGGGCAGAGGAAAATGTCATTCAACAGGATCACAAAGCTCATTAAAAAATATAACGGCCGCCCGGGAGGGCGGCCGTTGTCGGTTTTAATCTATACTTTCTGGTAGGGCGGGCTCTTTTCCCGCGTCGATCAGCTGCCGGACAAGGGCCTCGTCGCCCTTGGTAAAGGACTCCGGACGGAGCAGCACGCCGCCCTTCTCGTCGGTGAACAGGATCAGCAGCCGCTTGGTGCGCCGGATCTGTACGATCTGCTCATAGGAAAGCACCGCGTGGACCCCGGGGCCCTCGATCTCCAGATGGTCCTCATAGAAGCGGGTGGTCCGCTCCGGCTCAGCACCGGCCTTCTTCACCAGGGCCTTGTAGGCCGTCTTGGCGCTGCTGCGGGGGAAGAGGACAAAGAGCCAGAGGGCCATAAAGCCCAGGATCAGCAGCTCCATCGCAACAGAGAAGGGACCCATCCCCAGCAGCACAGAGCCGCCTATCAGAACGGCCAGAAGGATCAGCAGCACCAGGCCCCACTTCTTGGCGGCCGGGCCGTAGCTGTCCCGGGACAGGGCCAGCCGCCCCTCTACGAACTCGGCCTTCGTGATGACGAAGCGGTTTTCAGCCAGAACTTCCATAGCCGCTTCCTCAGTCCGCCTGGGTCCGGCAGAGCTCCTCCACCTGCTCCCGCTCGGGCATGGAGCGGATGGCGCCTTTCCGGGTGGTGACCAGGTAGGCCGCGGCGTTGGCGAAGCGGAGCATGTCCCCGATCTGCTGTTCCGTCAGACCCTCGATGCCGTTTTCCAGCACGTAGTTGAGCACGCAGGCGCAGAAGGTGTCCCCCGCACCGGTGGTCTCGATGGTCCCGCCCAGGGTGAAGCCGGGGACGTGTACGCTCAGGTCCTGATAGAAGCCGTAGCTGCCGCCGGGGCCCGCCGTCACGTTGAAGACCTTGATCTGGGGGTACTTCGCCCGCAGGATCGCCGCGCCCTTATAGAAGTCGGTCTCGCCGGTCATGAACTCCAGCTCGTTGTCGGCGATCTTGAGGATATCGCACTGGCTCAGGCCCCACTCGATCTGCACCTTGGCCTCCTCCAGGCTGGCCCAGAGGGGCGGGCGGAGGTTGGGGTCGAAGGAGATCAGCGCGCCGCCGGCCTTGGCGCAGGCCACGGCCTTTTTGGTGGCCCGGCGGACGCCCTCATGGGTCATGGACAGGGTGCCGAAGTGGAAGATGCGGGCCTCTCCGATGGCGTCCAGAGGCAGCTCCTCCTCTGTCAGGAGCATGTCGGCCCCCGGATCCCGGTAAAAGGAGAAGTCCCGGTCCCCGTTGGGGAAGGTCTCCACAAAGGCCAGCGTGGTGTGGGCCGCCTTGTCCAGCAGCAGATAGTCCGTGCAGATGCCGGCCTCCTCCACCACGCTCCGCAGGCGGCGGCCGAACAGATCGTCGCCCACCTTGCCCACGAAGGCGCAGCGCTTGCCCAGCTTGCGGAGCATGGCCAGCACGTTGCAGGGGGCCCCGCCGGGGTTTGCCTCCAGCAGGGGGTTGCCCTGCTCGCTTGTGCCGTTTTGGGTAAAGTCTATGAGCAGCTCGCCCAGCGCCAGAACATCCTGTTTATCAGCCATTGGCGGCCTCCTCTTCCCGGTCCATATCCAGGTCGTATTTTTCCACATCCATCAGCACGTCCCCGTCGGCAAAGAAGCGGATGCCCTCGATGGAGGGGTCCGTGGGCACCGTCACGGTGACGGTCTGCGCGCCGTCGTTGATGAAGATCTCTGCGCTGAACCGGTCCAGGATCAGCCGGAAGCCCAGATATCCGCCGCTCCGGGGCACCAGGCAGCGGCGCTGGTGGATGATGGCCCGCCGGGAGCCGGAGAATTTCCGGTCGATCTTCAAAATGGACTCATAGGGCCGGAAGCTGATGCCCGTGTGGTATTTCTCGTTCCAGCCGAACCAGAGAGCGAACTTCTTGTAGACGTTTCCCTCGTCCGCGGGCCGCAGGGTGACGGTCAGATCCAGCTGGCGGCCCCGGATGCCCTCCAGGACCTGCTCGCCGGAGAGCTGCACGTTCTCATAGTGCACATAGCCGCTGCGCAGGGCCTCCAGCTCCCGGATGGGCCACTGGTAGAGCCGGCCGTTGCGGATGCTCAGCTCCCGGGGAACGGTCATCTGGCCGAACCAGGCGGCTTTCAGGGAGGCGATGGCCAGGGTGTCCCAGTTCTGCATCCAGGCGATCATCACCCGCCGCCCGTCCGGGGTCAGCAGGGTCTGGGTCGCATAGAAGTCGATGCCGTAGTCCACGGCCTGATTGTGCTCCTCGTGGAAGGTCTTGCTCTCCTCATCGAAGGTCCCGATAAAGCCCACGGTGCCGTTGCCGTTGTGGTACTCAAAGCCGTCCGGCTCCATATCCTGGGGGCTGACCAGCAGCACGTGCTTCCCGTCCAGCGGGAAGAAGTCCGGGCACTCCCACATCAGGCCGAAGCGGTTCTTGTTCTCGTCCAGCACGCTCTCCAGCTTCCACTCAAAGCCGTCCTTACTGGAGTAGAGGAGGATCTGGCCGCTGCCGTCCTCGGGCCGGCTGCCCACCACGCAGCGGTATGTACCGTCCGGCTCTCTCCAGGCCTTGGGGTCCCGGAAGTCGTAGATGCTGCCGCCGTTAGGCAGGCCCTCGGCGGAAATGACGGGGTTGCCGGCGTACTTCACGTAGTCCCGCCCGTCGCCTACGGCCACGCACTGGGTCTGGTAGTCCTTGCGCGTCCCGTCCGGCTGCCGGGGCCCGGCGGCGACGGCAGTGTACATCAGCAGCTGCCGGCCGTCGTCCAGCTCCACCGCGCTGCCGGAGAAGCAGCCTGCGCCGTCGAGGGGCGTGTCGGGAGCCAGGGCGGCGGGCAGATACTCCCAGTGGAGCAGATCGTCGCTGACTGCGTGGCCCCAGTGCATGGGGCCCCAGGTGGAAGAGTAGGGGTAATACTGATAGAAGAGATGGTACTTCCCCTGATAATAGGAAAAGCCGTTGGGATCGTTCGTCCAGCCCGTTCTGGGGGAGAAGTGAAAGGCCGGCCGGGTGGAGGCGGGGATCGTCTGTTCGAGGATCTCCTCGTGCCGCCGGGCTTCAAATAAGGTGTTGCTTGTCACATGGCCCTCCAAAGATAAGAAATTTCTTTTGCAAGAATACTACATTTCCGTTGAAATTACTACCCCTGTTTTAAAATTTTCTCGTTCAAAATTTTCCTGGTTTCAAAATCCCCGCCCCAGAGGGGCGGGGATTCCGATAGGTATAAACTTTTGCGGATTATGCGCCCACGTTCTCCAGATAGGCGTCGAAGTACTTCTGGTACAGGGCCACGTACTCCTCAACACCGTAGGCCTTCAGGTCGGACTGGAACTGATCCCAATCCGCGTCGGTGAAGCCTTCCATAACGGCGCGGGACTTGAACTCGTTGACGCACTTGCCGATGTCAGCGCCCAGGTTGGAGTCCAGCGTGGTGTCGTCCTGGGTCATGAACATGTTGGGCAGGCAGTAGTCCATGTTGCAGGCGGGGGTGTAGATCTCCTTGATCCAGTCGAGCCGGTAGGCGGCGTCGTCGGGCAGGGTGACGTACACATTGTAGTAGCTGTCCAGGATGGCGAGAGGACCGTTGACGCTCTCGGCCTCGCGGACCTCAACGGGGGACTGGTCGCCCAGAGGCGCATGCTTCAGCATGGGCTCGCCGTTGGCGTTGGTGCTCATCTCGAAGATATCGAAGCCGTCATCCTCGCCGTAGGTGCCCCAGTTGTTCTGGGGGCTCTGGATGGGAACGTACATCTGATCCAGCCAGGCGCAGACCAGAGCGGGGTTCTTGCAGGTGCCGGTGACGACGCAGCGGCCGCGGTCAAAGCCGGAGGTGAAGGCGGCGGTCTCGGGGGTCAGGTTGACGGTGTCAGCCTCCAGCATGGGCAGGGGCTCCCAGCCTTCCAGGGAGGGGACAACGTTGGCCACGTCCCAGTCAAAGCAAACGCCGTAACGGCCGCTCTTGCCCTTGGCCACGTAGGTGTTGCCGTCCTGAGTGAAGGCGTCCTTGTCGATCAGGTTCTCTTCATACAGCTTGTGCAGCCACGCGGTGCCTTCCTTGAAGCCCTCGGACATAGCATCGCAGACGACCTGCCCGTCGTTGTTGACCATCAGGTGCTTCCAGCTGTCGGGGTCGCCGTAGCCTTCGCCAAAGCCGTTGATCAGGTTGTAGGGGTCCTGGTTGCCGTCATTGAGCCGGCAGGACATGGGGATAACGTCGCCCTCGATGTTGAACTGGGCCTGCAGCTGGGCGGCATTGTCGCGGAAAGCGATCAGGACCTGCTCAAACTCGTCGGTGGTGGTGGGCATCTCCAGGTTCAGGAAGTCGAGCCAGGCGGTGTTGATGAAGGGCATGTTGCCGATCAGCTGGATAGCGGTCTTGTTGGAGCCCAGCTGCTCGATCCAGGGCAGAGCCCAGATATGGCCGTCAGAGTCCAGGCACATGGCCTTGTACTCGGGGACCTGCTCAAAGACCTTGGTCAGGTTGGGCATATAGGCGTCGATGTAGTCCTCCAGGGGGATGATGGCGCCGTTCTTGCCGTACTTCAGAAGGTCGGCGTTGCCGAAGCCGGCGTCGAACACGAAGTCAGGCAGGGTCTTGGCGTTGGACATCTCGAGCTGGATCTTGTCGCCCCACTGGTCGCTCTGGATGGCGCGCCACTCAACATGGACGTTGGTGGCCTCTTCCAGGCGCTTGAAGATGGTGCGGTTGTTGGGCTCGGACTCGGTGCCGGCGGGGAACTTGGTCAGGCCGGTGATGGTGGCGGTCTCAGCCAGGGGGAAGGTCAGCTCAGAGGCGTCCACTTCCTGGAATTCGCCGCTGGCGAGGTTGCTGCCGCCGGAGCCGCCGCAGGCGGTCATCAGGGCCACGGACATCGCCAGGACCATGACCAGAGCCAGCAGCTTAGTCATTTTGCGCATACGTTTTTTCTCCTTTTCATTGTTTTGGGGGTCGCGTTATCTCATGCGGGCCGCTGCCCGCTGGGGCACGGGGAAGGGGAAGGGAGACCGGAAGATCAGCCCTTCACAGCGCCAGCCATCAGGCCGCCGCCGAAGTACCGCTGGAAGAAGGGGTACATGATCAGCAGGGGCAGGCTGGAGATGATGATGGTGGAGTACTTTAGCAGCTCGGCCAGACGGGCACGCTCGGCCACAGACTGCATATCGGACACCATGCCCGGCTCAGGCTGGCTCTGGATCAGGATGGAGCGCAGGACCAGCTGCAGGGGCTGCTTGGAGGCGCTGTTCAGGTAGATCATGGCGTCGAAGTAGCTGTTCCACATACCCACGAAGCACCACATGGCGATGGTGGCGATGATGGGGGTGCAGACGGGCAGCAGGATCTGGAAGAAGTAGGTCATCTCGTTGGCGCCGTCGATTTCGGCCGCCTCCTCCAGGTCGCGGGGGATGCCCTGGTAGTAGGTGCGGGCCACGATCATGTTCCACACGCTGAAGGCAGGGGGCACGATGATGGCCCAGATGGTGTCCATCATGTGCAGGTTGTTGATCAGCAAGTAGGTGGGGATCAGGCCGCCGCCGAAGAACATGGTGATCATGAAGATCAGGTTGTACAGGCCCTTGCCCTTGAAGTCCGCGCGGGACATGGGGTAGGCGGCCAGCAGGGTGATGACCACGGACAGGACCGTGGAGGTGACGGAGTAGAGCAGGGCGTTGCCGAAGCCGACCCAGATCTGCTCGTTTTCCATGACGCGCTGGTAGGCGGTCAGGGTCCATTTACTGAAGTCGAAGGTCAGGCCCTGGTTTTGCAGGGTGATGGGGTCCACGAAGGAGGCCAGGATGATGTAGATCATGGGGACGATGATGGCCACCATGAACAGGCCCAGGATGGCATAGCAGATGACCAGGAGGACCTTGTCGCCGGCAGGCTGACGGGCGAACTCGCTCTTTTTCTTGGTTTTCGTAGCTTCCATTGTTCAGCTCCCCCTCTCTTAGTAGATACCCTTGCCGTCGTTGACCTTCTTGGCAAGAGCGTTCATGGAGATCAGCAGGATGACGTTGATGACAGTGTTGAAGAGGCCCACGGCAGTGGAGAAGCCGTAGTCGCCGTCGATAAGGCCCTTCTTGTACACGTAGGTGGAGATGATCTCGGAGGCGTCCATGTTCAGGTCGGTCTGGAGGGCGTAAGCCTTTTCAAAGCCGACGGACATGATGTTGCCCACCTGCATGATGAACTGGATCATGACGGTGTCCTTGATGGCGGGCCACTCGACCACCTGGATCTGCTGGATGATGTTGGCGCCGTCAATGACGGCCGCTTCCTTCAGTTCCTTGCTGGCGTTGGACAGGGCCGCGGTGTAAATGATGGAGCCCCAGCCTGCGCCCTGCCAGATACCGGACGCTATGTAGATGGTTCGGAAGGCCTGAGGCATCGTCATCAGGTTCCAGTCGGTCCCCAGGAGCATGTTGATCATGCCGGTGGGGGCGAGCATGATGCGGACGATACCGCAGAGCACGATGACAGAGATGAAGTTGGGCATATACAGCACCAGCTGGATCTTCTGCTTGATGGAGGAGCTGAGGATGCGGTTGAGCAGGAAGGCCAGCAGGATCGGCGCCGGGAAGCCCCACAACAGGCCGTATACGCTCAGCTTCAGGGTGTTCGTCAGGTAGCTCAGGAAGTCCGGGGACGACAGGAAACGGGAAAAGTGCTTGAATCCGACCCATTCACTGCCGAAGATCCCACGGAAGGGGTTGTAGTCGGTGAAGGCGATCATCACGCCGCCCATGGGGATGTAGCGGAAAATGATCGTCAGCACCAGCGCGGGCATCATGAACAGTAGATACAGCTGCCAGTGCTGGCGCATGTACACCAGCGTGTAGTGCAGCTTGCTGTTCACATCTTTTTCTTTGGTAGCAACTGCTGCAGGTCTGCTCATAGTGTTCCTCCTTCATACTCTCCTCTGAATTTGGTGAAGAGACGCGCTTTGCCGGGATTTTCGAGAGCAATTTTACTATTTTGTGAAATAGAAGTCAATACGGGAATTGCCATTTGCACAACGATTTTATGCTTTGCACAGTTTTTAAGCCTGATTTTTGGTGATTTTGAAGAAAATATTTCAGAAAGGCGAAAGATTGCCACCATTTTTTACCAAATATAAGGAAAATCCTGGAATCTGGTTTGCTGATTTGCACAGTTGACTACTATATAAATTGACATTTGCACCTCTTTGTGATAAACTCGTCACAGCTTATAAAAAGTCCGGATATTTGACATTTATACCCGCTCCATGGTACTATAAACACGGAAAAATCCGTACAGGCAGAAGGAGCAGGGACATGAAAAGAGTTACGATCCAGGACATCGCGGACGCGCTTGGCCTTTCCCGGAACACCGTCTCAAAAGCCATCAACAACAGCGAGGGCCTGGCGGACGCCACCAAGGAGAAGATCCTCCAAAAGGCTGTGGAGATGGGGTACAAGCAATTCGCCTATGTGGCGGCCCACGCCACGCTCTTCCCCGGCGGGCCAAGCCCGGAGGAGCACGGGGAGATCGCCCTGTTCACTACCCAAAATCTGTTCCGCTGGACCAACCATTTTGCCGTGCCCACGGTGGACCGGCTCAAGGTGGAGCTGGCCCAATTGGGCTACGCGCTGACCTTATACAAGGTGGAGCAGGAGGACATGCGCCGCCGGAGCTTTCCGGCCGCCTTTGACAGAGAAAAGGCCGCCGGGATCGTCTGCATCGAGATGTTTGACCGGGCCTACGGGGAGATGATCTGCTCTCTGGGGCTGCCGGTGCTCTTTGTGGACGGGCCCAACAAGCGGGGCGGCTATTCTCTCCCGGCCGACCAGCTCTATATGGACAACACCACCGGCATCTCCGCCCTGGTGACAGATATGATCCGGCGGGGCAAGCGGAAGATCGGCTTTATCGGCGACTATGAGCACTGCCAGTCCTTCTTTGAGCGCTACACCGCCTTCCGCAGCGCCATGGGCCTGGAGGGCATGCCGGTGGACGAGAGATTCATCATAAAGCGCAACGACGGGACCGGCGCGGCGCTGGCCGCGCTGGATGAGCTGCCGGAGCTGTTCGTCTGCGCCAATGACTTTGTCGCGGCCGACGTTTTGCAGGAGCTTGGCAAGCTGGGGGTCTCCGTCCCGGAGGACGTGCTGCTCAGCGGCTTTGATGATTCGCCCGAGTCCCGCATCATGACCCCGGCGCTGACCACCGTCCACATCCACACCCAGATCATGGCCTACACCGCCGCGGACCTGCTCCTCAGCCGCATCGAGGAGCCGGAGCTGGACTACCGGACCGTCTACACCCAGACGGATCTGATCTACAGGGAATCCACAAAATATTGATTTTAAGCCAATGACACGATCCTATCAGGGGGCAAGGAATGAATTTTCTCTCGTATGACAGCAAATTCGGCCGGATCTTCACCAAATTCTTTGACGGCTGCTATCTGAACCTGCTCTGGTTCGTCTGCTCGATCCCCATCTTCACCCTGGGCGCGGCCAGCGCGGCGCTCTGGTCCGTCACGCTGAAGATCGCCAAAGATGAGGAGAGCTCCTCCATCACCCGGATGTTCTTCCGGGCCTTCAAAGAGAATTTCCGGCAGGGGACCGTGCTGTGGCTGATCCTGCTGGCCGTGGGTCTGCTGCTGGCCGGGGACGGGTACATCCTCTACCATCTGCGCGCCTCCGCCTCCGGGACCCTGGCCATCTTCTGGACGCTGCTGCTGGCGGTGCTCATCGTGGGGGTCATCGCCTATGTGATCATCCTGTTCTACATCTTCCCCCTGATCGCCAGCGTCTCCAACACGAATTTCGCCATGCTGAAGTTCTCCTTCCTCATCGGCATCCGCTATCTGTTCTGCACCATCCTGATGTTTGGCGTGTATTTCGCCATGTTCTTTATCATCGTCCGGGTGTTCAGCCCCGCCGTCATTTTCGGCCAGGGCATGTGCGCCATGATCATCTCCCACTTCCTATATAAAATAATAGACGAGTGCTCCTATGTGCCGGAGGAAGACGAGGAGGCTGGCGGCGAATGAAGCTGTCCCCCCAGGAGAAGGCCGAGCACCGGGCCGCCTTCCGGCAGATGACCCCGGCAAAGAAGCTGGACCACATCATCACCTATTATAAAATACCCATCTTCCTCATCCTCTGCGGCCTGTTCGTGCTGGGGGAGGTGAGTTACCGGCAGCTGACCAAGCGAGAGCCCCTGCTCTACGGGGCGTACATGAACGTTACCGTGGGGGAGGAGCTGGACCAGGCGCTGACGGACGGCTTTGTCAGCTATGCGGGCGAGGACCCCAAGAAGAGCCAGGTGGAGGTCTACCGGGAGCTCTATCTGTCCGCTGACCCGGATACGCAGAACCACCAGTACGCCTACGCCTCCCGGATGAAGCTGCTGGCCACCATCCAGGCCCAGGAGATCGACCTGGCGCTGATGAATCAGGAGGCCTATGACCTTCTCTCCGGCGAGGGCTATCTGGCCCCGCTGCCGGACATCCTGGAGGGGGAGCTGGCCGCCCGGCTGGAGCCCCTGCTGACGGAAAACACCGTCATTTTGGAGGACAACTCCATCGAGCTTGCCCTCAACGAGGCCGATGCCTATGAGGCCGTCACGGAGCAGTCCCTCAACGCCCTGAGGGTCAACGAACTGCCGCTGTTCCAAAACGCCGGCTTTACCGGGCCGGTCTATCTGGGCGTCATCGGCAACAGCCCCCGGCTGCCCCAGGTCTTCCAATATATGAACTATCTGCTTTCAGCTTGAGATTTCAAAAAGCTTTGCCCCATGCCTCCGTGTTTTCCGGAGGCGTGGGGCAAAATTTTTTGAAAAAGTGAAATATTTTTTCCTGAAAAGCTACTTGGGAAGAGAAGGGAGGGTCTTGTATGACAGACAGTCTGATACTGGAGCTCTATTGGGCCCGGTCGGAGAGAGCGATCGAGGAGAGCCAGCGCAGCTATGGACCCTACTGCTACCGGATCGCAAGCGCCATCCTGAACGACCCGCGGGACTCGGAGGAGAGCGTCAACGACACCTGGCTGGGCGCCTGGAACGCCATACCGCCGGCCCGCCCTCTGAATCTGAAGGCCTTTTTCGGGGCTCTGACCCGGCGCATCTCCATCCGCCGGCTCCGGGAGCGGACGGCGGCGAAGAGGGGCGGCGGCGAGGCCCTGGCCGCCATCGACGAACTGGCCGAATGTATCCCCGCCCGCTGGAGTATGGAACAGGAGATCGAGGAGAAGGAGCTGGTCCGGGCCTTTGACGCCTTCCTGGCCGCCCAGCCGCAGACGGAGCGGGATCTGTTCGTGGCCCGCTACTGGTACGGCCTCCCGGTGGCCCAGCTGGCCGGCAAATTCGGCCTTCGGCAGAACACGGTGCTGACCAAGCTGCGCCGCACCCGTATCCGCCTTCGCGAGCAATTGAAAAAGGAGGAGCTGCTGTGAATAAATTTCGGTTTTTTGAACTATTCGGCGAGATCGACCCGGCCTTTGTGGCGGCCGCGGAGGAGATTTTGGAACAGGAAGCGAGGCCGCGCCCGGCGTTCAGCCGCAGAAAGGTCTTCGGCGCCGCCCTGCTGGCGGCGGTCCTGGCGGCTCTCCTGACCGTCACCGCCTATGCCGCCGGCCTTTTCGAGCTGCGGCTGCAATTTCCCCGGAGGGGGGAGACGCAGACCTACTCCTTTACGCTGGAGCTGCCGGACGGAGAGCCGCTGACCCAGACGGCGGAGGCCGGCGCGGGCCTGATCCTCCGCTTTGACTCCCAGCGGGAGGGGACGCTCTGCGCTTTCCGCCCCGGCTGGCTGCCCGCCGAGCCCACCGGGTCCTGGAGCCTGGCGGAGGAGGCCGGGGATCTGGCCCGGGACCGGCTGGGGATGCCTTTGCCAGCGGCTGACCAGGAGGAGCAGGCCCTTGTGGACGCGGAGACGAAAAAGGTGCTGGGCGAGATGGGCCTGAGCGCCGAAGAGGCGGCTCTCTGGAGCGTCCGCTGTGAAGCAAATACGGTGGAGTTCCCCTATCAGATCAGCCTCTCCAACTGCTCCGACCTGTACGAGCTGGACCTGCTGGTGGGCGGCGGCGGGGAATCCGTGGAACTGCTGAAGGACGAGACAGCGGCAGAGGAACGGAGCCTCTGGCTAAAGGTGTCGAGGGAAGACGGAAGCGGGGACTCTCTCTACCCCTACCATATCGTCCTGCGCTTCAGCCAGGCGGAGGGCTGGCTGCTCAGCGTGACCGGCACCATGGAGCCTGAGACCCTGGGCAGGATCGCGGAGAACACGGAGATCCGGCAGACCGGGTACAAAACGGAGGCCCCGCGGACGGAGCGCAGCTTCGCGACTCTCTCCCTGGCCAGAGGTTGAAAACAGTTTTTCAAAAAGGAGGGGAACTATGTCCAAAGCAAAACACGCAAAACCCCGGAAAAAAACAGGCGCAGGAGTCCTGCTCCTGCTGGCCTTTCTGATCTGCCTGGTGATCGGCGCGCTTTTTATCCACAGAAATACGGCGGAGCTTGCTCCCGGACAGAGGGACCGGGAGGGGACGGCGCTGGGAGCCCAGGGGGGCAAGACCATGTTGGCCCCCTACCGGGAGAGCTATGCTCCCTTTTCCGGGGAGTTTAGTGCCGCAGACGTTGCCCGGCAGGGGGACAGGCTGCTGTTCCTGGGCCGCGGCGCGTCGGGGGATGTTCTGGCTCTGGCCGGGTACAGCCTGACAGACAGCGGCCGGATCGAAGTCTCTGAGGCTGAACCGGTGAGCCTGGACGCACCCGGTGACTTAAACGAGGCCGCGGTCTATGATATCTCTGCCGGGGGAGACGGGGCTTTTTACGTCCTGACGGGCAGCGCCCCGGAGGACGGACCCGGCGAGCTTGCCGTCCTGCGCTACTCCCCGGACGGGACCTTTCAGGAGAAAATGACGGTCTCCGCCTTCCCGGAGGACAGGGCGGGCCTGAGCCTCTGTGCGGGGAAGGACGGGGAGCTGGTCCTGCTGGGTATCGACTATGTGTACTTTCTCCCCTGGCAGGGGACGCCTACGAACCGCCAGAGCGTGGAGCGGCTGTCCTTCACCGGCGCGGTGTCCACCAAAGACGGGCTCGTCCTCTCCGTGCACAACTACCTGCTGGACGCCAGCCCCTTCTACCGCATCGAACCCCAGTCCGGGAACATGAGCCGCCTGGACATCACGAACCCCGTGGACCCCTCGGTGGACGTGGCCGGCTTCAAGCTGGTGTGGGGCGGCAGCGAGGCCCCCTGCCAGGGCCTGGACGGGGAGTATATCAGCAACTCCGGCGAGAGCTTTGTGGAGTTCGATTTCGCCAATGACAGCTACCGGGAGCTTTTCCGCTGGAACACGTCCAACGCCCTTGCGGGCCCGGCCTGCCGCCTGGGGGAGAGTGCCTTCATCTGCGTGGAGCCCGGCAGCGGCAGCCTGCTCCTGACCGGCTTGGAGGAGGTCCCCTATGTGGAGAAGAGCGTAGTCCAGGTGGCGGTCGTGGGCCTGAACGGAGACGCGCATATTCCCGAGATGAATGAGAAGCTCCAGAATTATGACTATCAGGTCACGAGATATGAGCCGGGGGAAGAGGACCGCTTCCTGACGGAGCTCATTTCGGGAAAACCCTTTGACCTGGTCCTGTTCAACGACGGGGTCAATACCAGCTCCGACTATTTCGCGGACCTCTATCCCTTCCTTGACGGGGACGCCGATCTGTCCAGGGACTCTTTCCTGCCGAATCTTCTGGAGAGCACCTCTGTCCACGGCCAGCTCCACCAGCTCTGGGACCAGACGGCCGTCACCACCCTGGCGGGGAAACGCTCCTATGTGGGGGACGGAGAGGGGCTCACCACCTCCGACTATCTGCGCATGGTCGAGGAAAACGACCAGATCCTGGCGGTGTTCGACACCTTCATGTCCGGCGAGTCCCTGCTGGCCCATGCGGCGAATGTGGGCGTGAGCGCCTTCGTGGATAAGGAAAACGCGGTCTGCTCGTTTGACAGCGAGAGCTTCTCCGACCTGCTGATGTGGTGCAAAGAGATGGGCCCCGGCACAGCCGAGGGCTCTGGGGGCCCGGTCTATGAGCCGGATGAATACATCCTCAGCCCCGCCTTGATCACCGCCCCGATCGCGGAGAGCGCCGGAGACCAGGTCTCCTACGTGGGCTTCCCCAACGGCGGCACAGGCTATCATTTCTACAGCCCCTTCTACGGCTTCGGCCTCACCATGGCGATCCCGGCCAACAGCCAGAACAAGGACGGGGCCTGGGCCTTCATCAAAGAGCGGCTCTCTACGGACACCCAGCTGAACCTGGGGGAGATCAGCGCGCTGCCGGTGAATATGGAGGCGCTGAAACGCCTGGCGGAAGCCTCCTCCACCGAAGCGGGGCGCGAGGAGCTGTATGGGCTGCTGGAGAAGACAAAATACGCGGAGACCTTTTCGGACGAGCCCCTGCGGGAGATCATCGTCGAGAGCGGCCAGAGCTACCTCAACGGCGGCAAATCCCTGGAGGAGACGGTCCGGCTCATCCAATCGAAGGCGAGCATCTACGTGGCGGAGCAGTACGGTTGAGCAAAGACATCTGTGGGAGATCGGAGAAAATGCGGTCCTGGTCAGCCGGGAGGACAGCAGAAAATCGCCGGATGACCGTGCGACCGGTATTTACAATTTCTATGGCGCTGTGAGGACTGCCGAAGGTATCAGGCCTGTAAAGCTGACCGTCAAAGAGTTTCAGAACGCTGAGCAGGATGTTCCGAAGGAAATCCGCGCCTATATGGAGCGGGAGGGCAAAAAAAGCACTTTGCCTCAATCTATGGCAGCAAAGTACTGGTTCTGGAGAACATAGAAGAAAATGCCACCAGTTCAGCGGCCCTCCAGGCTGAGCAAAGCCCCGCCCCGACTGACCACCTGGCGACATCTTCTGAACTCAGTATAAAGGAACTGCTGGCTCTTATCAACAAAAAGCAGCCGTTCCTGATACAATGTTTTAGCAAATTTCAAGGGCTTATTTTTGAGAATCGTTCAACTCGCGCTGGCAGAAGGCCAACACCTTGGGAATATCGTTACAGGCTGTTTCCCAAAGTATCCTCTCATCCGTTTCCGCATAGGAGTGAGCCAGCCAGTTTCGCATCCCGCGGATCATGCCCCATGGAAGCTGATCCTTTGTCACATCCCGAAATTCATCTGAAAGGCCGTTAGACAGTTCTCCGATCTGGAGGATGCACATAGCTACGGCGTTGAAGTAAGCGCGGTCTGCTGTGAACGCGTCAAAATTCCGGCCAAAGCGTTCAATAAATTTCTCCACATCCTCGCAAATAGGTGCGGATGTGCAGCAATCGCTGCCAGTCACCACGAGTCATATCAGTCGTATCCTTTCAGCCTGTACATTCTGGATGAACGATGGAGCTCGCTGCCGGGTGCTGGCCTGCTCCAGCATCTGTGTCGTCACAAGGTCCACTTCTTTGCCAACGCTGGCGCAGAGGTCTTCGTACAGCCCGCCCATTTCAAACATCCCACGGATTTTAGAGCCGGTGCGGTCGATAAGAATGTCCACATCGCTCTGCTCAGTAGCCTCACAACGGGCATAGGAGCCAAACAGATAGACTTCCCGCAGGCCGTATTTCTTAGCCACGGGTTCTATCCTCCGTTTCAGTTCTTTCACAGAGTAGATCATGGTGCACCTCACAATGTTCAGTATAACACAAGTTTGATGAGCTTAAAAGATATTTTGCAGTATATCAGGCGGTCTTTTCTACGAAGGAAAGTTATAAAAGCTCCGTTTACTTTATTATATCTCATTCTCGCTTTTATGGCAAGGTGTTCCAGGACGTATTCCACAGCGTCGAAAAAGCTCTGAAGACGATGTGCCCACATAAATGCGGCCCCATCCGTCGGTCAGAGCTTTTTCGCCTTTTCCCTATGACCCCCCAGCGCTATTTTGAAACTTCGCATGGGGGGGCGAGTTTGAGAGGGAATGGGCTTCCCCTCTTACAAGAGTGAAATCGTGCCTTTGGCACGGTGAAATCAAGGGCTGACGCCCTTGGTGAAATCGGCGCTTTGCGCCGGTGAAATGAGATCCGTCCCTCACCCTGCGAAGCAGGATCTCACCGCGAAGCGATTTCACCCCGCGAAGCGGGATTTCACCCGTCCGCAGGACGGATTTCGTTGCAAAAACCCAATGCTTTCGCATTGGGTTTTTGCAGTGCCGGTGGTGGGACTCGACCTGCCCTGCGGGGCAGGCCGGGTCGCGGGGCAAACGTGCCACCGGCACAGCGTCGAAAAAGCTCTGAAGACGATGTGCCCGCATAAATGCGGCCGCATCCGCCGGTCAGAGCTCTTTCGCCTTTTCCCACGAAAGTCTCTGCTTTCGTGGAATACCCAGAAACACCGCTCCCGTTCGAGTCCCAATCTGTTCATCACTACAAAGGGCGGCCCCACAAGGGGACTCTGGGGGCCCCATAAAAGCCTCTGGCTTTTATGGGGAAAAGGAAGACTAACCCTGACCGACGGATGGAGCCCCGCTTGCGGGGCCCCATCGTCTTCAGGGTTAGTCTGACGTGGTACGGGTGGCGTTATAGGATTTGCAAAAAAAGCCCGGAATTTCAAGGTTTTTTTGAAGTCAAGAAGCAGTATTTACTAAATTTTATAATACCTGACCATGTATTTTAAGGGCGTTCCTTTGTTGGGACGCCTTTTTTTATGCCCAAAAGCACTTGCAGAAAGGAGGAAATTGTTGGAAAAAGAAACAGCTTCAAAGAAGCAGAAATGCGGGCAGGCAAGAGCGTCCCTCAAGGGTCTGCCCCAGGTGGAGGCGGTGGTCCGCATACCGCTGGACCGGCTGCACCCATTTCTCGACCACCCGTTCAAGGTCCGGGACGATGCCGCTATGCAAGAGACGATAGAGAGTGTCAAAACATACGGCGTCCTAACTCCGGCCATCGTTCGCCCCGTTGAGGACGGCTATGAGATCATCTCCGGACACCGGCGCTGCCGCGCTTGCGAGCTGGCCGGTCTGCCGGATATGCCCGCCATTGTGCGGGATATAGACGACGATACGGCCACGATCCTCATGGTGGACAGCAATCTCCAGAGGGAGATTATTCTGCCCAGCGAAAAAGCCAAGGCGTACAAGATGAAGCTGGAAGCCATCAAACGGCAAGGGGCCAGGAACGATTTAACTTCTGACCAAGTTGGACAGAAATTAAAATGGTCAGTTGAACGTGTGGCCGAGGAAGCCGGAGAGAGCAAAAGTCAGGTACAGCGGTATATTCGCCTGACCGAGTTGAAGCCGGAACTGCAAGAGATGGTGGACACCGGCAAGATGGCTATGACCCCTGCTGTGGAACTTTCCTACCTGAAGCCAAAGGAACAGGAGCTGTTGCTGGAAACCATAGACAGCGAACAGGCGACGCCCTCGCTCTCCCAGGCCCAGCGGATCAGGAAACTAAGTCAGCTGGGCGGACTGAATGAGGACACGATGCTCTCCATCATGTCGGAACAGAAAAAGCCCGATCTGAGCAGCAACATCGTCCTGTCCGGGGAAAAACTGAGCAAGTATTTCCCCCGGTCATATACCCCTGCACAAGTCGAAAATACCATCTTCAAACTGCTGGATTCATGGCTGCTGAAACGGCAGCGGAGTCAAAGCAGGTAGCCACTGCACCGGATACGGAAAACCCGTATCCGGTACACTCATATCCGGAAACGCCGTGAGAATAAAATACTAAGATATAAAAATATTAAATAATAAAATATATAAAAATAAATATATATAATCTATCCTTCTGTCTTTCTTTCCTTCAGTCTCCTGAGTAGAAGATAGACAGACTGACAGAAGTACATAGATGATGTGAAAAAGGGCCGCCAACCGAAGTTGACCGCCCTTGCTGCTTTTCCAGGCCTTATTTCGTTGCTCCACAGGAGGCGCACACCGCGCCGGTGACCACTTCCTCGTCCCAGGCGTCCCGGAGGACCCTCGTTTCGTAATGGGAGATCTCCGGGCTGCCTTCGACCCACACCTGATCAGACCGGGTGCTGTCGGTAAAGCCTCCATGACCTTCGCCGTTCGCTTCAGAGTGGGAGTAATAATCAGCGGCGCTTGTAAATTCCGCCCCGCAGCGGCAGACCACTACGGGATAGGTCCCGCCCTTAAAATGCCCTTCCGTGGCCGGCTGATCGACTACCTTCACTTCCTCGGTCGCGGCCTCATGGTGAATTGTCTGCGTGACGCTCTGCCAATCGTGGACATGGACCGGAGCAGCGGATATCGGTGCGGCCTCCGGCTTCGGGACACTCTGCCTTTCAGCAGAGGCCTCCGGGACCGGAACAAGTTCAACAGGCGTTTCTGTTTCCACCGGCGCGGGTGGTGGAGTAACAATGACCGGCGTTTCCACACGCTGAACCTTCGCGGGGACTTCCACCTGGGCAACTGCCTGGACTACCGAGACGGGGGCCTCCGGTAAAACTTCCTCTCTGGAGGTTATGGCACAGGAGCTGGCTGAAACCGCCATGCCTGCCGCAAGCAGCACACTCAACATCTCCAAGGACTTATTCATCGCTTTGTTCTCCTTCCGCTGGCTTTTTTGTCGGCTCCATTGTCGCATTTTGCCGCGAAGACCGCAAGGATGCCAGACTTTTCCGGGCGAGAGCAAAGCAGGCACACTCGAAAAACAAAGAAAGGAGAGAAAATGCAGGATATTATCCGAATGACAGAGGGGCAGGCCCGGCGGGTGGGCGCTCTGATAAGGAAAATCTGCTGCAACTACGCAGGCGGTCAGTGTATCGTCCTCGACTGCCCCTGTCCTCAACTCATCACTCGCTCCCTGATCTGCAAGTGGTTCATCCGGGCTGTACTTCCGACAGACGTGCCCCTCCACACAGAGCTTTCCGGCAGCCGCGGGCGGACAAAGGCTTGCGCCGTCTGCGGCAAGCCTTTTCTTCCACGCTCCAACAGGGCAAAATACTGCGAGGACTGCGCCCGGACCGTGCAGCGACAACAGCAGCGGGAACACATGAGAAAAAGGAGGGGTGCATGTTGAAAAATAGGCCCTTAAAAAGCCTTGAAAACACTGACTTTTTTGAGGCCACTTTTTAGGGAGGAATATCATTGACCTCCGGCCCGGAAAAGCCAGTCCTATTTTTCAACATTTTGACCGGGCAAGCGGCATGATTGACGGTCCCGGCCTGGAGGACTATGCTGGAACAAAGAACAGCGCAAAACGAACTGCGCGGAAAGGATGGAAAGCTATGAACAAGCTGAACTATATCAAGAATGGGGACTACCTGATCCCTGACCTGAGCCTGACCGAGACAAAGGATGCCCCGCTTGGCAGATACGGACGGATGCGGAGACGGTATCTGGAGGAACACCGTCCGGTGCTGTTTGGCAGCCTGCTCCTGTCGGAGAAGCTGTATCCCCATCTGCGGGAGATCGAGACAGCGGCCAACCGCTGGATGGAGCAGATGATACCCGGCCTGATGAACGCGGCAGGGATCACGGAGAAGCTGAAAGCGGAGGACCCGCTGCGCTGGACCGGCCTGATGAACAACTGCAAGGCCCAGGCAGAAGAGCTGATCTTACAGGAACTGATTTACAGCTAAACAGGTTAGAAAAAGAGAATATGCCACGATCTCCAAAGACGAGGCCCGGCCCCAGCCCCTGCGCCGGGGCCGGGCCTCCGTCCGTTCCAAGCTGCGGCAGCAGCCGTCCGGGGAGAAACCCACTCCGGCCAAAAGGAAAAAGAAAGAACAGGAGCGTTGAGCATGGCGAAAAAACGTGTGCGGGACATACCGCTGCTCTTTTGGGTGTCCCCGGAGGAGCGGGAGATGATACAGACCAGAATGGAGCAGATAGGCACCGGTAACCTTAGTGCCTATCTGCGGAAGATGGCCATTGACGGGATGATCGTCAACCTGGACTTGCCGGAGCTTCGGGAGCTGCTGTCTCTGCTGCGCCGGTCCAGCAATAACCTCAATCAGCTTACGCGCCGGGTCCATGAGACGGGCCGCATCTATGACGCCGACCTGGAGGACATTCGGCAAAACCAGGAAAAGCTATGGAAAGCCGCCAGCGAGGTCCTGTCCTCACTGGCGGCCATTCGGTGATTTTATTCATTTTTCAAATCTTCTTCTGAATCCGGGATAAACTTCACAATACTTTCTGCTTGGCAGTCAAGCACCCGGCATAGCTTTTCCAACGTATAGAGTGTGATGCTCTTGTTGCGTTTTAAGTTCGTAATGGTGTAGGGGCTGAAATTATGCTTGTAAATGAGAGCGTATGTCGTAATCTGCTTTTGTTTCATTGTTTCCCATAAGGGAGCATAGCTAATCAAGCCCATCACCACTTTTCTCGCACGATTTATTTTATTATCGCCGAAAAGAAAGCAGTTGAGTATTAACAAGTATTTGTCTATAATGGTAGTGCGGCAAAGAGATGATAAAATAGGTCATGACATTCTGCGGGCACAAAAAAGTTTCTGACCCGGACAAAGTGCGGGCATGGTTGCGCTGTGTCTGGAAAGACTTATCCAGGAGGGAGCCGCAGAATTTTACCTGAGCGGCTGCGGCGAGTGCTGACCGCTGGCGTATCCTTGCAGCGAAACAAAAATGGCCGTATGCTTTATTCTCAAATAAAACGGAAGGAGATTTGCCTCATGCTGACTTTTGAAAATGTACTGGACGCCTTTGCGGATTATCTGAAAGAGGATCAGGATTTGGAAGTCGTGCTGACCCGGCACGGGTACACTTTGCTGATTTGGGACAATGAGCAAAAGAATTGGGAAACGTCAGAGAGCTGCGCCACGCCGGAGATTTTGCTGGAGCATTTGGAGAACGCCTATAAGATTTTTTCCTTTGTGGAACTGACCAAGGGCAGACGGGAGCTTTTGCCCGCAGACCGGGAGAAAATTCAGGCTGAGTGTGCGGCTCTCCGAGAGCGGTGCTTCGCTCCGGCTGAGTAAAACGGCATAGAAAACGGCCCGCGTCTGCGGGCCAATTTTTTATAGGGGAGGAATGTTTTGTAGCCACGACCCGCATAATCTCGCTCCATACCGGCAAGGGCCGGAGGCTGGGGGCCGCGATCCGGGACATCCTCTAATCTGAAGCAAATGGCGCAGACAGTCAACTATCTGACGGAACACAAGCTGCTGGACTACGACGAACTTTCCGAAAAACAGCGGCGGCCTCCGCACGGTATAACGAGCTGTCTGCTCAAATCGAGGCGGCGGAAAAACGCATGGCTGAGATCGCCGTTTTGAAAACGCACATTGTCAACTATTCCAAGACCCGCTCTGTCTGAAAAAAACCGTAGGCAAAAATCCCGCTGCTACATGCGCTTAATTAGAAAAAGGCGCAAAATGCGCCCCCGGCTGGCCTCTAAAAGAGGTAGCCGGTAGGCGCTGCGCTATCAAAACAGATCGCTGTGTGTCCCCGTCCGGGTCAGGTATAGAACTAAGTCCCCGGCTATGATCTCATAGACCAATAACCAGTCCGGGGATATGTGACATTCTCTACACCCAATATAATCCCCGCTTAAAGGGTGATCTCTGTATTCTTTCGGTAGGGGTTGGCCCGATGCCAGGATCTCAATAACCTTTTCAAGCAGCCGTGTGTCATATCCCCGCTTCTTGATCCGCTTATAGTCTTTCTTAAAAGCGCTCTGATATTTAATCGTCAGCATTTAAGTCCTCCATCAGCTCGGCCACGGAGGAAAAACCACGGCTTAACCCTATTCCCTTTCTTGCGTTCTCTATGGCCTGGAGGGTTTCAAAGTTCGGCTTCGGGTTCCCTACTCTAAAGGGGATCGCCTGTTCACGGACAGCTTGCCGCAGAAAGATATTGATAGCCCCGCTTAAACTCAATCCAAAATCTTCAAAAAGGGTTTGCGCTTGCTCTTTTAATGTCGGGTCTATCTTTATGGTTGTACTAACCGGCGTCATTGTCTGCGCCTCCTTTCACCTCTATTATACGTCTATTATAATGCTTTTGTAAATACTTTTGGCAAATTTATTTTGTGTCCCATTTGCAAACTTTATGCTCTGCCCTGTTCCATTGAGCAGATCAAAGCGCTTGCCTTTACGCCGTGAATTTGATACAATGGCCGCTGCAATCCCTAATCTATATTTCATGCGAGGTAATCCGACAATGATCCAGAAAGAAGTCAATGAACTGAGACGGCGCTTTAACCCTGAGAAATCTGCCGTCACTCATATCCACGGCTGCTATGTAAACACCCAGAAGGAAGTTATTGCGTATATAGATGAACCTCTCGGCACCATGCCAAGAGAGGAGGCCGGGCAGTATCTGTCTCTCCTGAAAAAGCCCCTGTCTGGACAGCTGGGGAAAAACCTGATTGACATCGTGTTCTCTACGCAGCAGGTCATGGGCAGCGATGAACACCGGCTGCTCACGGGCCTGCGTGATTCTGAATTGAAGGACACAGAGCTGCTCAACGTCTTTTATCAAAAGATCATCCAGTCTCTGGACATGGGGGACAGCAACTATGTGATCCTTCTCGCTTATGACGCTTACGACGTTCCCTACCGGGGGAAAAACGGCTTCCGCCAAGCGGACAATTCTGATCTTTTGTTCCGCTATATTCTCTGTGCGGTCTGCCCGGTCAAAAACGGCAAGCTCGCCCTGGGCTATTTCCCCGGTGAAAATGAGTTCCACAACTGTGCAGCCAGTCAGATCGTATCTGCGCCGGAGCTGGGCTTTCTGTTCCCAGCCTTTGACGACCGCAGCGCCAACATCTACAACGCGCTCTTTTATGCCCGCAAGCCGGAGGAACTGCATCAAGAGTTCATCGACGCGGTGTTCAAAGTAGAAGCCCCCATGTCTTCGGCAGAACAGCGGGAGATATTCCAGACAGCGTTGGCAGACTCCGGCCTCTCCAACATAGAGGTGATCCGGGCCATCCATGAGCAGCTCAAGGCCCGTATTGATGCCCACAAAGAGAGCAAGGAGGACGAGCCGCTTAGTGTCTCCGTGGATGACATCTGCGCTATCCTTTATGACTGTGGCATAACGGAAGAGAACGTCAAAGCCTTTCGTGAGCGGTACGCGGAGAACTTCGGTCTCAACACGATGCTTGCCCCGGAGAATATCATTGAGAGTCGGCGTTTTGAACTGAAAACCGGCGAGGCCAAGGTGAGCGTTCACCCGGAGTTCAGCTACCTCATCGAGACGCAGATGGTAGAAGGGAAAAAATACATCTTGATCCCTGCTGATTCTGAAGCCGAGATCAACGGCTTTCCTGTTCAAGTCTGACTTTCCCTGATCCTCTCTGCCAGCGTGGTATATACCGATACACACCCTATTGCCCTGTATGGAATTTTTCATACAGGGTTTCTTTTTTATAAGCGTTTCGCAGAAACGCGCAGCCAGCACCGACACCGGCGCTGTTTATGGGGGATTGGGGGCGTTGCCCTCAACAAGCAAAATGCAAGAGTGTATTAACACTTGCCCTGCTTGCCAGTTGTGGATTTTGTTTTAGAGTTACGGAGTGAAATACAAATCTATTATTGTTCCATCGTCATATGAGCCAGATAGAGTTACTGCTGTGATCTTTTCCGGCTCTACCAGCCGGGAAAAACCATATTTACCATTCCACTCCGAAGTGAGCAGGCCAACAGTGGTATTGTCTATAAACTGTTGATCGCTCACAGCCACATATTCAGAACCGTCATCAAAGTGGATCACAAGCTCCTGATTGGATATATTCTGACCGTGGTGTTTTTCAAAAATCGGAGAAGATACACGGATACCCAGCGGGGATACTTGAACCATAGAACCATCTTCGCTACAAAAAGCAGCAGCAGGGACAAGATCACTCAACGGGACATCTAAGGTCAATTCTTCTCTTGAATGAGGTAGTTCAAAACTGGAGCAGTTGATCCTAAGTGTGTCATATTTGCCAGGATCATCGAAACTACCCAAATACGCGATCACTTGTTTCTCCGTGTCCGAGCCACCCTCTGCCAAAAAGCTCTTGTCGTCGATCAGAGCTGAACCTTCTCCCCTTTCTCCAAGGCTTTGCTCCTGATTGTTTGTCGGGCTGTTACTACTTATCAATTCAAAATAGATGTTGGGAGAAACGATCCCATCCTCCAAATCAAAGGAGAACGTCTTGTAGTCCTCGTCTATCCGAAGCGCCTGAAACCCATCATGATTTTCCATCGTATAGGTGAGTACACCAAGACCGTTTTCATCCATTACAAAAGACTGAAATGTAAATGTATATCCCCCGATGGTTACCGCCTTATCTATATCTACCATCTGCGGGCCCAGCAGCTTATCCGCCAATTCCTCGTCTACGGACACCCGCTCCATGGCAGGACGCTTGAGTACGTCCTCTTTATAGGGAACCTGCCAGTCGTTAGCCTCTGTACCCTTGATCGCGTTGTTTCCAAATACCGCCTGAAACCACGCACTTTCTGTGATCGTATGCGAAGCAGCAGAAATAAAACCTGAACTGTCGGCAAATGCAGTTATACCGAGTAAGGCTACCACAAGTATCGCTGCTACCAACGCAGCACTTAACCGGGGATGTTTTTTGCGGACAACAGGTTTTTCCGAATACTCATTCAGCCCAAGCGTCGCCATAAGACGGGCTTGCGCCGCATCTGCTTCTTTAGCGATTGACTGGACCTCCGGACGAGATGCATATTCGTCCAGTAATGCAGACAAAAAAGCATAATCCGGTTTCTGCCCACCGGGGAACTGGTCAATAAGCGCTTTAAGCTCCGCCGTCGTTAGGTCCTTCAGAACATATGGAGTTTTTTCACGACTGTCGTGTGGAAACATATCGTTAAACCCTCACTAAATACATTTCGATCTGCGGCATAGTTGTTTATCCTAGAAAAAACGCCTTTGTCAGATGTTTTCGTATACGCTCCATCTTTTTCCAAATCGTTGCTGGAGCTTTATTCATCTCTTTAGCCAAAGCCGTCATGGATGCTCCCTCGTAATAAACACGGTAGTAAAGTTTATATTCTTCCGGTGACAAAACCGCTTGAACAGACGTCATGACATCAATATTATCCAGTTCATCCGGTGCAGGGATATACGCTTCTAATTCCGATATTTCTACATCTCGTTGCTTTCGCACGGATTTCCTTTCATACCAATTTATGACGAGGAACCGAAGCGCTTTTGCAAGCCATCCGTCCGGGCTGGGACTTTTCATCAATTTTTCAATTCGCTCCGCAGCCAGAACGAAAACGTCTTGAACTAAATCTTCTGCCTCGTCCGGAGGAAGGAGCGACCGGGCATAGGTGTAAAGACCGCGATAATGCGCTTGACAGAGATCGGTCAAAAAGGCGGCTTGCTCTGCTGTCAGCGATACCTTGATGTCAGTCTGCCGACTTTTTTTCATATCCCAGGTCCTCCTTTCTCAAATATCTATGAGGCTATATTAAGTGCATCACCCCTTTTTTGTCAACCGTTTGCCACAGGTGAACTTATGGCAAACTTATAAATTTTTAATTATCGTGTCAGGATTTGCATTTATAAACCGATGTACTTATTAGGACGCCAGGATAGTGTCCCAGGAAGGAGAGCATCTATGAACAGAAAAATAATTTCTTTAGCTATGATCGTCGTGCTGCTTATCTTCTGCACAGCCTGTGGAAAGTCAAAGTCACTGGATCAGGTGGACACCATCTCTATCGGAGAAGTATTCAGTGATCCGAGCGAGGTCGCAGAGAGAACAATGACCTTCACCGTCAACCGAGCGGAGGTCTCAAGCAACATGAAAGAACTCGGTGTTGATCCCTACTCAATAGAAGGACCTGACAACTTTGTGTGGTATTACGGTGAGAACGGGAAATTTACTTCTATCCAATACCCGGACTATGTGAACCTGGAGAACGGGCAGTTGAAAGATGGCTTTGTTTTTGTCCTTGTAGACATCACCGCCACAAATATAGACGCCACCTCCAAAACAACGGGTGATAGCTCCGGCGATTTTGACAGCGATTATATGTTTCTCTCGTCACGCTTCAATTTGAGCGACCTATCCCAAAAGGAATTGAACGACAAGGGAAAGGAACTGTCCACCTATATGACTGTACGACAACTATGGTGCAGTCAGCAGGATATACGGGGATATTATGAACTGTGCCCCGGCGAAAGCAAGAATTTTCAACTCGGATTCGTTATCCACTGTGCGGCCGAAGATTACGGGTCCCTTTATCTTACCAATGCAAGCGCACTTGATTTAGCCATTCCTAATCTGTTGCTTGTTGACCTGGACCTGGGAACAAACGGCTGAATAAGGGGCCATTACAATGGGAAAAGAACTGCACATCGAATGTAAAAAGATGATAAAAAGCCGCACTCTGGCTTTTTCGGTTCTGTTTGGCGTTTTGATTGCCATGATAAATGTTGTAGAAAATTACACGCTCAAACAATGGTTTTTGAGCGTCCCTGTCAAGATGCCCGGATATGCTACATTGAGCATTTTTACAAATTGGATCGACGGCGGCCAGAGTACAGCCGGGGAGATGATTTTCTTTACCGTTTTCCCGCTTCTGGCCTCCTTACCCTTTTCCTGGTCGCTGCTTAGTGAAAAAACAACAGGATATGTCAATCACGTCTTAACAAGAACTACCAGGGTGCATTATCTTTCGGCTAAGTTTATCGCCGTCTTTCTCTCTGGCGGGATCGTTATCTCCGTAGCCATGTGCCTTAATTTTATTGCAAACGCCTGGGTGTTGCCTATCATACCGACAACACCGCAGCTTTCAATATCTGGCGACGGCTATTTTCTGTCGGCACTTCTTATGACTAACCCTGCCGCCTATGTGGTTATCCGCATATTCACCGGATTTATGTGGGGAGGCATACTTGCCTGTCTTTCTTTGGTTATCAGCCTCTTTTTGCATAACACAGTCCTGACAGTGCTTTCCTCTTTCATTCTGATGTTTGGCAGTTCCATTCTGAATGAAACGCTGATACCCTCGACCTCCGGGCAGACAGGACGCCTGGAGACAAGCCCTTTGCAACTTCTCCACGGCATTACATTCAATTACAATCCCGCTTGGTACGTCTGGGCAGTCATGCTTGGACTACTGGCAGCAGAACTGGTCGTATTCTTTGCGCGAGGGACAAAAGATGAAATGGTATAGGCTGCTCAAATACGACATTCAAAACGGTATTCTTCACAACTGGACGTTTTGCCTTGCTCCGTTTGGAGCGCTCTTTTTGTGCCGTCAATGCCATCAGATACTTTCCATTTACGGCTTGGAGGGAACTTGGGCCACTTATCTCATGTATTGTTTTAAGGGCCTGGAAACAATCTCCCGGCAAACGCTGTCAGGCAGCCTTCATGTGCCGATCCTCTGGATGATGATATTAATTCTGCCTCTGTTTATCTGCCTGAACTATCCTTATCAGGATATGAAAACGGTCGGGCAACAAATCCTGATACGGAGCGGGAGCCGGGTCCGTTGGTGGAGCGCCAAATGTGTGTGGAACATCAGCTGCACAGTCATTTACTTTCTCATACTTTACTTGACGGTCACACTGTATTGCTTTTACTGCAAAATTCCAATCACGATGCGTGTTTCTGCCCAGCCAGTCCTGGCCCTTTTCTCACAGGCCGAGATAACGGACCGTGTGCAGACACTTACCGCTGGGCAGATCGCTTTTGCTGTGAACCTTTTGCCGCTTCTTGTAGTTGCGGCTTTGGATATGTTGGAAATGCTTTTAAGCCTGTTTTTCCGGCCGGCTTATAGTTTCTTGCTATGTGTTGCTGTTGTGGCAGGATCGGCTTTTGCCACTACGCCCGTACTGATTGGGAACTATGCTAACCTTACTCGTTGCGGTTTGTTCATAAATAACGGCTTGAACGGCAAAATAGGGCTTGTCCTTTGTCTGGGCGTTCTTATTGGCTCTGTCGCAATCGGAATACTATTTTTCCACAGGCAGAATGTTTTGCCGGACTATAAGGAGATTTAGTGTGATAAATCACACTAATATGATAAAAACGGCGTGCCGCTCGCCGCAAAAGCGGCAACCGCAGCACATGCCGAAAATCCCCATTCAGCCGCAGTTGGGGTTTTTCATTTCTGCTTGTGCTACTGGGGTTGCGGCAGAACGGGGATTAACATGGAGATTATTTTAGACAACATAACAAAAACGCTGCATGGCACAACTGTTATAGACGGGATCAGCGCCCGTTTCAACAGCGGTCATGTGTATGGGCTGCAAGGGTATAACGGCTCCGGAAAGACTATGCTCATGCGTTTGATAGCGGGTCTGCTGCTCCCTACCAGTGGTTCAGTACAGATTGACGGCAAAACACTTGGGAAGGATATGGACTTTCCGCCATCCATTGGTGTGCTGCTGGAAAACCCTGCTTTTCTGCCCAGCTATACAGGCGTCGAAAATTTGCAGTTGATCGCATCTCTGCGCGGTGTTGCAGATGACGCGCAAATCAAAACCGCAATTAGTCGCGTGGGGCTTGACCCGGAGGATAAACGGAAATACAAAAAATACTCCCTGGGCATGAAACAGCGGCTCGGTATTGCCTGTGCTGTGTTTGAAAAGCCGGACATCATTATTTTAGACGAGCCCACCAATGCGCTGGACACAGATGGCGTGGAGTTAGTAGCAGAGATCATTTCTCAAGAGCGGGCGAGAGGGGCGCTTATTGTTCTGGCATCTCACGAAAAGGAGTATCTTTACAGCCTTACAGACGAGATATACACCATTGAAAATGGCCGCATCAAAGGAAGTATGAGAGGGTACGCGACAGCATGAAAAAGAGTATCAGGTTGTTTTTGATATTTCTGTTTGCGGTCATCTTACTTGGAATAACGGTGTGGCGTAATCATCAAATCGTGGCCGCTTTGGACGCTGAATATGGCATTGAAACACACGATCACACTATGGGTGAAGTTGTTCAGTTTGGCGAGAACCACCAGGATTATAACGATGAACCAAAAGACGGGTATTCCATATGTGTGGACTGCGCAGAAATTCTGTCATACGGTGAGCTGCTTACACGTTTTGATTTGGATGCACAAGATCTCCGTGAGCGGCTGGGCATCTTATCAGAGACTGTGCCGGAAAAAGTGTGCCTGATTTCAGCGTCGATGTTCAACGAAAACAGCACTTCCAATACAGGACCCGGCCTTTCCTATTTTTCCTGTTCCGGCGTGAACTACGAGATGTATTTTAATGGGGCGTTGACGATCATGGTCAACGACAGCCTTCGTGAGATATATCAGGATAATTTACTGGCAAACTCTACGGCCCCTCTGGAGTTCACTCTAAAAAGCGGCGCGAGAGAAGATGTTTACCTCGTTTATGATTATCATAGGAGTTTTTTTAATGATCGTCATTGGGAACACTTAGAGGCGGACACTCTAACTTTAGATTTCACATGGTATCCCGTAAAAGAGCGAGTTTTCATATCCTTCTCCCAAGGCGAATGAGTTAGTTTTCGGCGTTTCTTTTATATTTTCAATCCGTATAGCAAGCCAGGCGCATGACGCAGCGCACTATATGAAGCAAGGAAGAATAGAAATGGAACAACAGAAACGATCCTTATGGGTCCGGTGCCCAATATGCGGAGGCAAGACCCGGATTAAGGTGTGCGAGGATACAGTCCTTGTAAAATTTCCCCTTTTTTGTCCAAAATGTAGAGAAGAAACAAGAATTACGGTAGTAAATCTTCAAATGGTCTTATGCAACGAGCCGGACGCATAAAGCGCAGAGCCTGCATCCTCTTTCAAATGAGGGCGCAGGCTCTTTTTATATAGGCTTTATTTTATGGTGGCTTTTTGATCGTCCCGTATTGCAGAAAGAACGGCTTCCAAAACTGGCAGCAGCGTGGCGGCCTCCTGCTCCGTGCAGTCTGAAGTCAGAAACCGCAGCTTGCGGACGGATGGGCTATCTGCCCGCACGTTTGGCTCAAATATGGCTCTGGCATCTAATTTGAGCTTTCGGACCAGCGGAAACAAGGTGCTGAATTTGGGATTGTCTCTGTAATTCTCAATATTCATCACAGTCCTTACATCTACACCCGTCATTTCTGCTACTTGGTCCTGTGTAAGCCCCTGCTCCAACCGGGCGGCCTTTACTGCGTCGCCTAAGATTTTCTCTATGTCCGGCATTATACTTCACCCCCGGACTATTTTACAATACAGTTTCTGTTGTTAAAATTCACCGCATTTCACCCTTTACCTGTAATTTACTTCACTTTTTATATGAAAAGAGGTGTGTCTCGTATTGTTTTGCCCGTTCTATGCTGAGAGCGTGAATTTCAATGCAGCATAGAGGGCTACTGCACCCAGAAACATGAACTGCATTACACCTGGGCCAACAAAGGGTATCACAGCAGAGCACCTCCTGATCATTTCAATTTCCTTTCAAAAAATTGAAATGTTTAGGAGGTCATTATGTTTGACTCGCAAAGTGATTATGCGCTGAACAAACGCGACCCGGAGGCTATTGTGTGCAAAAGCGTTACGGGCGTACATATCCGGCTGACCCGTGAGGACTTTTCCAGCGAGGAAGAATTTCTGTTCTGGAAGGAATGGTCCAATGAGGACTATCATTCCGAGGAAAAGAGCGATCACATTCAGCTTAATCATACTCTGCCCTTGTGCGAAGCGTCCAAGGTGGTTGCTATACTTGATGGACCGGATGCCATTATTGAGCAAAAGTTTGAAGAATTAGAGCAAGCACAACATCTTGCCGCTGTCGTAGCGGATATGAGGGGACAACTCACTGATAAACAATTTCGCCGGCTCTGGATGCACTATGCAGAGGGGCTGAGTATCGAAACTATCGCCCGGTTGGAGGGTAAGGTCCATTCCAGTATCTCCGAAAGTATCAATACCGCCAAAAAAATTTTAGTTTCTCTCCTGAAAAACCCGACGCAGAGACCCTAAAAACGGCGGTTAGTGAGAGAGCAATTTCTCTCCTTTGTACTTTCAAAACTGAATAGGTGATATTGCAGGCACATAACCCGCATACGAGCGAATAAGGAGCGCCGCCGAGACGATGGTCTGACAGGGGGAGGTGGCATGAGACAGACGATCCAGCGATCTACGCATCCTTAAACCCGGCATGGAACACCGGGCCGCCATAACTGTGCGGGGGCTAAAGATACTTGCTCACGCCCGCCCACAGACTTGAGGCGGAACCCTGCGGCGCACGTTGGACGCGGCCTAAGTCCACAAAACGACGTTTGCGGAGTTATGACAGCCTTTTCCAGAGGCGGCCTGCAATATCCCCTCCTGCCGGGGGGCGGAGCAAATACGGCAGGGAATACTGACAATATGAAAGCCGTGCCGTTGGGCCATAACAGGTTTCCAATCGGCACGGCTGTTTTTCTTCTGCTGAGGTGATTTGATTGAACCAAATGACTTTACCTAAGAAAAAGACAAAAAAGAGCAACGCCAGCGATAGTACGCTTGACGCTGCTTCTACATATTCCGTGGAAGGCCGGACGTTTATCGTCCAACCGGTTTTCCAGACGGAGGGCGACTGTACCCTCGCTGCTCTGCTCCTGAACCTTATGAGAGCAGACACCTTCTCTAAGTAGACTTCCGTATCCATGACAAATCCAGCCGGATGTGGTATAACGTGAAAGTAAATACTGCTTCTTTGGCTGTCAGGAAGGAGGAATTATGAAACAGTCAAAAGGCAAAATTTCACGCGATACTACGGCGTTTCTGTATGAACGTCTATCCCGCGATGACAATTTGGACGGCGACAGCTACAGTATCCAAAATCAGAAGAAACTTCTTGTCAAGGTCGCAAAAGAGAAGGGCTTTACCAATCTGGTCCACTTCTATGATGACGGCATATCCGGCGTCACAATGGAACGCCCTGGCTTTATTTCCATGATACAGGAGATTGAAAAAGGAAAAGCGTCGGCGGTGTTTGTGAAAGACCTCTCCCGGCTGGGCCGGAACTACATCGAAGTTGGCCGGCTGACAGAAGAATTTTTCCCGGACCACGACATACGGCTGGTGGCTGTTTCGGATAACATTGACACGGATGAAGGAGAAAACGAGCTTGCCCCGATCCGCAACCTGTTCAATGACAACACCGCATAAAGCATGACAACAACATCAGCGGTGTGACGGTAATCAGAAATCCAAAATATAAGACCAAACGCCCATTTCCGGCGGCTGGAAAGTGTCAGCCGTATCGGAGACGGGCGTTTGATTTTGACAGGCTTATACGGGAGCATTTGATCCAAAAAGCGCACCAAAAAACACTACGCTCACCACCTATATCCAGCAGCGCCCAGGTGCCTATTGCCAGACCGACGCAGACCCGGAAACGGGCTGCATGGAGTTTGACATTGAGAAAGGCCGCTTCTCTTTCCGTCTGACCGCCCCATACAGTGAGAAACGCCGGAGAGCCGCCAGCGAAGCGGCGAAAGCTGCCGCGAGCAATCTCAAGCGAAGTGTGGTATAATCTTATTGAAAAAATTTTGGATTTGATGTAGTATTCGCCGTAAAAACCGTAGTATATAGGTGAAGCCGGAAAGGAGGCGGTGAGATGATAGACGATGAAAAAATCATAGAGATGTTCTTTGAACGGTCAGAGCAAGGCATACGGGAGCTGGATATGAAATACGGAGCAATCTGCCACAACCTTGCGTATAACATTGTGAACAACAGACAGGACGCGGAGGAATGTGTCAACGACGCTTACTTAGGCGCATGGAACGCCATTCCCCCGGCAAGACCCAACCCGCTACTCAGTTACATTGTGAAAATCGTTCGGAACATTTCACTCAAAATCTATTGGAGAAAGGAAACAGCCAAACGAAGTGGACACTACAAAATTGCCTTAGAGGAAGTCGAAAGCTATATCGCAGACCAGAAAACCGTGGAAGATGAAATCGAAACCAGAGAGTTAGCCCGCATCATTGAGGAATTTTTGGACACGCTGACCCTCGAAAACCGCGTCATTTTCATGCGCCGCTATTGGTTTGCTGATAGCTACAAGGACATAGCCGGGTTTATGGGGCTTTCGGAGAAAAACATCTCCGTCCGGCTGACCCGTATACGAGAGAAAATGAAACAATACTTGATAGAAAGAGAGGTTTTCGTATGAACGCAAAAAAGTTTTCTGACGCAATGAGCGAACTTGATACAAAATATGTTGATGAAGCTCTTAACTACAAAAAGAAAGCAAAGAAACCCGGCTGGATTAAATGGGGGGCTATGGCAGCTTGTCTGATATTGGTTGTTGGAGTTGTCTTTTGGAATCCAGCAACTCACGATGGTAGGCGTGTAATTAGTGAATATCATACTAATTCGTCTGGCATGTATGCTACCCCGTCTCCCGGAGAGGTAAAATTTACAAGCGAGGTAAGGGAAGCCCGTAAGAAATATGAGGGGGAAAATGTAAGCTTTCTATTGGCTTTTTCTATATTCAAAAATAATGGGGAGCAAACTGTAGAACTATCAGACGAGGAACGGATTGAGGAGTATCAACGGCTTATTTCACTGGGATATGAACTTTGCTCAGCAGAATGTTGGACTTATCAAGGGAAAGGAGAAAAACGATACTACACTGTTGTTGTCGGCTATTTTACAGAAAGTCAGCTTTCCCTTTTTAGAAGCAATCCGGAATATGGATATATGTTTTACTTTGCGACGAATGGAGATAATTCCGGCATTTCTGTTGATGAAACAGACATTATTACGAATTTTCCAACTAATCATTCATAAGAAGATACAATAAATACCTACAAGGGGCAGCCGAGATAATTGACTGTCCTTTTTTATGCCGACAGACAGAAGGAGCAACCAGCCATGACGAAACCGAGAGAGAAAAGCCGCGAGGAATTGACCGCCGAGATTGAGGAAAGCAAGAAGAAAATCTGAGAGTATGAGAATAGAGAAAAGATGTTGGAGTCAATCATATCCCATAACAACTGAATATGAAAAAAGATTGTTGGCTACCGCCCCCAAGTAAAAGATCCGTGCCCTGTTCTTAGAAACGGAAAACTAATAAGGGTGTGGGAATCCCACAAAAGAAGCAGGTGGGTACTCACCGGATTTGCTTGCTGCCCCTCCGGGGGCAGCGGGCAAAAATCCGAAGTGTAGCCA
>CANQTO010000021.1 GCA_947626785.1 uncultured Oscillospiraceae bacterium
CCGTCTGGTACGGGGACACCAAGATCAACATCGTGGACACCCCGGGCCACGCGGACTTCGGCGGCGAGGTGGAGCGGATCCTGAAGATGGTCAATGGTGTCATCCTGCTGGTGGACGCGGCGGAGGGCCCCATGCCCCAGACCCGCTTCGTGCTGAGCCGGGCCCTGGAGCTGGGCCACCGGGTCATCGTGGTGGTCAACAAGATCGACCGGCCCGACCAGCGGGTCCACGAGGTGGTGGACGAGGTGCTGGAGCTGCTGATGGACCTGAACGCCACCGACGAACAGCTGGACTCCCCCATGCTCTTCTGCTCCGGCCGCCAGGGCACCGCCAGCTACTCTCCGGACGTGGTGGGCACCGATCTGAAGCCCCTGTTTGAGACGATCCTGGAGTACATCCCCGAGCCGGAGATGGACACCCAGGCCCCCTTCCAGATGCTGGTCAGCAGCATCGACTACAACGAGTATGTGGGCCGCATCGCCATCGGCCGCATCGAGCGGGGCACCGTGCGGCAGAACCAGGAGATCGAGGTCTGCAATTACCACGACCCGGAGGCCCCCAGCCTGAAGGCCAAGGCCGTCTCCCTCTATCAGTTCCAGGGCCTGGAGCGGATCCCTGTCACCGAGGCCGGCGCGGGCAACATCATCGCCATGAGCGGCATCGGCGAGGTGACCATCGGGGACACCATCTGCGAGCGGGGCGCGGCGGAGCCGCTGCCCTTCGTGAAGATCGGCGCGCCCACCATGGCCATGACCTTCACTGTCAACGACAGCCCCTACGCCGGCCAGGAGGGCAAATTCGTCACCTCCCGTCAGATCCGGGAGCGGCTCATGCGGGAGACCCTGAAGGACGTGTCCCTGAAGGTCAGCGACGTGCCCAACAGCACCGACAGCTTCAACGTGGCCGGCCGGGGCGAGATGAGCCTGTCCATCCTTATCGAGACCATGCGCCGGGAGGGCTACGAGTTCCAGGTGACGCCGCCCCGGGTGCTCTTCCAGGAGATCGACGGGAAGAGGTGCGAACCCGTGGAGCGGGTGGTGGTGGACGTGCCCCAGGACTATATGGGCTCCGTCATGGAGAAGCTGGGCGCCCGCAAGGGGGAGTTTCTGGAGATGACGCCCCAGGGCAACCGGATGAAGCTGGAGTATCTGGTCCCCTCCCGGGGCCTCTTCGGCTACCGGAGCGAGTTTCTGACCGACACCAAGGGGGAGGGCATCCTGGCCTCCGTCTTTGAGCGCTATGAGCCCTACAAGGGCGAGATCGCCCGCCGCAGCACCGGCTCCCTGATCTCCTTCGAGACGGGGGAGGCGGTGGCCTACGGCATCTGGAACGCCCAGGAGCGGGGCGCCATGTTCATCAGCCCCGGCACCAAGGTCTACGCCGGCATGGTGGTGGGCGTGTGCAACAAGTCTGACGACGTGCCCGTGAACGTCTGCCGCACCAAGCACCTGACCAACACCCGGGCCTCCGGCTCCGACGAGGCCCTGCGCCTGGTCCCGCCCAAGCAGATGAGCCTGGAGCAGTGCCTGGAGTTTTTGGCCGACGACGAGCTGCTGGAGGTCACGCCCAAGAGCCTGCGCCTGCGCAAGAGCATCCTGGACCACAGCCAGCGGATGAAGGCCGTTATGCGCGGCCGGGCATAAAAAGACAAGGGACCGTGAAACGACGATTTCGCGGTCCCTTTGGTTTTGTATAGGTATAAACAGATTAACACTTGATTTCAGCTATCTATTATGCTATTCTGACTTTGGTGCTTTTATGCACTGGGATGCTGCACAACGGCAGGCGGTTGCGTCAAAACAAGGCTGTAAAGCCATTTTGCGGTACAGGCACCGCAAAATCGGCGGACAGCCTTGTTTTTCCTTCTCAAACCGAAACGCTTGTTTCGGTTTGAAGAGGAGGCAGAGTGGAGCAAATGAGCTTTCCCGTTTATGGGGAAGCGAATGCGTGGAACTTCTGCCGACGACGTGAGGCATATGCCTATCACATTGACGTTACATATCTGCGGATATACCATAACGCTGACTGTGAAAAGGACGAACCGCCACCCTGGCCGGTGACGGTTCATTAAGACTGTACACTAACTTGGGCTAACCGCTTGTCGCAGCATCCCTTTATGTGCTTATTATAGACCCTGGCGGGCTTGCCTGTCAAGGTCTTTTCCCCAAAAGAGGATGTATCTGTGAAATAAGTGCCAGTCCTCACCCCCCTACACAAGGAGGCATAGGGTGCGGCATTAAATCTATTGTGCAGCAATATCATCCTACTTAACAAAACGCCCGTTACTCTTCCCTGTACTCGGCGATATCCTCCAATTTGCAGTTTAATATCCCGCACAAGCGGTTTAAAGTATAGGTGCTGACGTTTTCGTTCTTCTTTAAACGGTCTAACTGTCCGCGGCTGACGCCGTAATCTTTTATCAGCTTGTACTGCGATATCCCGCACTGGCGCATCATATCCCATAACCGGTCAAATACGATCATGCTTATCCCCTCCAGGCTTACTTTTATTAATCCATCATAGGATGAGCCCCGCAGGTTGACAATTCCCCGAATACGGGGTATAATCGTGAGCAAAGTTCTGTACGGCAAGGAGGGCCCAAATATGAGCGTGTTAGAGGAGCTGTGGGAGGGCGGGCTGCACCCGGCGGAGCGGTCCTCGGTCTGGGATGGGGAGAGCCGGGAACAGCTCCGGCGTCTGCGGGAGCGGGAGGAGGCCCTGACGGCGGGGCTGAGCGCCGAGCAGCGGGCCCGGTTCGAGACCTTCATGGAGGCCTATACCCAATACCATGGACTCAGTGAAAAAGAGCGCTTTATCGCGGGATTTCGCCTGGGATCGCGTCTGACAGCGGAGGCTCTGGTGAAAAATACCGGAATCTCATAATTTTTTCTTGACTTTCCTCCTATTCAATGATACCATACCAAAGAACGCGCCCGCGCTCTCAGCTCCGGGGTCATGCCGCCGTCGCGGTGTCCTTTCCGCCCGCAGCTTGGACGCAGGGTATAGAATGTTGAAGAAAGGGGTATCCTGAACATGATCACCAAAGAAGTCAAGACCAAAGTTATCAGCGAGAACGCCACCCACGAGGGCGACACCGGCTCTCCGGAGGTCCAGATCGCCATCCTCACCCAGCGCATCCGCGAGCTGACCGAGCATCTCAAGCAGCATCCCAACGACGGGCACAGCCGTCTGGGCATGTACAAGATGGTCGGCAAGCGCCGCCGCCTGCTGGACTATCTGGCCAAGAAGGACATCGAGCGTTACCGCGCCATCATCGCGAAGCTGGGCATCCGCAAGTAAAAACGCTTGCGCCCCGGCCTTTCTGAAGGGTATGAAGGTTTTTTGCAGGGGGACAAGTGAATACTGTCCCCCTGCTTTTTTCCTGAAAAAAACCGGACGGAGGCGGTCATGAGAAGGGGAGAACGGATAAAAAAAGCGCTCTTCAGCCTGCTGCTGGGCGCCGAAGCGGCCGTTCTGGCCGACCTGGCGGGCCTGGTCATGCAGAAGTACCCGCCGTTGCCGCTCCTGCTGGCCGTCTTCCTGGCCGCCGCCGCGCTGGCCTTTTTCGGGCGGGCCCGGGCGAGGACCCTGGGCCGCCTCTTCGCGGCGGCCGCAGGCGCCGGTCTGGCCGTCGTGGCTCTCTGCGCCGGGACGCTGGTCCTCTTCGCCCGCGGATCCGGCTATGCCGGCGGGGATGAGGGCAAGGCCGCTCTCTTCGGAGAAAAAACGGTGCTGGTCGTCGCCCCCCATGAGGACGACGAGTTGAACGTCGCCGGCGGCCTCGTGGAGGAGTTTTTGCGCTGCGGCAGCCGGGTGCGCCTGGCCTTCGCCACCAACGGAGACTACGATACCACCGGCGAGCGCCGGCTGCGGGAGGCCCTGGCCGCGGCGTCGGAGATGGGTGTCCGGGAGGAGGACGTGATCTTCCTGGGTTACGGGGACGGGAAAAATGCCCAGGGGCAGCATCTGTACACCATGCCCATGGACGAGCCCTTTATCTCCGCCGCGGGCTATGGAGAGACCTACGGCCTGCCGGAGCACCCGGCCTACAACGAGGGAAACCTTTACACGCGCCGGCACTTCTGCGAGGACCTGCGGGACCTGATTCTGGAGACCCGGCCGGATCTGATCCTGTGCACCGGCTACGAGACCCATGCGGACCACTCGGCGGTCTGCCTGTTTACCGAGGAGGTCCTTGCCGGGATCCTGCGGACCGAGCCGGACTACCGGCCGGTGCTGCTGGAGAGCCTCAGCTACGCCACTGCCTATTACGCCCCGGAGGACTTTTACAGCCCGAACATCCTCTCGATCCAGAACCCCTTCGGCGGTCAGCCCTTCGGACCCATTCCCGTCTATGAGTGGGAGGGGCGGGTCCGGCTGCCGGTGAGCGAGGAGAGCCTGGCCCGGTCGGTCTTCGGCAGCTCCACCTATTGGCAGCTGCGCTGTCACGGCTCCCAGGGCGCGGTGGACCGGGCGGAGAGGATCATCAACGGAGACAAGGTCTTCTGGCTGCGGGATACCAACTCTCTGAGTTATGGGGCGCAGGTCCGGACGAGCTCCGGGGACGCCTCCCTGCTCAACGACTTTAAGCTCCTGGACACGGCGGACATCAGCGCCGCCGCCCCCTGGGACGGGACCTGGGTCCCGGAGTCCGGCGATACCGAGCGGCGCGCGGAGCTGATCTTCCCCCAGGCGGCGGACCTGACGGAGCTGAGGCTGTACGATAACCCCTCTCTGACGGACAATGTGCTCCGCGTCTCGGTGAGCCTGGACGGGGGAGAGCCCGTAGAGCTGGGGCCGCTGAAGCCAAACGGCGCGGCCAGCGTCTTCCCCCTGGAGGCGGAGGGCGTGACGCGCCTGGAGCTCCGCCTGCTGGAGACGGAGGGCGAGGGGGCCGGGCTGACCGAGCTGGAGGTCTGCAAGGGCCAACAGGCGAGCGGCCTGGATTTTCTCAAGCTCCAGAACCTGACAGGGGACTTCGTCTATGACTACTACATAGACCCCGGCGGTCAGGAGGCCTTTACGGTCTACGCCTCCGGCGCTGCCCAGGAGGAGCTCTCCCAGCTCCGGCTGAGCTGCGAGGGTGAAGGCTGCCAGGCGGAGCTCCGGGATGGACAGGTCCTGGTGAGCTGCCCCCGGGGCAAGAGCTGCACCGTGACCCTCAGCAGCGCCGATGGGCGCTATACCGACACGGCGCGTATCTCCAACCCCTCCCCCCTGAAGCGCGGCGCGCTCCAGAGCTTTGAGGCCTTTATGAGCCACCGGGTGTTCAGAGATCTGGCCCAGCTCAGCAGCTACCGGCTGCTGCGCTCGGTCTACCGGCTGCTGCGCTACGGCCCGGCGGCGGTTTAATAAGGAAGCAAGTAATATTAAGTATATTGAGGAGAAAGACCATGATCATCACCAACAAGCAATTCCCCAACTACCGGAAGTATGAAATGATGTACGAGGGCCGTCCCCTGAGCATGGAGGTGGGCAAGCTGGCCGAGCTGTGCAACTCCGCCGTTCTGGTCCGCTACGGCGAGACCACCGTTCTGGTAACCTGCACCGCCTCCGCCCGCCCCAAGGACGGCATCGACTATTTCCCCCTGTCCGTGGACTTCAACGAGAAGCTCTACGCGGTGGGCCGCATCCCCGGCAGCTTCATGCGCCGTGAGGGCCGCCCCAGCCTGCCCGCCGTTCTGGCCAGCCGGCTCATCGACCGCCCCATGCGCCCCCTGTTCCCCTCCGACCTGCGCAACGATGTCATCATCGCCTGCGAGGTCCTGTCCGTGGACCGGGACTGCTCCCCGGAGATCACCGCCATGATCGGCGCCTCCGCCGCCGTCTCCATTTCCGATGTGCCCTTCAACGGGCCCATCGCCGGCATCGTCCTGGGCTGGGACGGGGAGAAGTACCTCTTCAACCCCACCAAGGCCCAGCGGGAGACCAACCGCATGACCACCACCATCGCCGCCACCCACAAGAAGATCGTCATGATCGAGTCCGAGGCCGACCAGGTCCCCGACGAGGTGATGTACGAGGGCATCGTCCAGGCCCACGAGCATCTGCAGCCCGTGCTGGACCTGATCGATAAGATGGTCGCCGAGGTGGGCAAGCCCAAGTTCGAGTACGAGCACGCCGCCTTTGACGAGGAGCTCTTCGAGCTGCTGGTGAACAACGAGTTCGAGTCCATGGAGTACTGCATGGACACCGACGACAAGAACATCCGCGAGGCCCGGGTCAACGACTGGGTGACCATGGTCCAGGAGAAGTACGGCGAGGAGCATCCGGACATGATGCAGTACATGGACGAGATCCTCTACAAGCTCCAGAAGAAGGTCGTCAAGAAGTGGCTGCTGGCCGGCAAGCGCGTGGACGGCCGCCGCATGGACGAGATCCGGCCCCTTGCCGCCGAGGTGGGCGTCATTCCTCAGGTCCACGGCTCCGGCCTTTTCACCCGCGGCCAGACCCAGGTGCTCTCCATCGCCACCCTGGCCACCCTCAGCGAGGCCCAGAAGCTGGACACCATCTGGGAAGAGGAAGAGAAGCGCTTCATGCACCACTACAACATGCCCCCCTACTCCACCGGTGACGCCCGGGCCGCCCGCAGCGCCAGCCGCCGGGAGCAGGGCCACGGCGCTCTGGTGGAGAAGGCGCTCCAGTGCGTCATCCCCGAGGTGGAGGACTTCCCCTACGCCATCCGCGTAGTCTCCGAGGTGCTCTCCTCCAACGGCTCCACCTCCCAGGGCTCCATCTGCGGCACCACCCTGGCCCTCATGGACGCGGGCGTGCCCATCAAGGCCCCTGTGGCCGGCATCTCCTGCGGCCTGATCCAGGACGGGGACAACTTCACCACCTTTATCGACATCCAGGGCGTGGAGGACTTCCACGGCGAGATGGACTTCAAGGTGGCCGGCACCAAGAAGGGCATCACCGCCATCCAGATGGACCTGAAGAACGACGGCCTGAAGCATGAGATCGTCAAGAAGGCCTTTGAGATGACCCACGAGGCCCGGCTGCAGATCCTGGACGAGATCATGCTGCCCGTCATCAGCGAGCCCCGCCATGAGCTGGCCCCCACCGCCCCCAAGATGATCAAGATGACCATCGACCCGGACAAGATCCGCGAGGTCATCGGCTCCGGCGGCAAGGTCATCCAGAAGATCACCGCCGACACCGGCTGCAAGATCGACATCAACGACGACGGCTCCATCTTCATCGCCTCCTCCGACATCGAGGCCTGCCGGGCCGCCCGCAAGACCATCGAGGACATCGTCTTCGAGCCCGAGGTGGGCGCGCTGTACTACGGCGAAGTCAAGCGCGTCATCTCCAACCTGGGCGCTTTCGTGGAGCTGGCCCCCGGCAAGGACGCCATGTGCCACATCAAGGACCTGGAGTTCAAGCGCACCGAGAAGGTGGAGGACGTGCTGAACGTGGGCGACAAGACCTGGGTCAAGTTCATCGGCATCGACGAGAAGGGCCGCTGGAACATCTCCCGCAAGGACGCCCTGCGCGAGCGCGGCGAGAAATAACTAATAACTGCTCAAAAAGGCAGAGCCTTTTTGAGCAAAAGGGCTGCAGCCCACTACGTCAGAAGAACGCTGCTAAGCCACCTGGCGGCCCAAGTGCCACCAGGTCGGCGGGCAGCGTTCTTCTTCCTTATCAAACCAAAGCATTTGCTTTGGTTTGAAGAGGACGAGCAGCGGCGTGAACGAGCTTTCGGCTTTCAGACGGAAGCGAGTGAATGAAGCTTGCGAGGACGAGGGCGCGAAACTCTGCGAGGCTGTTTTTACGAACTAAAGAGCCTGGAGTTGAACCTGAGCAGGGTCCAGCACCCGGCTCTTTTTTACTTAGCTCCCGTCAGGAGCCGGAAGCAGAAGTCTTCGTCCAGGGGGAGGGCGGAAAACAGCAGCAGCCGCACCGAGCCGGACTCGGTGACGGGGGTATAGCCGGCGCTGAACCAGGCCCAGGGGTGCGTCTCGGAAAAGGCCTGGCCTGACTCGTTGGTGCGGGAGGCATAGAAATTTTCAAAGCCGTTCGGGCGGAGCTCGTCCTGATAGACATAGACGGCGGTGCCCAGGCTGTAGTTATAAAAGACCCGGCAGAGGAAAATCGCTCCCGTGCCGCCCGGGTCCTGCCGCGGCCAGACCGTGCCCAGGCTCTGAAAGCCGGAGCCCTCCGGCAGAGAGACCAGGGGCAGCTCATAGGCGGCGGCGTAGTCCTCCTCGCTGAGGGCGCTGTCCCAGTCCTCCATGTCCTGCCGGAGCCAGCCGGTGAAGTTCTCCTCGTCCGAGAGAATGTCCGCCCGCCGGCGCTCATGCTCATCCATGTCCTCATAGGCCGCGAAGACCAGCAGCTCCCCGTCCAGCTCCACGCAGAGACCGTGGGGCAGGGCCGCGCTGCTGTAGCGCCGGAGGGTCAGGCCCGCCAGCCGGGAGTCGCTCACCTCCAGGTCCGCACGGGGTTCCGCCCCGGCGGGGGCCGTCAGCAGGCCGAAGTCCTCCCGGGCAGAGCACAGCGGGCCGGAGAGCACGCTGTCCGTGTAGCTCAAAAAGTACAGCTTCCCGCCGTAGTACAGGCTGGGCAGAGGCTTTTGCGCTGGGACAGCGCCGCTGTCTGCCGCCGGAGCGGCGGACGGAGCAGCGATAGGCGAGGTGGAGACCGGGGCGGGCACGGGGGCCGCTTTCTCTTCCACGGGCCCGGCATAGCCCAGCCGGAGGGCCAGAGCCCCGCACAGCAGCACCAGCAGCAGGGCTGGCAGCGCCGTTTTGGGGCGGCGGGCGATGAGCCGGACCCGGTCCCGGAGACTGCGCCGGGAGGCAGACATACTGGTCCCCAGGTCCAGGGCGCTCCGGAGACCGGCGGGCCCGGCCACCAGAGCCAGCAGGGTCCGGCCGTAGTCCAGCCGCTCCTTCTCCCCTAAGGCTCCGATAGCCGCGGCGTCCGCCGCGGCCTCCGCGTCCTGCCGGGACAGGAAGCAGGCCCACCAGACCAGCGGGTTATACCAGTGCAGCGCCAAGGCCAGCAGCCGCAGCAGGGCCCAGAGGGGGTCCCAGTGCCGGTAGTGGGCCCGCTCATGGGCCAGCACGTGGCCCAGGGCCCGGTCGTCCACCGCCACCGCCTCCGGCACGTAGATCGCCGGGCGGCACAGGCCGAAGAGGCAGGGCGCGGCGGGGCAGGGGCTGATGTAGATTTGCCTGGGCGGCACGGTCCATTGGCCCGGCAGGGGCCGGGCATCTTGCCGCAGCCGCCGCCCCAGCCGCCGGTTGGCGATCAGCGCGGCCAGCAGCAGCCCGGCAGCGCCGCTGAGGTAGAGGCTCCAGAGCACCGCCCGCCAAGGGAAGCTCCCCTCGGTTAGGGCCGTTTTGTGAGCACTCTCCGCCGCCTCCGGCAAAGCCGGAAGGGCCTCGCCTGCGGGCGCTTCTGCTTCGATACTCTCCACCGGAGGCAGAGCCGCCCTGCTCTGCACCGCCAGCTCCGCCAGCCCCGGCAGGCTCAGCGCGCTGTGGAACAGGGGCAGGGGACACAGCAGCCGCAGCAGCGCCAGCAGCCACAGGGCGTAGCGCAGCCGGGGGTCCAGACGGCTCTTCAACAGCGCCCGCAGGAGCAGCGTCAGCAAAAGCAGGGCACAGGAGGAGAGGACCCAGTCAGCCATGCCGCTTCTCCCGCTCGCCCTCCAATAACCCCAGCAGCTCCTCCAGCTCACCGTCGCTGAGCTCGCCCGCGTCCACCATGGCGTTCATCAGAGACAGAGGACTGCCCCGGAAGACCCGGTCCAGGAAGGAGCGGGTCTCCTCCAGCACGGCCTCGCTCCGCTCCAGCAGCGGGTAATACTGCTTGGCCCGGGCTCCCTGCTCCACCCGGAACAGGCCCTTCTTCTCCATGCGGGTAACGGTGGTCTCCGTGGTGGACAGAGCCAGCCCCGTCCGCTGAGAGCAGCGCCGGCGCAGCTGGGCCAGCGTCAGCGGAGATTCTTCCCAGAGACATTCATAGACCGCCCACTCGCCGGGGGTCAGTTTGGTTTTCTTCAAAGCAAACACCTGCCCTACAGTGTAATGTAATTATGATAGCATCACATTGTAGGGCTGTCAAGTTTTTTCGCATGCCGGCAGCAAAAATGCGGCGGAGCTTGAAAAAAGTATTGACAAAAGCCGCGCTTTTTGGTATAGTAGCTAAGCCGTGGCCGAGTAGTTCAGTCGGTTAGAACGCCGGCCTGTCACGCCGGAGGTCGAGGGTTCAAGTCCCTTCTCGGTCGCCACATATGCCCCTTTCTTAGGGGCATATCATTTGCTGCTGTAGCTCAGTAGGTAGAGCGCATCCTTGGTAAGGATGAGGTCGGCAGTTCGAATCTGCCCAGCAGCTCCAAAAAAAGCCCGAAATCTCAAGAATTTCGGGCTTTTGCTTTTTCTATGAAACTTCCTCTTTTTTGGGTTTTGGGGTGATTTTGGGGTGAATGTCGTTCTGAAACCGATCCATCACCTCCGCGGCCCGGGCCTCTGCGGAAGCTATGACGTGGGAATAGATGTTGCTGGTGGTGCTGACCTGGGCGTGGCCCAGGTTGCCGGCAACGACCACCAGAGGGGTGTGGTCGGCAATCAGCAGGCTCGCGTACGTGTGCCGCAGCGAATGGATACTGCTGGACGGCAGCCCGGTCCGCTTGATGAACTTCCCCATCCATTGGGTGATGGAGGTCGGGAACAGGGGCCGGCCCAGCTCGTTGGTGAAGACCCGGTCGTCCTCCGGGTCCCCCTCCCAGGCGTCTCCGACTTTCTTACGCAGCTCATCCTGCCAGGCCTGATACTCCAACAGGAGGAGGACCGCCGTCCGGGAAATCTTCAGATAGCGGGCGGAGTCTTCCGTCTTGGGCGTGCCGACGTAGGTACCGAAGCCGGAGACATAGTTGGAGGTCTGGAAGATACGGATCACCTGATCGTCCAGGTCCACGTCCTGCCAGCGGAGGCCCAGCAGCTCCGCCCGGCGCAGGCCGGAGAGCAGATCGAAGATGATCGGGGCCCGCCACTTGATGGGCTCATCCTGGAGCAACTGAAGAAGCCGTTTAGCGTCGGGCTCGTCCAGATACCGGGCCTTGTGCCCGGCCAGCGAAGGGAGCTCCACCTTGTCCGCCGGGTTGGAGGGGATGAACCGCCATTTGACGGCCCTCTCCAGGATGGAGGAGAGGGTCCGGTAGTAGGAGTGGACCGTGGCCGGGGCCAGGGGCGCGGTGTCCTTTCTGACGGTAAACAGGACCTTCAGCTCGACGCCGGCAGCGGCGGCGATCTTCTCCGCCGAGGACAGGGCGACAGGGGCGCCGCCGAGAGCGGCCGACACCGTCTGATGAGCAAGGCCCGCCTCTTTGGCCAGGGCGCTCTGCGTGGTCTTGTTCGCCTTCATCCATTCGCCGAGGGCGGCGTTGGCTGTGGCGGTGGTATGCTGCCGGACGCCCTCCTCCTGAAGGTTTTTTATAAAGGCCTGAAGGTGGAGAGCGGTCAGGTCCTTCAGGCGGATATGGCCGATGGCCTTATTGATCCGGACCAGGTTCCTCTTATAGTTTGCCTGAGTGGTGGGCTTTAAATTATGGGGGGCGTACTCCTCCATATACCGGGCGGCGAAGTCCGCGAAGCGGATCGAGCCGTCCGAGACCTGACCGTTCCTGACCTGCTCCTCAAACTGCACGACCTGGCGGTTCAGCTCCTTCTCAAGCTGCCGGGCCGTCAGCTTCCTGTCCGGGGTCCAGACCATGCGGCGGCGGATCTGCTTCCCGTCCATGTCCACGCCGTCGGCCACGGTGATCCGATACCCTTTGCCGCGCTTTTCTACAGTCGCCATTTTTCCTCCTTTTCTTCTTGCACCGATGGCCCCCGTATGATATACTAAACGGGCATAAAGGTGCCTTGATTTGATCGTTGGGGTGACTTCATGCGTCTATGCCGCCTCCGGTGTGCCAGCACCGGGGGCGGTTTTTGTTATGTCACAATCCAGATAGACACGGAATAGTTTACTTCGTCAGTTGTAAGCGTGTAGATTTCCCTGTCTTTTTCGTCGTCGTACTCACTCTCAACGAGTTTAAATTTGCCGCCGCCGATTTTGGCAGCAATTTTTTGAATCTTCCTGTTATTCATCAACTTTTTTACATGTGCGGTGCTTCCGCTCTTGATGTAGCCGACATGTACCCCATCGATGACAACTTTAATAGCATTAGGGTCGTGCGGATTATCAGGCTCTTCTATGAGTTGCACATCCTGCGGTGAAAAGGTCAATTCATAAATACGCTCATCCGTCAGCCCCAGGTCAATCAATTCTCTTTTAGTATAAGAAAATTCCTCGTTCGGCTTGCCAAGGGATTCAATCCCTTCCCGCCGATATGACGTTCCAGCAATGCGATGCCTTTCGCCAATCTCCAAATCAGTTTCTTCCTCATCAGCTTCCGCAGAATGATCTTGGGGGGGATATTTCTTAACAAGTTCCTCATGGGTAAGAGCGGGAGAGCTTTGCTCAACAGGTGAGTACTTCCCTGATTTACGCCCAATAATGATTATGAGTATGCCAAACACAATGCCTAATACGCCTGCGATCGGCGATACAATGAGTAACAGCATGCTCATGACGATAAGCAAGATGCCAACAGCCAGTATAAAAACTCTATATAATTTCTGATGCTTCATGGTTATTACCCCCTATAGATTTTCTCTATGTATAGCTGTCATCTTACAGCGCTTGTGAAAGCGACTGCTTTTCCAATAATGCGGATCTCGGCCAGCTGATCCCCCTCATATTGCAGCACGGGAAAGGTGGGGTTCTCCGGGCGGAGCTCCAGACGGCCGGGGTACTTATATACCCGCTTCAGGGTAGCCTCGTCTCCGATCAGGACGGCGGCGATCTGGCCGTTGTCTACGTCGTCCTGCTGGCGGATGTAAACAATGTCGCCATCAAAGATCCGGGCGTTGATCATGCTGTCCCCCTTGCAGTGGAGGGCAAAGTCCGCATGGATGTGATCCGGGAGATCCACTTCCCCGTCAATGTTCTCCTGGGCCAGGATCGGCTCTCCGCAGGCAATGGTCCCGATGAGAGGGATTTTCCGCATCTGCGGCATAGGGAGAATGGTATCTGGATATGAAGGAGGGATAACAGAGGCCCTTTTTTCCACATCAGAGCGCCCTATCAAGTAGTCCATGTCCACATTAAAAATATCAGCAATAGCCTCACAAGTTTCGAAATCTGGTTCACGCTGCCCGGTTTCATACATACTGATAGCACTTCTGGAAACTTTGAGCATTGAGGCAAGCTGATCTTGAGAATAACCTCGCCCCACTCGTAACTTTCTGATCCTTTCAGCGTAAATCTTCATTAAAGCACCGTCCTTCCTGCTGCTACTAAGATAGTATCACGAATCGTGATAAAGTCAAGGAAAAAATGTCACAAAATGTGTTGACAAATCGCGGCCTTGTGGTATAATGCCCATATAGTCACGAAACGTGACATACAGAGAGGAGATGTAGCATGGACAGTGAACTGATCGGAAAGAAGCTTATAGGGCTCCGCGGAGAAAAAAGCCGTGAGCGCGTGGCCTACGACCTGGGAATAAGCGTCTCTGCGGTGACAATGTATGAACTGGGAGCCCGAATACCCCGTGATGAACTAAAAAAGAAAATTGCGGAGTATTACGGGGTCACCGTTGGAGAGCTTTTTTTTGCGAGTTAATGCCACGTTTCGTGACAAAGAAAGGAGTGTGAGAGGATGAAGGACAATCCGCTGCCGTATGTCACGAAGACTGAGGAGGATGAGATCGCTCAGGAGATCATAGACCTGCTCAAGACGAAGAGCCTCCCGATATGGCAAGTAAAGGACGTTCTGTCAAAAGCAAAGCAGCTTGCTGACTGGCAAACATTGAAGTGAGCGGTAGCTCCACCTACCGCTCACCCCATATCATTCTGGGATACGGGGAAGGAGTGTGAGACCGTGAACATTCAGGAGGCAACAAGGGCCGCCTTGAGATTAGGGTGTGAAATAACAAGAGGCATCTGGGAAGGCTTGGGGATCTGGATAAAGCCAACCAATAGCGGCGAATGCTGCATCATCGGCGCAAAAGGGCAAGCCCCCTGCCCGCGGTGGGAGCCGCAGGCGGAGGACCTGATGGCGGATGACTGGCAGTGTGTTTCGGTATCAGAGCCTTGAGTTTCCAAACAATGAAAGGGGTGTGAGAGGATGGAGGAAGTTCTTATAGCCTTAGCTTTGATCTCTCTATTGTGTATACCAAAAGCGGTCCTGGAGGCCATATACTTCCAGGACCGCAAGACGGCAAAGAAAACGGTGTCAGTCTGGGCTGTCGGGGCAGGATGCCTCAGCCTTGCACTTTGCCTGTCGCTTCTCTTCGATTACTGCGGTTAGAGCCCGCTCAATCTCCTGCTTATTACGGTCGCTGATGGAGATATAGAGGCGATCCAGACAAGCCCCCAAGCTGCCGGACTCTTTAGCGCGGAGAGCGGCCGACTTGGCCGAAGCGTCTGTAAAATTGTGCGGAGTATCAGACCGAAGGAATCGGGCGACTGCCGAGGCCAGCTCCGCAAATTCATCATCCGAAGAGACGATATCTTCCCGTTTCCACGTGAGACGCAGTTTTTCAAGTTCCTTGTTTGCTGTTGACCGAGAAACAAACCAGGCTACGAGAGACGAGATAAATACTCCGGCAAATGAAATGATGCCAGGAATTATATCTTTCAAAATGGCACCCCCTTCCACACACTATTTTACTACGGACAGGAGCGGGAGGGCAACACAAACCTATAACTGAGAAAGAAGGCGACAAAATATGCCGAATGATGCTATCCCGCGTATGCGGACCGCGCCGAAGATCGTGGCTGAGCTCAAGGCCCTGGACCCGGAGAGCGAGGTCACAGAGCATTTTGTCCGGAAGCTGGTGAAAGACGGGCTGTTAAAGGTGACCTGGGCCGGGAACAAGGCTCTGATCAACCTGAATGACGTTCTGGAGCTGCTCCGCGCCGGCAGCGACCGGCCGGAGGCAGTACAGCCCGTGGCGGAAGGTATCCGCCGGATCGATGAAAGGAGGGCGGTATGGAGATGAAAGATAAGCCCCGCCTGGCGGAGATCCTGGGTGTGGAGGTGAGGCAGAAGTTCGCCATTGACGGGTTCGACATTATCGGGGAGTGTTGGATCGACGAGGACGGGTTCATCATTAATAACGGCAATGGGCTTGTTCCAGCGGCCGTATTGGCCCGCATCATCAACACCCCGGAACTTATCAACCGCGCCGTAAACCTGACGCCGGCGGAGCTGGCGATCTGTAGGGCGCTGGGAGCCCGGTGGGTGAGCCGGGACAACAGCGACTGCACCGATGAGTGGGTGGACGTATGGTCCGCCAGGCCGGAGCGGAAGGGCACGGTCTGGGACGCCGGGCACGAGGATCACCTGGCGGCGGTCAAGGTGGGGCTCTTCCCCAGCCTGCGGCCGGGGGACCTGGCGGAAGTGCCGGAGGAGAGGGAAGCCAAGACGTGAACAAATGCGGACACAAAGACTGTGTATACAGGATGCGCAAAGAAATAAGCCAAGGGGGCGGCCCGCGCTGTGATTATTTTGGGGTAACAGGCCAGACCAGACTCCGGGTCATCTCTGCGGGCGCCGGAATGAGCGCCTGGGAAGCGGTCCAGGCCGGGCTGCTGGACCCGGAGGCCTGCCCCCTGTACTGCAAGGGCGACATGGAGAGCAAAGCCGAGCTCTCGATCATCCGGCCGCGCCAACGGCTGAGACCACACGAGGAGGCAAAACGCCGGGAACTCTATGACCGCGGAATGAGCGACCATCAGATCGCGGCCGCACTGGGCGTAAGACCTTCGACCATCTGCGCATGGAGACAAAAGCGGAAGCTGAAAGCCAACTATGACCGAGGCGGGAGGTGCAAACGTGAATTACGGCTATGTCCGGGTGAGCACCAGGGAGCAGAACGAGGACCGGCAGCTCCTCGCACTGCGGAGGCTGGAGATCCAGGGAAAGAACATCTTCCTGGACAAGCAGAGCGGCAAGGACTTTGAGCGACCGCAGTGGAAAAGAATGGTGCGCAGGCTGAGAAGCGGGGACGTGCTCTACATCAAGAGCATCGACCGGATGGGCCGCAACTATGACGAGATCTTAGAGCAGTGGCGCTTTCTGACCAAGGAGAAGGGCGTGGACATCGTGGTGCTGGACATGCCCCTGCTGGATACCCGGCGGGGAAAGGATCTGATCGGCCAGCTTATCTCCGACATCATCCTGCAGTTACTGAGCTATGTGGCCCAGACAGAGCGGGAGTTCATCCGGCAACGCCAGGAGGAAGGGATCGCCGCGGCCAAGGCCCGGGGCGTCCGCTTCGGGCGGAAAGCGAACCCCGTGCCCGTCAATTTCAACGACGTGATGGAACGATGGGACCGCAGGGAGATCTCCGGGACCAAAGCCGCAGAGCTGTGCGGCCTGCCGCTGAGCACTTTCCTCCGGAAGGCGAGGGCGGCCATGGAAGGGAAAAAGGAGGAGCTATGAACTGGTTCGTTATACAGGAGAACATCATGCCGCCGGAGGAGGAGCCGTGGTGGATCAATGTGGGGCAGACGCGCTACAACACTGCGGAGGAGGCCAAGGCGTACTTTGAGCAGCTGCCAGAAGAGGAGCGGAAGCGCTGCCGGGTGGCGGAGGCCTACACCGTCACCGTCTCGCAGACGAAATACCGGGACATCCGGAAACCAAGAAGATAAGGAGGAAAACCATATGGAAAAAACTAACCGGGACAGCATCCTGTCCATGGCCCAGGGGGCGATCCAGGAGCGGGTCGATTATGAGGTCGGCAAGTGCATCGACAACATCCTGGACCTGAACACCAAGGCGGACGCCAAGCGCAAGATCACCATCACGCTGGAGCTGCTGCCGGACGCCGACCGGAAGCGGATCAGCATCTCGGCAACGGCCAAGTCCACCCTGGTATCCACGGCGGCGGTCAGTACGGCGATGATGCTCACCACCGACGGCAACGGGGAGGTCGTAGCGGTGGAGATGGTGCCGCAGATCCCCGGTCAGCTGGACATGAACGGCAGAGAACAGACACAGCCGAAGATCCTTCGGCTGGTCAATCAGAATTAAAAGGAGGAAATACCCATGCTTCAGAAAGCACTTGAGTATCTTGTTGGCCTGAAGGACAACAAGACCTATGAGATCGGGGGCAAGACCTGGAGCGACCACCCGCTGAACCTGATCGAAGAGAGGAAGAAGTACAGGGGAGAGCTCCAGTTCGGGAGCCTGGACGCCATCGTGCAGATGGTCCGGCAGGAGCTGGCGGACTACGACGGAATCCTCCCTCTCTACATCCAGGTCAAGGACCCCAAAATCGTGCGGGTGTTCACCCGGCCGGATGAACTGGAGGAGAGGGTCTTCCCGTACTGCGCCGTCTGCGACGACGTGGAGTTCAGGCCGGGATGGAGGGAGCAGGACAACGCCATTATCGAGCTGCGGAGCCGCTTCCTGCCGACGGAGGACACGGACTACCTGCTCAACCTGATCTCCCGGATCAACAACGACCAGGGCGTCCAGACTACGGACAACGGGGTGAGCCAGACGGTGGTAGCCAAGCAGGGCGTCTCCCTGGTGGGCTCTGAGACCGTCAAGCCGCGCCTGCTGCTCCAGCCGTTCCGGACCTTCCGGGAGGTCCCTCAGCCCCAGAGTGAGTTCATCCTGCGGCTGGACGAAAACGGCAGAGTGGGCCTATTTGAGGCCGACGGTGGGATCTGGAAGATGGAGGCCAAGGACAACATCAAGAACTACTTCCTCCAGGCCCTGGAGCGGGAGGTCAAGGAAGGCACCGTCCTGGTGATGGTGTGATACCCGGCAGAGCGGGAGCAAAAAAACCCCAGCGAAGGAAATCCCTTCGCTGGGGAGAGGAGGCAGAGCGGAACGGATGAGCCTTCCCGATTGCGGGGAAGCGAAGGATGTGGAGCTTCTGCCGACGAAATGGCCGCCCCGCTGCCACGGGACGGCCCAGGAAAATGTGAGTCAAACAAATCCTGTGAGGTCATTGTACCAAACAGGGCCGGAAAAATCAATAGGAGGATTGTGTGAACACTCTGGAAAAGTGCGTCGAGCTGATCGAGGGTCAGCAGAAGGGCATAGAGGGGACCGCCCCATGGGTGGTGGGTGAGCAGTTGAAGGAGCTGCTGTGGGCCGAGCCGGAGCTGGCCGGGACGGTGCTGAAGGACCTGGAGGGGCCCGGGATGGGCCTGGCCGACTGCGAGAAAAAGATCAAGGCCGAGGCGGACAGGGTCCGAAGGGGGAATTTCGCCTATGTTTCCCCGGCCCGGGCCGAGGAGCTCATCCGGGCGTTCTACGGTCTGCCGGAGCGGGGCAGGAAAGCCGCGGCACCGGGGAAAGCGGCCGGTGGGAAGATCCTGGACCTGGCGGACTTCCTGTAAGGAGGCGGCAGGATGAAAGGAAACGACTGGACAAGGGCCATGGAAGAGGCCCTGCCGGAGAAGCCGGGATTTGACCCGGAGGAAATTGCCAGAGACTGCGGCTTGGACATGGAGCTCATTATCTACCGGCGGGAGAGCATGTATAAGACGCCGGCCTTCGAGGGGATGCTGATCACCCCGGAGGACAGGGAAAGAGACAGGAACAGGCCCAGGGGCTGGGGCGCCATGTGCATGTGCACGGCCTGCGATTCGGAATTCGCGGCGGGCTATGCCTCGGGCACGTCATACGACGGGGAGAACTTCTCGACCGGGATCTATCAGATCATCGGAGAGGACGGGCAGCCGTACAGCGGCTATGCGGAGAGGGACACGGTCGAGGCGGTGGCCTTCGAGGAGGGCGAGACGGTGACCTGCCCGATCTGCCTGGCGGACGGCGAGCTGATCCGGTCCAAGCGCCTGAGCAAGGGGAGAACCTACGCTATGACCGTGGTCACGCTGGAGGAGATCAACGGGGCGGCGGTGCTGATTTGGTGGCTGATGCGAAAGCACTTTGAACAATACGGCTGGGCCGGCCTGGAGGTCAGGCCCAGAGAGGCGATCGCCGTGGCCCCGGGGGGAAAGCTGGTCCGGTTCACGCACACAAAGTACAGCGAGTGCGGCGAGTCCCCGGAAAAGGAATGGCGCAGGGCCCAGTTGAACGACCCGGAGCTCATCCCGTTTTACTCGGCGGAGGACGGGAGACCGGGGCGGCACACGATAGGCACGTACTACATCGGGGACAGGCTGCCGGACCTGGAGGGCACCACCGGAGAGAAGACGGGGCTGGTGGAGTACCTGAGCTGCGGGGGCATATACGCCTTCAAATACCTGGACATCTGGACAAAGCACCGGAACATCGAGAACCTGGTGAAGGCTGGGCCGCGCTGGGCAAAGCTGGTGAAAGAGGACATTAAGGAGCAGCTTGACAGAGACATCACATACAACATGAGGCCGCTGCACCTGACCCTGGACTGGATAGACTGGAGCAAGATGCGGCCCCACGAGATGCTGGGGCTGAGCCGGGAGGAGTTTCGGAGCGAGGACCACTTCTGGACCTTGCAGGAGATCATGGCCTTCTACGAGGCGCGGCAGTATGCGGAGGTGACCGGGGAGAGATTCCTGGAGTACGAAAAGATGTTCGGTATCCACGATACCTTAAAACTGCTGATGATGGATCTGAAGCGGACGGGATTTTCGACTGCGGACAAGCTGGCCCGGTATCTGGCAAAGCAGCAGTATATCAGTCAGGAGACCAAGGTCACGACTTACGAGGACTACCTGGACATGATGTACCGCCTGCGGCCGGAGCGGGTGACCGTGGAGATGCTGCGCCCGCCGCATCTGGCGGAGGCGCACGACCGGATGATGCAGACGGCGAAGATGTGCCGGGACGAATTCAAGGGAGAATTTGCCGAGCTGAAGATCCGATACAAGCCCTTGGAGTGGAGCGACGGGGAGCTGTGCATTGTAGTGCCGGCCTCCAACCAGGATCTGATTCGCGAGGGCGCGGTGCTGGACCACTGTGTGGGCAGCTACGGAAAGAAGCACACGAGCGGAAGGCCGGTCTTTTTCGTGCGGCATGCCCGGAGGCCGGAGCGGAGCTGGTACACCCTAAATGAGGACATGACAGTGTTTCCGCCGAGGCGGATCCAGCTGCACGGGTACAAAAACGAGTGGTACAAAACCCGGCAGGGGTACGGCGGGCACATCCCGCGGAAGGTGCTGGACTTTGTGGAGCGCTGGGAGCGGGAGGTCCTGCTGCCCTGGACGGCGGAGGAACGGAAAAAGGCGAAGGCGGCCGCTGAGGAGGCCGGAGCCGCAGGAGAGACAAAGAAGGAGGTCAACGCGGCGTGAACGAGTTGCAGACGGTGGAGGCCGGGAGCGTGGAGGCGGTGCGGACGCCGGAGATCATCGGCGCGGAGATCCGGACGCTGACCCAGCAGGGGCGGTGTATCACGCTGCTGTACAGTATCGAGATCGGCCGGAGGCTGAAGGAGGCCAAGGCCCTGCTGGAGCACGGCGAGTGGCTGCCCTTCCTGGAGCGGGAGACGGATTTCTCCAGCTCCAGCGCGGCCCGGTACATGAAGGTCTACGAGGAGTACGGGTCGGCCCAGATCAGCATTTTCGGGGAGACAAATTTCCCAACGTTGGGAAATTTGAGCGTTTCCAAGGCCCTCCAGCTGCTGGCGGTCCCCGCCGAGGAGCGGGAGGAGTTCGCGGAAGAGCACGATGTGGAGCACATCAGCGCCCGGGACCTGGAGAAGCTGCTGAAGGAAAGGGCGGAGGCCCAGGAGGAGGCCGCGAGGGTCCGGGAGGAGCTGGACCGGGAGCGAGAGGACGCCGAGGGCGCGGCGATGGAGCTGGACCGGCTGCGGGAGGAGAACCGGGAGCTGAAGGCCCGGCCCGTGACGGTGATGAAGGAGCGGGACGAGGAGGCCATCGAGGAGGCCGCCCAGGCGGCCAAGGCGAAGGAAGCAGCGGAGTGGGCGGTAAAAATGACCGAGGCGCAGAAGAAGCTGGAAAAGGCCAAGGCCAAGGCCGAGAAGTACAAGGCCGAGGCGGAGAAGGCCGCCGGCAGCGCCCAGGAGCAGTTTGACGCGGCCCGGAAGGAGGCCGAGGAGAAGGCCGCCGCCGCGGAGAGGGAGGCGGCCCAGGTCCGGGAAGAGCTGGAGCGGGCCCGGAAGGAGCTGAGCCTGGCCTCCCCGGAGGCGACGGCCTTCAAGCTGCGCTTCGCCCAGATCCAGGAGGATTTTCAACAGCTTTTCCAGACCCTGGAGCAGCTGGGAACGGGTTCGGAGCTGGGGCAGAAGCTGACAAAGGCCCTGGGGGCCCTGCTGGAGCAGATGGCCGGGCAGCTGAAAGAACTGGAGGCAGACACATGAAACAAGAGATCGTCCTGTGCCCACGGTGCGCTGCGGTGTACAGGGCGGGATATCAGCTGCGCGAGAGCGACAGCGGAGCGGCGGGAAAACGGGAGTGCGCTCAGTGCAGTATGAAGGGGTACTTCCCCCGCTACGAGCTGACAAAGAAAGGAGCGGGAACATGACTTTGCCGAAGATGATCTGGAACTGGTTTTGCAGACGTGAGAACCGGCTGCTGCCGCTGCTGTTTGCCCTGATCTGGGCGCTGGTGATCCTGCTGGGCTGCCGGGTGCAGCAGCGGGACGTGGCCCTGGCCGAGACCAGAGGCCGGGAGGCGGCCCTGGAAGAGCTCAGCGCCGCCGTGGTGGAGCCGGAGGACCCAGCGCCGGCCGAGGACAGTGAGGCTAAACTGCTGGCCCGGATGCTCTACGGCTACTATCAGGCCGGGGCCACAAGGGCAGATCAGTGGGAGCTGATCGCCTGGGTGGCCGTCAACCGGACGGAGGCGTCCCTATGGCCGGAGGAGCTGCGGGAGGTGCTGCTCCAGCCGGAGCAGTGGCAGGGTTTTTCGGAGGGAAATCCGATCTTGCAGGACATCCTGACGGTGGCCGAGAATGTGCTGGAGGTCTGGCACTCCGGCGGGGCCCGGCCCCTGGCCCCGGAGTTTGTGTATCTGGCCCAGAGCGGGAGCCGGACACAGGCCCGGACCGAGTACATCGAGAGCGGGACTTGCCGCTATGTAGAGAGGTGAAAGACCATGAACGAGATCGGATATGACAAGAGGAAGGCCGTGTATGAAAAGGCGATTTGCCGGTGGGGGAACGAGGCTCAGATCCTGATGGTCATCGAGGAGATGAGCGAACTGACCAAGGAGCTGTGCAAGTGTTTCCGGGGCAAGGGAGACAGGGACGCCATCGCAGATGAGACGGCGGACGTGACGATCATGCTGGAGCAGCTGAGGCTCATCTTCAACAACAACGACGAGGTCTGTGAGCACATAGACCGGAAAGTCCTCCGCACGGCGGACCGGCTGGGCATGGACCTGGACAGTCTGCTGGGCGGGGAATGAGGAATCCCTTACTCCGCGTTCCGCGGAGTAAGGGCCTGAAAGAAGGGCCAATGAGGAGTTGACCTTTCTTTGAGGCGAGAGGAGGGGAAAGCTTTGCGGGTAAAAAGGCGGGTGTACTCCGGCGCGGTCTGTGAGATCGAGGTCTATGACGTGCCGGACAGGACCCGGGACATCCGGCGGGCGGAACCGGCAAAGCCCCGCTTCAAGACCGACGAGGAGCGGGAGCGGCACCGGGTGGGGATCTCCAGGCGGGAGCACAACCGGAAGTTCAACGCCAATGTGGGCCCGGACTGGCTCTACTCCACCCTGACCTGCGACCGGGAAAACGAGCTGCACAGCCTGGAAGAGGGCTACGAGGAGGCTACCAAACTCCTGCGGCGGCTCAAGTACCGGAACCGGGAGGCCAAGATCTTCCTGTACATGGGCCGGGGCAAGCGGACCCACCGGATCCACTTCCATCTTGTGACCGAGGGGCTGACAAGGGAGCAGATCGTTAGCGCCTGGCCCCTGGGCGAGGTGTGCCGGATCGAGCCCCTGCGGAGGCACAACAAATACGAGGGGATCGACTGCGGCCGGGACTACACGGGCCTGGCCAATTACCTCTTCGACCACTGGACGCCGGGGCAGCCGGGGCGGGAGCGCTACCGCTGCACCGCGAACCTGCGGCAGCCGGAGAAGGAGGACGCCAAAGAGGTCCGCCGGGTCTACAGTCCGGGCAAGCCGCCCAGGACGCCCAAGGGCTACCGGGCTATCGGCGTCACGGACAACCGGGCGGGATATCTCTGTTTTAAATATGTAGTGGAGGACGCGGAGGCCGGGCCGGAGGCCCGGAGGAAGCGGCGAAAAGTAGGGACAGGGCCGAAACCGAAATAGAGCGGCCTTGGATGCCTTGTAAATAGGAGTAAAGTCTGACGACAAAACCGGAAGGAGGAGCGCATATGTCGAACGGACCGGCGAAAGCCCGGGAGTACCCGGTGATCTATCTCTGCTGGGAGTGCCGGCAGAAGCTGATGGACATCCACTGGGTAGGGGAGATCAAGGAGCCTCAGAGGCACCGGGTCTGTTTCTGCGGGAAAAGCCCATGGGGCTGGCCCTATGTGCATTACCCCAAGAAGAGCTATCCGCCCTATGTGCCCCGCTGGGCCTATGAAGAGACGGCCGGGATCCGTCCGCCCGAGGAGCAGATCGCCGAGGCGGAGCTGGCGGCCATCGCCGCGGCCCGGGCCCTGGAGAGAAGAAACCGGGAGAGGTCTGCCCGTCCGGCCCGGGGCGGCGGAGAGAGGAGACGGGCAGAGAGAGGGGAAACAGCATGACCTTGAAGGAACTGTCACAACTGCACTGGCTGAACCGGGAGATCGAGCAGGACCGGGAGCGCCTGCGGGAGTTGGAGAGCCGGGCCTACAGCGTGGGCGCTGCCAAAGCCGGGAGCGCACCGCAGTCCTCCGAAACGAGCCGGAAGGCGGAGCGCTATGCGCTGGAGCTGGCGGGTATCCGGGAGACCATCCGGGCCAAACAGGAGCGATGCCTTGAGGAGCGGCGCCGCCTGGAGACTTACATAGCCGGGATAGACGACTCTATGATCCGGCAGATCTACACCCTGCGCTTTATCAACGGCCTGCCTTGGGCACAGGTGGCTGCTTCCTTGGGCGGAGGCAACACAGCGGACGGAGTGCGGATGATCTGCAAGCGGTATCTGCGAGAGCATCCGTAAACTTGTTCGTTTTGTTCGGTCGGTATGTGTTATACTGGCAGCGTAGAAAAAGCAAACGCCCGGCCAGTACATCACTGACCGGGCACAGCTATGGAGAAAAATGGCCAAAGAGTTCAGCAAATCATTTTACCGCTCCAAGGAATGGCAGAAGGTGCGGGCCTGCTGCCTCATGCGGGATAAGTACCTGTGCCAGCGATGCGGGAAGCCGGCGGAAGAGGTCCACCACATCAAGCCCTTGACGCCGGAGAACATCATGGACGTGAGGGTGTCACTGAATCCGGCAAACCTCACGAGCCTATGCCGGGACTGTCATTTCCTTGCGCACAAATGGGATCAGGCCGAAGGACGCGCACGAAAGCACGGGACCGATACGCTGCCGGAAATCGTGTTCGACGAAAATGGAAACGCTGTGCTATCCCCCCGGTCTCAGGATCACAACTTGCTCCACGGGGACCGGTGAGCGGCCCATAAATCTTTACGCGGGGAGTTTTCGTAAGCCCCCCATCGCGCGCGCGAATCAATCGAGGTGAATTATCCGTGGGAAGACCAAAAAAGAGAGACGAAAAGGCGTACAAGGAAAAACTTCTGGAGATTTACGCGGGAATTCCGGAGGGGAAAAAGAAGAAAGCGGATGAACTCATAGAACGGCTTGCCGATGTGCTGCTCATGATGGACAAATGCCGGGACAGGATCAAAGCCGAGGGCTTGGTCACGGAAATGCAGCAGGGAGATTACTCCATAGACCGGGAAAATCCGTACTCAAAGATCTACGACGCCAAACACAAGCTCATGCTGGCAACCTTCGACAAGCTGGATAAGCTACAGCCAGAAGCAGAAAGCGGCCGAGATGAGCTGATGAGCTTCCTGGAAGATGATGGCGCGTGACAGATTTTGAGAAGTACTTTACCGGGATCTGCGACGGGAAGATCACAGCCTGCCAAAAGATGCAGCGCATCGCCGAGCGCCTTCTGAACGACTTCTATGACCCGGACGAGTATCATTTCGACCACGCTATCGCAGAGCGGCACGTCCGTTTTATCGAAAAGTTCTGCAAGCTGCCAAGCGGCGATATCGGCCAGCCCCTGAAACTGGAACTATTCCAGAAGGCAAGGCTCCAGGCGCTGTTTGGCTTTGTGGACGACAACGATCTGCGACGGTACAACGAGTGTCTGATCATCGAGGGCCGGAAAAACGGGAAGACGACCGAGATGGCCGCTGTCGAGCTTGACCTCCTGATGAACGACCGGGAGGGCGCGCCGCAGATCTATAACGTGGCTACGGCTTTAGACCAGGCGAAGCTGGGATTCAACGCCGCCCATAAGATGATGATGCAATCGCCGCTCCTGAAAAAGCATATCCGAAAGAGAGCGGCGGATCTGTATTTCCCGAAAAACTTCGGGTTCATCAAAGCTATTGCCAGCAACTCCAACACGATGGACGGCCTGGACGTCCACGGAGCGGTCATCGATGAGCTGTCGGCCATCAAAAACCGCGATATCTACGACCTTATCAAACAGGCAATGGGTGCCAGACGGCAGCCGTTGCTTTTTTGCATCACAACCTCCGGCTTTGTGCGGGATGGGGTCTACGATGCGCAGTACAGATATGCAGCCGATGTTATCAACGGGACGATAAAAGACGAGCGCTTTCTCCCGTTCGTCTACGAGCTGGACGATCCGGCAGAATGGCAGAATGAGGCGAACTGGGTCAAAGCAAACCCGGGGATCGATACGATCAAGAGCCGGGACTATCTGAGACAGATGGTCAGGAAGGGCGAGAAGGACCCTTCCTTTAAGCCGACTGTGTTGGTCAAGGATTTCAACGTCAAACAGAACGAAGCCGCGGCCTGGTTGCCGTTTGAGGCGGCTGTGAATGAGACGGTCGCGGACATGAAGCGGCTGAAGAATTCCTACGCAATCGGAGGATGCGATCTGTCCGCCACTACGGACCTGACCTGCGCCACACTGCTGATCCGCAAGCCGGACGATGAGACGGTGTATGTGCTCCAGCAGTACTTTATCCCGCAGCGAAAGATCGACATCGTGGAAGAGCAGCAGTCCAAAGAGGCGCCGTACAAGCTCTGGGCGGAGCAGGGATGGCTGACCGTCAACCCGGGAGCTCAGGTAGATTACCACAACGTGACCGCTTGGTTCGTGCGCATGGTGAATGAGTACAACATCCGGCCGCTGTGGATCTGCTATGACCGGGCCCTGTCCGGATACTGGGTGCCGGAGATGGAAGATTTCGGTTTTGACATGGAAAAGACGGCCCAGGGGCCGTATACCTGGAGCCAACCCATGAAAGAGATGGGCGCGGCTTTTTCGGAACACCGGGTGGTCTACCAGAACAACCCGATCCTGCGCTGGTGCCTGCTCAACACGGCGGTAAAATCGGCCAACAAAGAGGGAATAGAGAGCATCCAGCCTGTGAAGATCCAGCAGCACCGGCGGATCGACGGCACGGTGAGCCTGCTGAATGCTTGGGTGGGCTATGTGAAGAATTTCAACGAGTATATGCCCTATGTGAGGTGAGACATGAGCTTTATTGATTACCTGCGCCCGCAGAATCTGCGGCAGATATACCGGCAGTGGAAGGAGTTGGGGGCCTACAGAGCGGACTTCACACCTTTCGGGACCGATATCTTCAAGTCAGACGCGGTGCGCGCCTGCGTCCGCACGCTGGCGGACTTCACCGGGAAGGCGGAGGTAAAATGCTCTGACAGCCGGCTTCAGCATATACTCAACGACCGCCCTAACCTCTACATGAACGGCCACGACTTCCTCCGGAAAGTCAGGACGATCTATGAGCTGAAAAACACCGTGTTCATCTGCATCATGCGCGATGACCGGGGCCGGGCGATAGGATTCTATCCGGTCCCATGCGCAAGCTACGAGGCGATCGAATATCAGGGCAGACTCTATATCCGGTTCTTTTTTACAGGCGAGGCGGCACGGGAGCTCGTTTTCCCCTGGGAGGACCTGGCGGTGCTCCGGAAGGATTACAACGGGAGCGACATCGCCGGAGACGGCAACAGCGCCATTTTGCAGATGCTGGATGTCCTGAACACCACGAACCAGGGAATCGCCAACGCGGTGAAATCCACGGCAAATCTGCGGGGGATCCTGAAGTCTACCAAGAGCATGCTGGACCCGGTCGACGTCAGGAAGCAGAAAGATCAATTCGTCAAGGATTACATGACGCTGGAGAATGAGGGCGGCATTGCCTCTCTGGATGCTTCGCAGGAATTTACACCGATCACGATGAACCCGACGGTGACCGGATTCTCGACCTTGAAAGAGTTCCGGGAGAATGTGCAGCGGTATTTTGGCGTCAACGACAAAATCATCATGGGCGCCGCCTCGTCAGATGAAATCGAAGCCTTCTACGAAATGCGCATAGAGCCGTTCCTGGTGACTTTGTCCAGCGAACTGTACAGCCGGGTATACACGGAGCGGGAGCGGGCTTTCGCCAAAAACACCATCGTCTACGAGACAAACAAGCTCCAGTTCGCCAGCCTGGAAAAGAAGATCAAGATGTTCAAAGAGGTCGTGCTGTATGGCGGCATGACCGTCAACGAGTGGCGCGCCGGATGCAACATGGGGCCGATCGAAGGCGGCGATGTGCGCATCATGCGTCTGGACGCCGCCAAAGCGGACGACAAAAAGGAGGAGGACGACAATGGCGATCAGGAATGATAGAGAGTACAGGAATTACAGTTTCCCGCTGGAGGCCCGCCAGGCCGGGGACGATGATTACCAGGTTGCGGGTTACGCAGCCACCTTTGAGCCGTATGTGCTCTACACCATCGACGGCGTGGACTACATAGAGCGGATCGCCCCGGACGCCTTCGACGGGGCGGACATGTCCGATGTGATCTTTGTCTTCAACCATGAGGGCATGGTATTTGCCCGGAAGAAGAACGGCACGCTGGACCTGAGCGTGGATGAGCATGGCCTGAAGATCAAGGCCGATCTGTCCAAGACCGAAGCGGCCAGACAGATATACGAGAGCATCCGCGCAAAACTCATCGATCAGATGAGCTTCGCCTTTCGGGTCCGGGAGGACAGCTACGACAGGGAGACCCACACCAGGACCATCCTGAAAATAGAAAAAGTCTACGACGTTTCACCGGTATCTCTTCCGGCCAACCCGGATACAGATATCAGCGCGGTTTCTGCCCGCGACTACCTCCACGGAGTGATGGAGGCAGAGAAAGCGGAGCGACTGGAGCGGGAGAAGAGACTCGCGCTGGCAAATGCGACCTACCACTACAAATCGATCTGAGGAGGAAAAACATGAAAATCGAGGAACTGATGAATATGACACTGGGGAAGATCCAGACCCGCATCGCAGAGCTGGACACCGAGGTCGAAACCCTAAACGCGGGCGAGGCCACCGAGGAGGCCATTGCCCGGATCAATGCCGCTGCCGAGGAGCGGCGCATGCTTGACGCCCGCAAGAAGGATCTGGAGGACTTGGAGAAGCGCCAGAAGGGCGCACAGCAGCTGGCCGGCGGAAGCGCCAGCGGAACCCTGCTGGAGCGCGGCGGCATGGGCGGCGAGGAGTCCGCCATTGAAAAGCGGGCCAAGACTCTGGTGGAGACGGGGCGCATGGAGATGCGCCAGCTCCTGAGCACCGGGACGCTGACCCCGGAGGCGGCCAAGAAGGAGATCGGAGAGCTGCCCACAGTGATGAGCTCTATCGTGGACGATGTGAACAGCTTCGAGCTGGAGGGCAACGGCGCGTGGACCTTCGCTTATCGCAAGACGGATAGTGTGGCGGCAGATGTCACCGAGGGGGAGACTATCGGCGGTACTGCCGGCAGCTTCGGCACCGGCAGGATCGAACCGTCCACCTGGGGCATCCTGGACGAGATCAGCAATCAGGTCAAGAAATTCAGCCCCTTGGCCTATGAGCAGAGCGTCCGCAATAACGCCTATCTGGCCCTGCGCCGGTTCGCGAAGAAGAAGATCACCAAGGCGATCCTGGACAGCGAGCTGGTGGACAAGGTGGAGACCATGGCCATCGACGAGAGCTTCCTGCGCACTCTGGTCCTGGGCTTCAACGGTGATGAGAGCGTAGCCGGAGGCACCAAGCTGTACCTGACCAAGGCAACGCTCCAGAAGCTGGGCAAGATCCGGGGGGCCAACGAGAAGAAGCCCCTGTATGAGATCACCTTCACCGATGAGAACAACGGCAAGATCAAGGAGGGCGGGACAGAAGTGACCTTCTCCATCCTGTCCGATCTGGCCGACACGGGCCTCATCGAGAGCGGTGCGAAGGATGTCATGATCTACGGCCAGATGAAGTCCGTGGACATGCCTCTGTGGGGCAACTTCGAGGTCAAGACCGACGAGGGCGGCGACTACTTCAAGCGGAACATGATGGGCATCCGGGGCCTCCAGACGGCCGGCGCCGGCGTGACCAGGCTCCACACCATTCAGGTCATCAACAACAAAGCAAACCCTTGATCGGGCCTGACGGAGTAAAGGTACCCGACCAGAGTCAGGCCCTGACAGGACTCGGCACCAAGACGGTGTCGGACCTTATCGGGGAAAACTTCAAGCTGACCGTAGCTGATACCACGGTCACAGCGACCGGCGATGTGAAGAACATCAAGGAGCCGTGGACAGAATACGACGAGACGGACAACACCGGACACTTTGCCCCTTTGATCCTTCCGGCTACACTGAAAGACCAGAAGATCATACTCGGCGGACGTACAGGCGGAGACAGGACCATCGAAAAGATGAGCGACGATCTCCTGCTGGTGGTCCGGTTGGAGAATCTGACCGAGGCCCAGGAACTGACCGTCAAGAAGGACGGCGAACTGGTGATGACGGTGGATTTCTCCGGCGTATCGAAGGAAAGCTGAGCGGAACAGGAGGGTGCTCCGTGCTGGAAAAGATAAAGATCGCCCTGCGGGTCAAAACGGACTACTTCGATGCGGAGATCAGTTCTGTCATCAAAGCGGCCCGGATGGAGCTCATCCGGGCCGGCGTCCGGCCAAAAAAGGCAAACAGCGACGATGACGAGCTGATCACCGCTGCCATCCGCGCCTACGTGCTGGCAAACTACGCCACCGACCAGGATCTGAAGGACGGATATATGAAGTCCTTCGACTGTCAAAAGGACTGCCTGCGTAAATCCAAAGGCTACAGAAACGAGGCCAGGACATGACCGGCTTCGATATCCTGTCCCTGATATCAGAGACGTACACCGTGGACGAACTGGGGCAGCGTATACCAAAGGAAAACAGGCGGGACGTGTTCTGCCGAGCGGAAAGCGTCTCCCAATCGGAGTTCTTTTCCGCTGGGCGCATCGGCCTGACGCCGGCCTACAAAATGGTGCTGGCTACGGAGCTGGACTATGGCGGGGAGGAGATCGCAGAGTTCGATGGCAAAAGGTACGCCATATACCGCACATACGCGCCGGCCGACGGCGGGATCGAGCTGTACCTGCAGCGCGAAACGGGGGTGCGGTGAGATGGCTTCGTCGAAAAAGGTGACGATCGTCAACCTGTCAAAGGAAGTCCAGAGAACTTTGGATAAGTATGTGGACGATATTGCGGACGGGACTGATAATGCGGCGCTGAAAAGTGCAAAGGCATGCTTGAAAGAAATTAAGAACAGAGCCAAAAGCATGTTCAAGCCGCACGGAAAGACTGAGCCTTACAGCACGATGTGGAAAATGAAGCAGACGACGAGCGGGCGGGGACAGTGTGGATATACAATTTACTGCGATCCGCCCGGTCTTCCCCATCTGCTGGAAAACGGCCACGCCAAAGTGGGCGGCGGTCGGGTGGCCGGACGGCCGCATATCGCCCCAGCGGCGGAAAAGGCGGCGGAGGATTTCCAACAGGAGGTGGAGGAGGTGATCCGCAACGCAGGCGGATGAGATCAAGAGCCGGCTGGAAGAGAGCGGACTCCCACTTGCCTACCGTACTTTTCCGGAGGGCGAGGCACCGGACCTGCCCTATGAGGTGTGGTACATCGGCAGCGAAGAGAACTTCCCGGCGGACGGAGAGAACTACTACAACATCAAGCAGATCACTGTGGAGCTGTATACCAAGTTCAAAGATCTGGAGGCGGAGGCCAGCGTGGAGCAAACGCTGGCCTTTGCCGTTTGGAGCAAGACGGAGGAGTACTTGAGCAGCGAGCAGTGCTATCAGATCGTTTACTATCTGGAGGTGTAACAATGGCCAAAAAAGGCAAGAACAAAGTCAAATTCAACCTGAAAAACGTGCACATCGCGCCTATCGATCCGGAGACCGGAGAGTATGACGCTGTGTTTGCCCTCCCGGGCGCGGTCTCCCTGGCCTTGGAAGCCCAGGGAGACATGGAGCCCTTCTATGCGGACGGCGTCGTCTACTACCGGAGCGCAGCAAACAACGGCTACGAGGGGACACTGGAGATTGCGCTGGTCACGGACGAGTTCCGGGAGAAGATCTTCAGCGAGGTGCCCAACGAGGACAAGGTCGCCCTGGAAAATGTGGACGACATCTTCAATGACTTCGCCCTGGGCTTCCAGGTGGACGGCGATATCCACAATACGCTCTTTTGGTACTACAACTGCGCCGCCAACCGGCCGGCGCAGAACGCGTCTACGAACGAGGCCTCCAAGACGCCGCAGACGGACACACTGGATATCTCCTGCACCTGCGACAAGGACGGCAACGTCCGGGCCAAGACCACCTCGGAGACATCTGACGATATCCGGGGGAAGTGGTTCCAGAGCGTCTATAAGCACCAGGCATCCGAGGCAGTGTGAGGTGAGCGGGAATGGTCAAAGAATTTCAAATCGGCGGAGAGAAGGTGCTTTTCAAAGCCTCTGCCGCGCTGCCTATCCTGTACCGGAATCTCACTGGGCGCAACTTCTTTGCCGACGTCTCCGATAACGAGCGCTCTCTGGAGGTCGCCTGGTGCATGTATCGCCAAGCCAATCCGGATGTCCAGACAGATCTGGAGGCATGGCTGGACCGGTTCAGCTTTTCGGAGCTGTACAGCGCGCTGGGCGATATCCTCTCTATGCTGACAGAAAGCATGAAGAGCACTTCCAGCGCAAAAAAAAAGAACGTGAAATAGACCGGGAGATGAATGCCGCACTGTACGCGCTCAGGTGCGTACAGTGCGGCATCTCCATAGGCGACCTGGAGCACCTGTCCATCGGGCTGGTCTATGACATGTTCACGGAGGCCGCCAACGATGACTATGACTACCCGGTCAAGGCAACTCAGGAGGATATAGACCGGCTCTGACAAGGAGGGGGAGAATGGCCAACAGAATAGCCGGTATCACTGTCGAGATCGGCGGCGATACCAAGAAGCTGACATCAGCACTCAGCGGCGTAAACAAGCAGATATCGTCTACCCAGACCGCCCTGAGGGATGTGGAGAAGCTTCTGAAGCTGGACCCTGCCAACACGGAGCTGCTGAGCCAGAAGCAGGAGCTGCTGAAGGATGCGATCTCCGAGACTAAGGACAAGCTGGCCACGCTCCAAGAAGCGGCCGCCAACAGCGATCTGGGAGCCAGTGAGCACGACGCCCTCCAGCGGGAGATCATCGAGACGCAGCAGAGGCTGGAGTCACTGGAGGAACAGTATAGGGATTTCGGCTCCGTCGCGAAGCAGCAGCTCCAAGCTGTCGGCGGTAAGATGCAGGAGATCGGAGGGAAAATCTCTGAGGTAGGCGACAAGATATCAGGCTTCGGAAAAAATATAACCACCCGTGTCACGCTTCCGCTTGCCGCAATAGGAACGGCTGGAGCGGCAAATTTTGCAGAAGTAGACAAGACAATGCAGCTTGCCAATAAAACGATGGGAAATACCGAGAAAGAGGCGAATGCGCTTAATGAAGCGATGAAAACAGCGGCAGCCAATTCCACATACGGCATGAATGACGCTGCAACAGCGGCGCTCAATTTTGCCAGAGCGGGATTGAATGCCGAACAAGCGGCCTCTGCACTTGGCCCGGCGATGAACTTGGCTGCTGGAGAGGGCGGCAACTTGGACACGGTGTCTTCCGGACTTGTGGCTACAATCAATGGATTTCACGGAGCCTTTTCAGATGCAGAGAAATACGCAGATGTTTTTGCGGCAGCCTGTAACAATTCTGCTCTTGATGTAGACAGCCTCTTGCAAGCAATGTCTGTCGCAGCACCAATCTTTTCTTCCGCAGGGTATACAGTAAATGACGCCGCTCTTTATATGGGGGTTATGGCGAACAACGGAATTGAAGCTGAACAGGCAGCGAACTCTTTAAAAACCGGTCTTGCGCGTCTCGTATCGCCCGCTAAAGAAGGTTCAGAGATGTTGCAGCAGTTAGGTATATCTGTCACTAATGCAGACGGTTCAATGAAAAGCTCCGTCATGATTCAGCAGGAACTCCATAACGCTTTTACGCAGCTATCCGAATCCGAACAGATAGCGGCCGCATCAGCTATATTCGGAAAAAACCAGATGGCCCCGTGGCTGGCTTTAATAAATACTGCTCCAGCGGATGTGGGCAAGCTGAATGATTCCCTGATAGGGTGCTCTGGTACGACAAAGGAAATGGCAGACACCATGATGGGTGGATTTGGCGGCTCTATTGAGAAGCTGAAATCATCCATTGACGTTCTGGTGTATTCATTAGGCCAAGCCCTGTCTCCGACTATTCAAAAGGTTGTTGACTGCATACAAAGCCTGGTGGACAAGTTCAACGCTCTATCCCCAAAACAGCAGGAAATCATTACTAAGATCGCCCTGGTGGCGGCTGCTATAGGGCCTGTCATCACGGTGATCGGCTCCGTAGTCAGCGGGATCGGCTCTGTAATCTCCGTGGCGGGGACGCTCATGTCCGCGCTGGGCGCGCTGCTCTCCCCGGTGGGCCTCGTTGTGGCCGCTATCGCGGGGGTAGTAGCCATCGGTGTGGCCCTGTATAAAAACTGGGACGAGATCTCAGCCTGGGCCTCAGAAAAATGGACCGCCATAAAGGATACCGTATCTGGGGCAGTCCAGCAGGTGAAGGACAAGATCTCCGGGACCTGGGACAATGTCAAGAGCAAGACATCAGAAGCCTGGGAGAACGTCAAGAGCAAAACTTCGGAGGCCTGGACGAACGCGAAGAGCACGGTCGCGGACAAGGTGAACAGCATGGCAGCAACTATCAGCGATAAATTCAGCTCAGCTAAGAACGCCGCGGTCAGCATCTTCGACAGCATCAGAACCGGCATACAGAGCCGGATCGAAGCTGCGAGAGACACTGTAAAAAGCGCCATCGACAGGATCAGGAGCTTCTTTAACTTCTCCTGGAGCCTGCCGAACATCGCGCTGCCACACTTCTCCATTTCTGGCAGCTTCTCCCTGAATCCTCCGAGCATCCCGCAGATCTCCGTCTCATGGTACAAGAAGGCGATGGACAATGCGATGGTGCTGGACAATGCGACCATTTTCGGAGCTGCCGGCGGACGGCTCCTGGGCGGCGGTGAGGCCGGCCGGGAGGTGATATCCGGAGAGGGTCACCTTGTGAGCATGATCGACGCCTCCGTCGAGCGTGCCATAGGACAGCATATAGACGGGATCATTCGCCTGATGGAGCGGTATCTGCCGGCCTGCGCGCAGGCCAAGGTGGTCATGCCCGTCGACACGATGGACGGCGTACTCGCGGAAAGATATGCCAGGACGGCCGGCGTATGGTGACGGGAGCTAAAAAATGAAAGTCAGATATATTCTTTTTGGAGGCGTCGACAGCAGAGACTTCGGCGCCATCGTTGATGGAAGCGAAACCTATGTCTGGGCCGAGCGGGATCTCGATTCCGTTGCCGTCCCCGGGCGCAATGGTGAGCTGCCGGTCGATAACCGGAGATTTAAAAATATCTCCGTAAATTACAGCATGCTTTTCCGCTCTGTCCGAAAGATGGAGGAATACCGGGCCAAGATGTTGGCTTTGACGGGATATCAACGCCTTGAGGACGCCAGGCGGCCGGAAAGATTTCAACTGGCGAGGCTCCAGGGCGGCTTTGTACCGAAGGTGTCCGGAGTCGGAAACCGGGAGGGAGAGGTGAAGCTGACCTTCGACGCCAAGCCCCAGCGGTATCTCAGGAGCGGGGAGCGGGTGATCCGGCCGGTGTCGGGCGGGACGCTCCTCAACCCGGGCTTTCCGGCCCTGCCGCTGATCACCGTCTGGGGCTTCGGCGCGGGTCTGCTCAGGATCGGGGACGGGGAGGTCGCCTTCACGGAGCGCTTTTCCGGGCCCGTTATCTTAGACTGCGACACCCAGAACGCCTACTACGGCGCGGAGAACAAGAACCGGGAGATCTCCGCGCCGGCTTTTCCCGTCCTGCCGGCCGGTGAGAGCAGGGTCAGCTGGAGCGGGGGCGTGGAGCGGGTGGAGCTCATCCCCAGGTGGTGGACCGTATGAGCTACCCGATCCTGTACGGCAGCGCGGAGACGGCCTTTGCCGATAACGGCCTGGGCATCCTGTCCGACGCCGTGTCCTGCACGATCACCGAGGAGCGAAACGGAGCCTTTGAGCTCCAGATGCAATACCCGGTGACGGGTATACACTTCGGCGAGATCGCCCTGCGGTCTCTGATCCTGGCAAAGCCGAATCCGGTGGATGAGGCCCAGCCTTTCCGGATCTTCCGCATCACCCGGCCGTTAAACGGCATCGTGACCGTCTACGCCCAGCATATCAGCTATGACCTCTCCGGCGTCCCCGTGGCGCCCTTCACGGCCGCCAACGCGGCGGACGCCCTCGGCAAGCTGAAAACCAACGCCGCCTCCGGCTGTCCCTTCAGCTTCTGGACGGACAAGAGCACTTCCGCCGCCATGACGGTGAGCAAGCCCTCCAGCATCCGGTCCCTCCTGGGCGGCTCCGAGGGGAGCGCCCTGGATCTGTACGGCGGGGAGTACCGGTGGGACCGCTTCACCGTGCGCCTGTACGGCCAGCGGGGCGCGGACCGGGGCGCCTCCATCCGCTATGGCAAGAACCTGACGGATATCAAACAGGAGGAGAACTGCGCCAACGTCTATACCGGGGTGTACCCCTACTGGCTGGGCCAGGACGGGACCCTCGTGCAGCTGCCGGAGAAGATCCTGGACGCTCCGGGCAGCTATGATTTTACCCGGGTCCTGCCGCTGGACCTCTCCGCCGAGTGGCAGGAGCAGCCCACGGAGGAACAGCTCCGGGCGAGGGCCCAGAGCTACATCCAGGCAAACGACATCGGCACGCCGAAGGTCTCCCTGGACGTGTCCTTTGTCCAGCTGGAGCAGACGGAGGAGTACAGGGACCTGGCCCTCCTGGAGCGGGTGGAGCTGTGCGACACCGTCTCGGTGGTCTTCCCGGCTATGGGCGTCTCGGCCACGGCCAAGGTCATCACCACCGTCTATGATGTGCTGTTGGAACGGTTCACCAAGGTCTCTATCGGCGACGCCCGGTCGACCCTGGCGGATACTCTCGTCCAGCAGCAGCGGGCCATCGAACAGGCGCCCACGCGCACGGCTATGCAGCAGGCCATTGACCACCAGACCCAGCTCATCACAGGCAACCGGGGCGGCCACGCCATCATGCACGACTCGGACGGGGACACTTTCCCGGACGAGCTGCTTTTTACGGACGACCTCGACTTAAGAAAGGCTCTAAAGCTCCTGCGCATCAACAAATCCGGCATTGGCTTCAGCCAGAGCGGGTACAACGGCCCCTACACCACAGCCTGGACGCTGGACGGCGTTTTCAACGCCAGCTTCATCACGACCGGCACTCTGGACGCCTCCAAGGCGACGGTCAACAACCTGAACGCCTCCAACATCACGACCGGCACCCTGTCCGCGGACCGGATCGCCGCCGGGAGCATCAAGGCAGACAAGCTGAGTATCACGGATCTGTCCGCCCTGAAGGCCACCATCGGCGGTTTCACCATCGGCCAGAGCGCGATCTACAGCGGCCTGTCCTCCTTCGGCGGCACCACAAACGGCGTGTACATCGGGACCGACGGCATCAGCTTAGGCGGCGGGAAATTCAAGGTGGACAATCAGGGCAATCTGACCGCGATGACCGGCCAGTTCCTCGGCACGATCCGGGCCAACATGATCCAGGTGGGCGGAGATGCGGGCTACATCACCGGAAGTCAGATCGGGAGCGGGACGATAAGCGGAGGAAACATCGGCAGCGGGACCGTGGGCGGCGGGAACATCGCCTACCAGACCATTGGCGAGGGAAATCTCGGCACCGACAGCGTGATAAACCGCTGCATACAGAGCGGGGCCATCTACAACAGCACCATAAACAGCGGAGCAGCGATCGAAAAAGGCAAGTTCAGCCAGGAGGTGCAGAACATCCTGGCCGATGTTGCGGCTATTCGCTTGATGGTCAGCAGCTCTATTTCCACTGGGACTCTGAGCGCAACAAGCGTTGACACAGTTAACCTGACTGTAAATATGGGCAAAGCGTCCTGGAAAAATACGACTGTTTCCACACCCAGCGGTTCTGTTTCCATGCACTATTTAGGATAAGGAGCGATTGATTATGGCATCAAAAATCAGGTTCAAATCCGGAAAGGAAATTGACATTCTGTCTTGCGGTTTTTCCTCGTTCAGCACGATCCACATCGACTGCGTTCTTCCGTTTGAAGAAGTGGTGAAATTGTTCGGCAACATGGAAGATGTTGAAGAGCTCTATTATATCCATGAAGAAGAAGTTTCAGAGCGAAAGATCATTACGACCGAGGAACAGATAAACTGCGATTCTATCGTGAGTATCGCCGCTCAGTTTAACAATTGGATAACCGGAGATAAGACCGTCTCCGTTATCCTTCACGGCACACATATCCCTGTTACAGAGGAGGCGTAACATGACCGACAATGAAAAAGCCACCATCCAGGCCGTGATCCGCACGCTGGACAGCATCCCGGTCCAGGGGCTGGAGAGCATGAACAAGCTCCTGGGCTGCGCCAAGGCGCTGCAAGCGATGCTCAGCAGCGCCGATCAGCCGAAGGAGGCGGAGTGATGGACTTTATCTCTACACCGGCAGTTACCTCCACGCCGCCAGAGACCAGCATCCTCCAGACAGTCTCCGTCCGCATGGACAGCCGGGATGAAATGCCGCCTGTCGTCCACCTGACCCAGTACGACCAGACGCTCCCCGTGGTCGCGGTGAACGCCTGGTACAATAGCAATCAGTATAAGTTCCCGGACGGCGCGGCGGTCAATGTCCGCATGTCCAAGCCCGACGGGAAGCACGTATACGATCCGGCCCTGGGCCTCTCTGCGGACCGGCTGACGGCCTATATCGCTGTCACGGCCCAGATGACGGCGGCCAAGGGCGAGGGCCTGGCCATCCTGGAGGTCGTCCTGGACGGCGGCATCGCCGGCACAGCGCCGATCGCCTTCTGCATTGATAAAAACCCCGTGCCGGTGGAGGCCTACGAGAGCTCGGACGAGTACAAGACCTTGTATGACCTGGTCCAGGACATGACCGAGGCGGCCGCGGCGGCGGCAGAGTCGGAGCGGCTGGCCGGAGAGCATGAGGCGGCCGCCGGGGAGCACATGCAGGCCGCGGCCGGAAGTGCCGAGGCCTCGGAGACGTCCCGACAGGCGGCGGACGCGTCGGCCCAGGCGGCAGCGAAGTCCGAGACCAACGCCGAGGCCTCCGAGCAGTCGGCCGCGGACAGCGCGGAGCGGGCGGCGGACAGTGAGACGGCGGCCGGACAGTCTGCCGATGCAGCTGCCCAGAGCGCGGCCCAGGCGGAGGATTGGTCCGACACCGCCAAGAGCTGGGCCATCGGCGAGGGTCTGGGGGAGAAACGGCCCGATGAGGCCACCGACAACGCCAAGTACTACGCCGGCCGGGCCCAGGGCAGCGCCGAGAGCGCGGCGGGCAGCGTGCGGGTCATCGAGGAGAACGCGGAGGCTCTGCAAACCGTCCAGGACAATCTGGAGGGCATCCTGGCCGCGCCGGAGGCGGCGGACCGGGCGGAGGCGGCGGCCGATTCTGCGGAGTTCGACGCCGATCGTGCTGACGAAGCTGCCAATAGAGCCCAATCTATCGCTCAGGGCGCTAAGGGTTATTATGAGACGCCTGAAACTCTTCGCGAGGCCATTTCAGAAGGAACGACTGGTGACTGGGCCATCGTAGGCAGTACGGACACCATTTGGGTCTGGGACAGCGAGTCCGGAGATTGGAAGAACACTCACCAGACGACGGATCTGTCCAACTACTACACCAAGAACCAGGCCGATGAGGAGAACAACAAGCTCTTGGCGCAGATCACCCAGGAGACGGATGAAAAGCTGGCGGAGAAGCTTGGCAAGACGGAGAATGCCGCCAGCGCATCG
>CANQTO010000022.1 GCA_947626785.1 uncultured Oscillospiraceae bacterium
TCTGGGGGTAAGGGGTAGTATACGCTCTTTTCCATAATCCCGCCAGTTTTCCACACAAAAATTCGGGGCTGTGAAATTCCGAGCCGTCTGCGGCTCTTTTTTTCACAGCCCCGGTTTTATAAGAATGAGCATGGCAGGTATGCAAGTATAATACTGCTCTCAAGGGGTATATATTGAGAAGAGAATAGCACGGTAACGGATTTTTGAGAAAGTCGGAAAAATTCGGCTTGATTCCCTATGAGATATAGTGTAAACTATAGATAACGAAAAAATAAGAAAGTCGAGAAAATTCGGAGGCAGGGAGGTAAACGCGCAGATGATACCCAGAAACCTTTATCTTGACAGGCTCAAGTCCAGGATGCACAACGGAAAGGTCAAAATCATCACGGGGATCAGGCGCTGCGGAAAGTCCTATCTGTTGAGTTATATCTTTAAGGACTATCTGCTCGGACAGGGCGTTTCTGCGGATCATATTATTGAGATCGCCCTGGACCGAAAGCAATTTGAACGTCTGCGGGACCCAAACGAGCTCTATGAATATGTTGCCGGCCGTATCGGCGGGACGGGAGAGTATTATCTGTTTATCGATGAAATACAGCTTTCCTACAGAGTTCGGCGAAAGGATATCAATATAAACGACATCGCTGAAGAGGACCGCGATCTGGCCTACACGACCTTTTACGATGTCCTCAACGACCTGATGGCCAGGCCAAATCTCAATATTTATGTGACTGGGTCCAATTCCAGGATGCTGTCTAAAGACATTGCCACAAATTTTCGGGACCGGGGCGATGAGATCCGAATGTTCCCTTTGAGCTTTGGAGAGTACTGTGCCGCAGCCGGACTGGAAAAGGCTGACGCCTGGGCAGAGTACCTGGTCTACGGGGGAATGCCGCTGGCTGTACTGGAGAAAGACGAAAATGAGAGAGCCCGCTATCTGGCGGGGCTGTTCGAGAAGGTCTATGTAGCGGATGTTGTGGAGCGTTACGGCGTGCAGGACAGCTACCTGGAGAATCTCATCGACGTGGTGGCGTCCGGCGTGAGCTCTTTGACAAATCCCTCCAAGCTGGCAAATACCCTCAATTCAGTCAATCATGCGGGTACTACGGATAAGACGGTAAAAAAGTACCTTGATGCGCTGGAGGACGCCTTCATTTTTGAAAAGGCCCGGCGCTTTGATATCAAGGGAAAAGCGTACCTGGATTCTCCGGTAAAGTATTATGCGACGGATGTAGGGCTCCGCAATGCCCGACTCGGCTTCCGGCAGATCGAAGAGACTCATCTGATGGAGAATATATTGTACAACGAACTGATCTTGCGCGGGTACAGCGTAGATGTAGGGACAGTGCGCTATGCGGAGACAAAAGACGGGGTCAAACTGGAGCGGCAGCATGAGATCGATTTTGTTGTCAACCGGGGCATGAAGCGGATATACATCCAGTCGGCGTTCAGTGTAGAGAGCGTGGAAAAGAGAAAACAGGTAATAATGCCATTGCTGAAAAGCGGTGATTTTTTCAAGAAAATGGTCATAACAGCGGGCAACGCCAAAGCGCATCTGGATGAAAACGGTATCCTGTATATGGGCGTTATTCCGTTTCTGTTAGACCCAAACAGCCTGGATGCGTAAGAGCGTTGCAAAAGGCACACTTTGAAGGTTAAAATAATTTTTTAATCGTCTTCTATCACCAGGGTAGTTCAGTTTATAATTTGGGCATCTGGTCGATGGTGTTTTACTTACACTAAAAACTTCACTGATTCATAATGTAGAAATGTGTTCACCGCAAAACACATTTCAACCCGGCTGGTTGATAATTAGCATAATTTTCATGTAATAATGCTGAGTAAGGAGGTGGGCTTATGCCTAACATTCGCCCGGTGTCAGACCTGCGGAACCATTTCGCGGAGATTACAAGGGAAGTGCAGCTCAGCGGCGAACCGGTTTTTCTGACGAAGAACGGCGTGGGCTCCATCGTTGTGATGAGCATGGAGAGCTACGAGCAAAACCGCTATGACAGTATGGTATATGACAAGCTCCGGGAGGCCGAGCTCCAGGCGGCCAGTACCAAAGAACGCCTGAGCCACGACGAGGTGATGGACAAAGCCCGCAAGCTGCTTGACCATGCGGAGGGGAAAGAGCATGCATAAGATCGCTTACTTGCCCTTGGCAGAGAGCGACTTGATGGAGGCGCTGTACTATATCGCGACCAAGATGGACGCACCCCAGGCGGCACACGATCTGCTGGCCGCCTTTGACGAAACGGTACGCAGGATAGCCCAATTCCCTTATGCCTACGAGTTGTATCGGACGGACCGGCCTATGCGGGACGAGATCCGCAAGGTGCCGTTGAAGATACAATGCTGCACAACTGCCTGGGCCGGGCGGTAAAAAGCGCTTTACTGGGTCCCCGGCAAGGGCTTGTCCCTTGCCGGGGAGAAGGAAGAAGGAGGGAGCGGATATGCAGCTTTCCGCTTTAGCGGGAAGCGGAATGGAGCGAGCTTCTTCTGACGTAAGCCGGAGGACATGGCCGCATATCTGAGGGAAGCGGAAAACCGGGGCGTGCTGCCCATGTTCTGCTCTGCACCGGACTGCGGCGGGGAGAGATCTCGGCGCTCCAATGGGAGGACCTGGACATAGAGAGAAAGATACTCACCGTCAACAAGCAGGCAGCGGCAGCGAAAGGGGGCGGGGTCAAGGTAGTGCCGCCCAAGACGGATACCTCCGTCCGGCAGATCTCCGTCTCCCAGCAGGTGATCGACCTGCTCAAACAGGAACACGAAAAGCACCCGGATAATCCCGTCATGTTCCCGTCCCCGGTGAACGGCGGGATGTGGTACCCGGATGCCATCAATCGCCTGCACCAGAGGATATTAAAGAGCGCGGGACTGGAGCGCGTCAGACTGACTATGAGGATGCCAGGCCCACACAAGTGTGGTCCCGGCCATCGGTCATGGTCAGTCTTCCTTTTCCCATAAAAGCTTCCGCTTTTATGGGAGCCCTTTTAGCTGCACGATTTGAGGCATACCTTCGCCTCGGTCGCACTGCAAAACGGCGTGGACATCAAGACTGTCTCCAGTATGTTGGGACACTTCGACGCGGGCTTCACTCTGCGGACCTACACCCACGTCACGACCAGATCGCAGGAACAGGCGGCGGACACTATGGGAGCGTTCGTGGCTGGGAGGATGTAGGAATGAACCTCACCGTTTGCGGCGCAGTAACCAAAGAATAAGCCGGCCGCTACAACAAGAGGACCACAGTCAGAGCGTTATTGCTCCGACTGTGGTTCTGTCTCTCCCGCACATTTAAGTAAATAACCACAAAAATATTCAAACTTTGAATAACGAAAGAACCCTTAAAAAGCCAGAAAAATTACCTCTTGTAATTCCTTCGCTTTTTTGATATAATACTTTCAATCGTAATATTAGACGCACGATGATGCGCAAATGTCGAGTGGCGTTCGGCGCCAGCGGGAGAACCAATTTTTGGGGTGTATCTGTATAGAAGGGGGCCTCCCCCTAACCCGTCAGCTAATCCCGTCAGGCAGAGGAGAAGTGTATGCGCTGTTTTTGCTATCTCTATCTATAGACCTAAAGCTTTAGCCGCTCTCTGCTTCGGTTTCTTTCATAGGGCCTTTCCTCTGCCATCCGGTAGGATGGCATTTTGCGTTTATTGGGCGAACATCAAAAAAGGAGGAATGACCTATGAGTGAAGTAACTGTTCTGGACATGTTGATCGTGGGGGCCTATCTGCTGGGCATGCTGCTGATTGGCGTGCGCTTCATGAAGCGGGTGAAAAACCGGGAGGATTTCTACGCGGCGGACCACTCCCTGGGCACCCCTGTCCTGCTGGCCACCGTCTGCGCCACCATCATCGGCGGCAGCTCCATGATGGGCCGGGCCGGCCTGGGCTACACCAGCGGCATCGAGTGCCTGATGACCGCCCTGCCCTACATGGTGGGCATGTTCCTGTTCTCGGCCTACGCCGGGCGCATCTATGACGTGGGGGAGAAGCACGGCATCTCCTCCATCCCGTCCCTGTTCGAGTTTCGCTTCGGGAAAAAAGCCAAGGTGCTGATCGCCATTCTCATCGCCTTTGCCATGATGGGGACCGTTGCCTCCCAGGTCACCGCCACGGCCACCATCATCAAGCTCCTGGGGAGCAACATCGGCCTGTCCTATGAGGCGGGCGCCCTGATCGCCACGGTGATCTTCATTATCTACACCGGCGCTTCGGGCCTCTTTGGCGTGGTGTACACCGACGTACTCCAGTTCTTCATGCTGGTGCTGTTCGTGTACATCATGGTGCCCATCTCCAGCATCACCAGCATCGGCGGCCTGGGGAAGTTTCTCTCCCAGATCGATACCCAATATCTCATCCCCAAGGTGGACGGGCGGCTGCTGGGGGACATTTTAAGCTATCTGGTCATCACCATGGCCGGGGCGGAGATGTGGCAGCGGGCCTTTGCCGCCAAGAATCGGAAGGCCGCCAAGCGGGGCATGTTTCTGGGCACCGCGGTATACGCCGTGTGCGTGTGCATGATTTTGGTCATGGCCCTGGCCGCCCAGCAGCTGCTGCCCAACCTGGTCGAGACCTACGGCAGCTCGGAAGCGGTCATCCCGGCGCTCACCGTCGTCAGCCTGCCCGCCGGGCTGACAGGGCTGGCCCTGGCCGGGGTCTTCTCGGTGATGATGAGCACGGCGGACAGCTACCTGCTGGTCTCCATGCAGACCGTGGTGGAGGACATTGCCAAGACCGCCAAGCCGGATATGAGCGAGAAAACAGAGCTGCTCCTGTCCCGGCTCATGAGCGTGGTGCTGGCCTTCTCCGCTCTGGCCATCGCCCTGTATGTCCAGAGCGCCTATACGATCCTGACCACCATCTACAACTTCTACGCCGCGGCGGCGGGCATCCCGGCCTTGGCCGCTCTGTACTGGAAGAAGGCTACCAGCGCAGGGATCATCGCCTCAGTGACGGGCGGCTTTCTCACCTGTGCCTTATGGCGGGCGGCCGGGTCCCCGCTGGGCCTGGGACCCACCCTGCCCGGCGCGGCGGTCTGCCTGATCCTGCTGGTCTCCGTCAGCCTGCTGACCTACAAAAAGCACCCCAGTCGTATGGCGTGATTTTAGAACTTATATAGACAAGCGAACCGCACGGCTCAAAAACCGTGCGGTTCGCTTTGCCCGTCTGTGACAGATCCACTCTCCGGTGCCTCTGCCGCTCCCGCGGGGGTAGGGATAAAGCCTTCAATCATCCTTTTGCGCTCCGGGTGGCGAATACAGAAATAACCGGCCACGGAGAAGACCGCCGCGCCGATGAAGTTCACAAACAGGTCCTCCATGGTGTCAATCAGGCCGATATCCAGGTAACCGCCCAGGCCCAGGTCCTGCCCGTTGACCAGCACCTCCTGGATGCCCGTCAGCCCCACGCTGATGTTCTGCCCCGTGGGGTCCAGCATCACAGAATAAATGCTTGTGACCACGGTGTCCTTCTGCATATCCATGAGAAGCAGCCGGTCGGCGGCGTACTCGATAAATTCCCACAGCACCCCAATGGTCATGGAAAAGCAGAAGGCCACCAGCGCCACAAACAGCGGCGACAGGTCAAACTGGAACCGGCTCTCCCGGTTCAGCAGCCCCACCAGAGAGAAGCCGATGGCCGCGCAGAGAAAGCCGTTGACGGTGTGCAGCACGGTGTCCCAATGGGGAAACTGGATAAAAAACGCGCTGATCTCACCCAGGATCTCTGCGGCAAACACGAAGATGAGCAGAATGATCTCCAACGTGGAGGGAAACGATACGCGGAAGGCGGCCTGTACCACGCTGGGCAGGATCATCAGCACCAGGGTCAACAGGCAGAGAAAGACATTTTCATAATGGCCGTCTATGAGCTGCCGGATCAGCACCAGCAGGACCAGCAGCCTCAATCCGATATAGACCAGAAAGCTGCTCCTGTGTTCCGTCAGCTCCCGGAGTACCGCCCGGTAAAAACGGCGCCCTTTCTCCCTCATCTCAAGTCACCCGAATCAAAGGAAGCTGTCGAAGAAATCGTCGTCGATCTTGTCCGGGAACTGATTGCGGATGATCTTGACGGTGAAGAGGACCGTGATCAAATTCAGCGCCCCGTCCAGGAATAGGGAAATGCCCAGGAACATGGTCAAAAACCGGGCGCTCTCTGCCGGGGCGAAGATCATCGTCAGGCCCGCCGCCGAGGACAGAACGGCGATGCTCAGGATCAGCCACCACTGGGGGATGCCAAAGCTACGGGCATCCAGCGAGATCTGGATCTTCAGCAGACCGTCTGTCAGGAAGGACAGGCCGATGGCGATAAACAGGGTACGGGTCATGACCTCCGGCCGGAGCAGGACCATGATCCCCAGCACCACCAGCAGCCCGCCAAAGGCCAGGTCATACTGAAAGGCCAGCCGGTACAGATCCCTGGACAGATAGCCGATGATCCGGATCACGCCGAAGGCGATCATAGCGACGCCCACCATCTCGCTGAACACCGTCAGGGACAGACTGGGCATCGCCAGCAGCAGAGCGCCAAACAGGCAGAGCGCGGCGGAAAGCACGATATAGCCGGTCTTGGCGATACGCATGGGAACGACAGAACGCATGAAGAAGCACTTCCTTTTAAAATTTTATTCTCAACAATATTACGAATCGATCGGATTTTCCTGGCTCCGGCGGATCAGCGCCTCCAGAGAGCCCATTTTCAGAAAACAGAGCCGGTCGATATCCTCGACGACCTCCTCCTTCATGCCGTTGCCGATCCAGTCGATCAGCAGGCCGAAGCAGGCGCATTTGTGATAGTGGATGATGATGGCCTTATCCTTCTCACAGCAGGGGGACCCGGCCATAATGGCGTTCACATAGAGGGAGGCGGCATGATCGCAGATACGCCAAAGAGTATCCACGTAGATCCGCCGGTCATCGGAGTGATAGATGTGCATGACCACCCGCTTGCTCTTCAGAGCAAACTCCATCACAGAGTTCAGACATTCTGTTATAGAACGGATGTTGGGGTACTCCCGGACAAACCGGTCCACTTCGCTGATGCACAGCTCCTCCAACAGATCGGGGATGCTTTGATAATGATAATAAAAGGTATTGCGGTTGACACCGCAGCGGTCCGTGATGTCCCTGACCGTGATCTTGCTCAGGGACCGTTCGTTGAGAAGCTCAACGAACGCGCTCTGTATCAGACGCTTTGTCAACTCCGTGGTGGCCATGGTTCTTTCAGCCCTTTGCATTGAAATAAACGGGTGCCCTGCAATCATTGTACCATAATATCATTTTCTGACTATTAGTCAATTTCTCGACTTTGCCTAAAAAACAGGCAATTTTGCTGTTTTCCCTATTTTTTAGATAGGGTCCCGCTTTTGCCTAATGAACGTTTTTTTAGATGCCGGTATAATGGGAGCATCCAAAGAAAAATACAAGGAGGTCCTCATCATGGATGTTTCCACCACCCTGAAAAAATACGGTATCAGCAAAGCGATCCAATATGTGTATAAGGACCCGGACGAGAATCTGAAAACCCTGATCGACTGGGCGGACAAGTTCTCCAAGGGACAGTTTGAGAGCCAGCGCAGGACCATCCGGGCGGCCTTTACGGATCCGGACAATGCCTATTATCCCTTCGTGCGCCATATGCTCCGGGACGTGGATCAGAAGGTGCTGACCACGGCTGCGGTCAACTTCTTCGTTAACGCCAACCTGGTGGGCTGGGAGCGGCAGGAGGAGCTGCGCAAACAATATAACTGTAACATCCCCTGGGCCATCCTTCTGGACCCCACCTCCGCCTGCAACCTCCACTGCGTGGGCTGCTGGGCCGCCGAGTACGGCAACCGGCTGAACCTGAGCTTTGAGGAGATCGACGACATCATCCGCCAGGGCAAGGACATGGGCGTCTATCTGTACATCTACACCGGCGGCGAACCCCTGGTGCGGAAAAAGGACCTGATCCGCCTGTGCGAGAAGCACTCCGACTGCGTTTTCCTCTGCTTCACCAACGGCACCCTCATTGACGAGGCCTTTGCCGATGAGATGCTGCGGGTGAAAAACTTTGTCCCCGCCCTCTCCCTGGAGGGCTTCGGCGAGGCCACCGACAGCCGCCGGGGAGGCGGGGTCTATGAAAAGGTCCTGGCCGCCATGGACCTGATGCACCGGAAAAAGCTGCTCTACGGCATCTCCTCCTGCTACACCAGCGCCAACTGGGACTCCATCACCTCGGAAGCGTACTACGATATGCTGATCGAGAAGGGCGCCTACTTCATCTGGTATTTCCACTATATGCCTGTGGGTAACGACGCCTCCCCGGAGCTGCTGCCTACGCCGGAGCAGCGGGCGGAGGTGTTCCGCCGCATCCGGGATTACAGGACCCGCAAGCTGCTGTTTGCCATGGACTTTCAGAACGACGCGGAATTTGTAGGCGGCTGCATCGCCGGCGGACGGCGTTATCTGCACATCAACGCCAACGGCGACGTGGACCCCTGCGTCTTTGTCCACTATTCCGACTCCAACATCCGGGAGAAGAGCCTGCTGGATGTGATGCGCTCGCCTCTGTTCATGGCCTACCATGACGGGCAGCCCTTCAACGAGAACATGCTCCAGCCCTGCCCCATGCTGGAAAACCCGGACACCCTGCGGGAGATGATCCGCAAGACCGGGGCCAAGTCCACGGATATGCAGTCCCCGGAGACGGCGGAGCACCTGTGCGCCAAGTGCGACTCCTACGCCGCCTGCTGGCAGCCCACGGCGGAGAACCTCTGGGCAAAGCGCAAGGTAGAGAAGGGGCAGAAATAAAGACGAGTTCAACAGCGTACAGGAGGAAATGCAGAAGCTATGGAGAAACGAATTTTTACTTCTGAGTCCGTTACAAGAGGACATCCTGATAAGATCTGCGACCAGATTGCTGACCGGATACTCGATGAGGCGCTTTGGCAGGACCCAAACTCCCGCGTGGCCTGCGAGGTCACCTGCGCCACCGACCAGGTGCATATCTTTGGAGAGATCACGACCCAGGCAGAGCTGGATTACGAGGCTCTGGCCAGAAAGGTGATCGCGGAATGCGGGTATACCAGGCGGGGGAAAGGCTTTGACGCGGCAAGCTGCCGGGTCCGGGTGGATCTGCACCGGCAGTCCCCGGACATCGACCGGGGTGTCTCCCGGAGTGAGGATGCGGACCCATTGGACAGCGGTGCCGGGGATCAGGGCCTGATGTTCGGCTATGCCTGCCGGCAGACGCCGTCGCTCATGCCCTTCCCCATAGAGATGGCCCACGCTCTGGCCAAGCGTTTGGAGCAGACCCGCACCTCCGGCCGGCTGCCCTGGCTCCTGCCGGACGGAAAGACCCAGGTGACGGTGGAGTATGACGGCGAGACGCCTGTCCGCATCGCCACCGTAGTGGTGTCTGCCCAGCATGAGGAGGATATCGGCCTCCAGCAGCTGCGGGACGACATCCTCTCCCATGTGATCCTGCCGGTGCTGCCGAAGGAGCTGACGGATGAGAGGACCGAGTTTTATATCAATCCCACAGGGCGCTTCGTGGAGGGCGGCCCCGCGGCGGATTCGGGGCTGACCGGGCGCAAGCTGATCGTGGACAGTTACGGCGGCTATGCCCGCCACGGGGGCGGCGCACTTTCCGGGAAGGACGCCACAAAGGTGGACCGCAGCGGCGCTTACATGGCCCGGTACCTGGCGAAAAACATTGTGGCCGCCGATCTGGCCGACCGCTGCGAGGTGCAGCTGAGCTATGCCATCGGCCTGGCGGAGCCCACTTCCGTGCTGGTGGAGACCTTCGGAACGGCCAAGGTCAACCAGCAGGCGATCCAGGCGTTTATCCACTCCTCGGTGGATCTGCGCCCGGCGGCCATCATCCGGCGCTTCGGCCTGAACCGGCCCATTTTCTCAGAGGTCTCCTGCTACGGGCACTTTGGGAGCAACGCTTCGCGTATGCCCTGGGAGCAGACAGACCTGTGCGGCGCCGGCTGAAGGTACGGAGGATGACCCTATGAAACATACTGTGAAGGATGCGGCCCGGACTGCCGCCATGACGGCCGCCGCGGTCACCGCGGCCTCCGTGACCTCCTTTGCCGCGACCAAATACATGGTCCGCATGGCGCTGGACCGGGAGCCCCCCAAAGCGCCGGAGGCGGCCCGTCGACTCATTGCCGGGGCGATCCCCCATGAGGAATTCTTCAAGGCGGTGACAGAGGCAGGGGAAAAGCTGGCCGCCAAACCCAATGAAACGGTGGAGATCACGGCCTCCGACGGAACGCCCCTGGTGGGACATTGGAGGCCGGTCCCCAACGCCCGGCGGGTACTTGTCGCCATGCACGGCTGGCGTTCCACCTGGTACGGGGACTTTGGCCTGATCGCGGATTTCTGGGAGAAAAACGGGTGCAGCGTCCTCTATGCCGAGCAGCGGGGGCAGAACAACAGCGGCGGCGATTATATGGGCTTCGGCCTGATGGAGCGCTATGACTGCCAGGACTGGGTGAGATGGGTCAACAGCCGCACTGGGGCGGCCCTGCCCGTCTATCTCTGCGGCGTATCCATGGGCGCTACCAGCGTACTGATGGCGGCTGGACTTGATTTGCCGGGGAATGTACACGGTATCGCCGGGGATTGCGGCTTCACCTCCCCGGACGCCATCTGGCGGCATATCGCCAACGACAATCTGCATATCCCTTATGGTCTGCGCTCCATGCTGGTGGAGGCCCTGGTGAAGAAAAAGATCCAGGTGGGACCGGAGGATTACTCCACGGTGGACGCCCTGAGCCAGAGCAGGATCCCCGTGCTGCTGATCCACGGCACTGACGACAGCTTTGTGCCGGTGGAGATGAGCTTTGAAAACTATAAAGCCTGCGCCGGACCGAAAAAGATCTTTGTGGTGCCCGGAGCCGACCACGGCATGAGCTACTATGTGGACAGAGAAGGGTATGAGGCGGCCGCCAGAGATTTCTGGCAGCAATTTGACTGACCGGCCCGCGCATCCCTTCCGCGGCAAAAAGAGGATCGAGGAGGATAGGATATGAAAACCACCGCCCTGTTTGCCCTGCTGGGCTATGCCTCCGGCAGCGTATTATACGCGCTCGTCTTTGCGCGGCTGTTTCATAAGGATATCCTGACAGACACCCGGGACCAAAACCCGGGGGTGGCCAACGCCTTTCAAAAGGGAGGCTTTCTCTGCGGGCTGCTGACCTTGTGCTGTGAGCTGCTGAAGGGATTTCTGCCGGTCGCGCTCTATCTCCGGCAGGGCGGCAGCGAGGCCGGACTGCTGCTGGTGCTGGCGGCGCCTGTGCTGGGGCATGTGTTTCCGGCCTGGCGGCGTTTTCACGGCGGAAAGGGCATTGCCGTCAGCTTCGGCTGCCTGCTGGGCCTGGCGCCGGATCTGCTGCCTGTGCTGATCTTCGCGGGGATCTTCATCCTGTTCTCCACCGTGATAAAGATCTCCCCGCACTTTTACCGGACCCTGGCGGCCTTTTTGTGCGCCTGCATCGCCATGCCCCTTCTGGGGGTTGGAGAGCCGGTCTGCCTGGGCTTTTTCCTCATGACGCTTACGGTGTTTTTCCGTTTCCAGCTCAGTCAGGAGGAACGGGAAAAAATGGAGGTAAAATGGCTATGAATGTTTTGCTGCTGTCCTGCGGTACCGGCGGAGGCCATGACGCCGCCTGTGCCGCCTGCGCCGAGGCCCTCGAAAGCAGAGGGCACAGGGTCACTACTCTGAACCCCTATACCCTCAAAAGCGCCGGCCTGGCCCGGGGCGTGGACAAGGCCTATATTTCCATGGTCCAGAAGGTCCCCGCCGCATTTGGGGCCGTGTACCGGCTGGGAGATGCCTACCGCCATCTGCCGGTCAAGTCCCCGGTATACGGGCTGAACCGGCGCATGGGGCCGGAGCTGGACGCTTACCTTTTGGGCGGACAGTTTGACGCGGTGCTCACCACCCACCTTTTCCCGGCGGAGATCCTGACGGGCTTAAAAAGAAAAGGCGTTCCTCTGCCCCCGGTCGTTTACATCGCCACGGACTACACCTGCATCCCCTTTACCGAGGAGACGGACTGCGACGCTTATGTGGTCCCCTGGAATGCCTCATGGGAATTTATACGGCGGGGCCTGCCGCCGGAGCGAGTCTTTGCCCTGGGCATTCCGGTGAGCGCCCGGCTGTCACAGCCGGTGGACCGGGCAGAGCTCCGGCAGGAACTGGGGCTCTATCCGGAGAAAAAGCTGATCCTCCTGACCGGCGGCAGCATGGGGGCGGGCTGTCTGGAGCAGGCGGTCTCTCTGCTGGTGGAGCAGGGGGACCGGAACTGGCAGCTGGTAGCCGTCTGCGGCCGGAACCCGGAGCTGGTGGACCGGCTGCGGTCGGTCTACGGCAGCTTCTGTACGGTGCTGGGCTATACGGACCGTTTTGCCGATTATATGCGGGTGAGCGATCTGTTGGTCTCCAAGCCGGGAGGGCTGTCCTCCACGGAGGCGGCGGTCTGCGGTGTGCCGCTGATCCACATCTCGCCCATCCCTGGCTGTGAGACGGCCAATATGCGGTGCTTTTCCGCTCAGGGGATGAGCCTGGCGGTCACAGACCCGGAGGTGCAGCTGCTGGACGCCTGCCGGCGGCTGCTGAACGGCCCGGAGCGGGAGATCATGCTGGAAAACCAGCGGCGGGGCATTTCTGCCGATTCGGCAGAGATAATCTGCCGCCTTGCGGAACACCTGGCACGGGAGCGCGATGATGCCCTGCAAATGTCCTCCTGAGAAAAAGCCCCCGTCCCGCCTGAGTAAAGCTCGCCGGGCAGCGTTTCTATGCTTCTGGGCAGGGTTTATCGTCCTCTGTGTGGTCTATCGGGATGAGATCACGGTAGAGAACATTTTGAGCTATACGCCCGAACAGCCTTTTCTGGCGGCTCTTGTGCTGCTGCTCTTGTTTGCTGGGAAAAGCCTGTCTGTGGTGCTGTACAGCGGCATCCTGTACGCGGCCGGAGGGCGGATGTTTCCGCTCCCCGCCGCGCTGCTGGTCAACAGCCTGGGGAGCGCCGTCATGCTGACCCTGCCCTTTTTCGTAGGCAGGCATATGGGGAAGGAGGCCATGGAGAATCTTCTTGAGAAAAATCCCAAGCTCAGAAGCCTTCAGAGCTGGTCTAAGCAAAATGAAGGCTTTCTGATGATGTTTATCCGGATCATCGGGCTGCTGCCCTCCGATCTGGTCAGTATGTTTTTCGGGGCCTCCGGCGTCTCTTACGGCCGGTATCTCTTTTGGTCGCTGCTGGGGATGCTGCCGTCTGTTATCACGTTCACCGTGATGGGGAGAAACCTGCATGACCCGGGCTCTCCGGCCTTTCTGATCGCTGCGGGCTGTGAGCTGGCGATGATGCTCCTGTCTCTGCTTGTCACCATCCGAAAGAGGAAAAGGCATGACACATAAACTGAATATCCTTGTAACGCTGGACGAGAACTATCTCCCCCGGCTGAATGTGATGCTGTATTCGCTGCTCCGCTCGAACCCGGACTGCTCTTTTGACGTATATCTTCTCCACGGCTCCATCCGGTCGGCGGCGCTGGCGCGGACAAGGGCACTTCTGGCGGGCAGGGGGCGTCTCTGCCCCATACAGGTCACGGAGCCCCAGCTGGCGGACGCGCCTACCACGGACCGCTATCCCCAGGAGATCTATTACCGGATCTTTGCGGCCCGGTATCTGCCCCGGGAGCTGGACCGGGTGCTGTACCTGGACCCGGACCTGATCGTCAACGGCAGCCTTTGGCCCCTGTATACGCTGGATATGACGGACTATTATTTTGCCGCGGCCTCCCATGTGGGGGCGCTGATGCTGAAGATCAATGACCTTCGCTTGGACATGGACGAGACGGCGCCCTACATCAACTCAGGGGTCATGCTGATGAACTTAGAGCTTCTCCGCCGGGAGCAAAAGGTGGAGGATGTGTTCCGCTTTATCCGGGAGCGGAAGAATCTGCTGGTGCTGCCGGATCAGGACATCATCAGCGGCCTCTACGGCCGGCGGATCTACGCGCTGGACCCCTTCCGCTACAACATGACGGAGCGGCTTTTCCAGGCCCACGCCCCCTTTGACATGGAGCTGGACCTGGACTGGGTGCGGAAGAACTCCGTCATCATCCATTACTGCGGCCGGAACAAACCCTGGAAAAAGCACTATCTGGGGCAGCTGGATGTGTTTTATCTGGAGGCAGAGTCCGGTTTGGAGAAGGTAAAAGGAATATAAAAAATATCTGGGAGAACAGGCGAAATGAATCTGTGGGTAAAAGCTTTAGTCTGTTTTATAGCTGGCATCGGAGCGGGGCTGGGAACCGGTTTTGCCGGAATGAGCGCCGCCGCGGTCATCAGCCCCATGCTGATCACATTTTTGGATATGCCGGCTTATGAGGCGGTAGGAATCGCTCTGGCCAGCGACGTGCTGGCAAGTGCTGTCAGTGCCTATACCTACGGTAAAAATAGAAATCTTGATATAAAAAACGGTCTTGTTATGATGGTGACCGTCTTGCTTTTTACCTTGGTAGGCAGTTGGGTAGCAAGTCTGGTCCCCAACACCACAATGGGCAGCTTCTCAGTCTTTATGACGATGCTTTTGGGCATCAAATTCATTGTAAAACCCGTTATGACCACGAAAGAAGCGATGGCGGACGTAAGCGCGAAAAAGCGAGTGCTCCAATCTATTGTCAGCGGTATGTTTGTAGGTTTTATCTGTGGCTTTGTGGGCGCGGGCGGCGGAATGATGATGCTGCTCCTGCTGACCAGCGTTTTGGGATATGAATTGAAGACCGCTGTCGGTACAAGTGTCTTTATTATGACCTTTACCGCACTGACCGGCGCTGTCAGTCATTTTGCCATCGGCGGTGTTCCCGATTTGTGGTGTCTAATCTTCTGCGTGGCATTTACTCTGCTGTGGGCAAGGATCGCCGCGTTGTTCGCAAACAGGGCCAGCGCCAAAACGCTCAACAGGGCTGTGGGTGTGGTTCTGACGGTCTTGGGCGTGGCAATTCTTTCTGTTAATGTTTTCAGCGGGAGAGGCTAAAAGTTATCATTTGAACCGCACGGTTTGCGGCGCAGTAACCAAAGAATAAGCCGGGAACGCAAACCAGGGAGGCCGCGGACGAATGAAGAATCGTCTGCGGCCTCCCTGGTTTGGGTGAAGTGGGTCAGATTTTCCCGTTTTCGGGCAGGGGATCGGTTTATTTCCCGTGTGGGTCTTGTGTGGGTCAGGGCCGATTTCAGGGGAGAAAGGATAGGACAGTGGTCCACGGGGATGGGGCAGTTTTGTACAGGTGGATTCGCCCGCTTGCGAGCGGGCCGGGTCGCGGGGCAAACGTGCCACCGGCACGTTTGCTAACACCGCTCCCTTCGAATCCACAACATATTTCCACCAAAAAGTACCCATTCGAACCAAATAATGGTTCGAATGGGTACTTTTTGGTGGGGGAAGGTGGATTCGAACCACCGAAGGCATTGCCAGCAGATTTACAGTCTGTCCCCTTTGGCCACTCGGGAATTCCCCCATATTCAATTCTGCCTGCCTGGCGTTGGTCTGGAGCTGGTGGACGGACTCGAACCCCCGACCTGCTGATTACAAATCAGCTGCTCTACCGACTGAGCTACACCAGCATTTAACCGGCTTGACTATAATAGCAAACGAGGGGACGTTTGTCAACAAAAATCTTTAAACCAAACGCAGTTTTGTGAAGAATTCTTAAGAACGTCCCTGTCCTCGGGTCCGGTGATTGAAAAAAAGCGCGAACCGTGGTATGATAAGCCGTCGGCTGGAGCCGAACTACCGCGGAAAATGGAGAATCGCATGAAAACTGCCGTTAGATCGAAACTCATCGTCCTGCTCGTCGCCGTCGTGCTGCTGGGCCTGGTGTCGGTGCTGCTGATTCAGCTGTTCCGGCCGGAGCCGGTGGACCCCCATGCGGGACAGGTTTACATAAATGACGGATTTGGCATGGTGTGGATGACGCCGCTGGAGGGCGTGGACGTGAATCCCCTGGGCCAGACGGACTTTCGGACCGTGAACGGCCGGCCCGAATACAAGGGGCAGGATTTTGAGACGCGCCGGGGCGTGGACGTGTCGGAGCACCAGAACGAGATCGACTGGAGCCAGGTGGCTCAGGGAGATGTGGACTACGCCTTTATCCGCGCCGGCCGCCGGGGCTACACCGAGGGAGGGCTTTTTGAGGACCTCTATTATAAACAGAACATCGAGGGAGCTCTGGCCAACGGGCTGGACGTGGGGGTCTATTTCTTCTCCCAGGCCATCAATGTGCAGGAGGCCATCGAGGAGGCGGAGTACGTCCTGGACCTGCTCAAGGGCTACCGGATCGAGCTGCCGGTGGTGTACGACTGGGAGAAGATCGAGGGCGGCGGCGCCCGGACCGACGGCCTGTCCACAACGACCTTGACCGACTGCGCCGTGGCCTTCTGCCAGACGGTGAAGAACGCGGGCTATGAGCCGGCGGTGTACTTCAACCGCTACCTGGGCTACTACGGCTACGACCTGTCCCGGCTGACGGACTACCAGTTCTGGGCGGCGGTGCCGGGGGATTTCCCGGACTTCTACTACGCCAGCGACATCTGGCAGTACAGCTTCTCCGCCTCGGTGCCCGGCATCCAGACGGAGGCAGATATGGATCTGATATTTATTCCGAAGGTGACGGCCACGCCGGCACCGGAGGGGGAGGAGTGAAACTATGAGTATCGTAAAAAACGAACCGAAGATCAAGAACCCGCTGATCGTGGCCATCCGGGAACAGCTGGAGCACCGGGCGCTGTGGATGTATCTGCTCTGCGACGAGGCCAAGAAGAAGGGCCTGGACGCGGCGGACTACGCCCCAGCGGCCATCCGGCGCTGCGGCCTGTACCAGGGTGGCCTGCTCCGGGCCAAGGCCGGGGGGAAGGACTCCCTGAAGGGCCTGAAGAGGACCCTGTTCACCAAGCCCGCCCAGTGGGTCTTTGAGATGGATGTGAAGCGCTGCACCCGGGACCACCTGGACATCGACTTCCACTACTGCCCGCTGGTGAAGGCTTGGCAGAAGCAGGGCTGCTCCGACGAGGAGCTGAAGACCCTGTGCGACTACGCCATGTGCGGGGACCGGGGGATCGCCGAGAGCTTCGGCTGCCGGCTGGAGCTGCCCTCCACCATTGCCTCCGGCGGCGAGGTGTGCCAGATCCGCTTCGTGCGGGAGGGGAAGAAATAAGAGAGACTGGCAGGGGGGATTCCTCTGCCAGTTTTTTTGCCTTGCGGAGAGAGGGCCGTGGGTGTATGATGGAGCCGGAAAGCGTATGCCCGCGGGGAGGAGGGGAGGCGGCCGATGGAAAAGCAGAAGGAAAAGCGCAAACTGGGGGCCTGGTTCCGGCTCTGCCCGGCGCGGCATCTGCTGTGCCTGCTCAGCGCCGCTGTGATCACGGGCCATCTGCTGACGAGAGGCAGCCGCGGCCTGAACGCCGCCATATCAGAGAACTTTGTCCGGCCCGCCCACCGGGTCCTCTGCCAGCTCACGGCGGCGGTGCCCTTCTCGGTAGCGGAGCTGCTGATCGCCGCCGCTGTGTTGGCGCTGCTGGCGGACCTGGTCTACACCGCCCTGACGGCCCGGCGCAAGGGCCTGGGGCGGCAGCTCTACCGGGCCTTCGTCAGCCTGTGCACGGCGGGTCTGGTGTTCTACGGGGGCTTCTGCCTGCTCTGGGGCGCCTACTTCTATGCGGACGACTTTACGGCCAAGGCCGGGCTCAGTACGGAGAAGATCAGCGTGGAGCAGCTGCGGACGGTGACGGCCTGGTTTGCAAGGCTGTCCAACGAGTACGCGCCCCAGGTGCCCCGGGACGAGAACGGCGTCTGCGCCACGGACCGGGCGGCGGTGCTGGCCCGGTCGCCGGAGCTGTACCGGCGGGCGGTGGAGCGCTTCCCCTGTCTGGACTGGCCGGAGGTGCCGGCCAAGCCGGTGCTCTGCTCCCGGATCATGAGCTATCTGGATTTTACCGGCTTCTTCTTTCCCCTCACCGCCGAGGCCAATGTGAACACCGACTACCCGCCCAGCCTCTTCGCCTCCACCGTGGCCCACGAGCTGGCCCACCAGAGGGGCGTGGCCAAGGAGCAGGAGGCCAATTTCACGGCGGTACTGGCCTGCCTGGAGGACGGGGACCCGGAGTTCGTGTACTCGGCCTGTCTGCTTGCCTATACCCACCTGGGCAACGCCCTCTATGAGGCCGACCGGGCGGCCTGGGAGCCGATCTACGACAGCCTCAGCGAAGGCGTCCTGCGGGATTTCGCCGCCAACAGGGCCTACTGGAGCCAATTCGACACGCCGGTGCAGACGGTGTCCAACACGGTGTACGAGAATTTCCTGTACAGCTATGACCAGGACCTGGGGTTGAAGAGCTACGGGGCCTGCGTGGATCTGCTGGTGAACTACTATTATGAGACGGCGCTGGCTGAGACTGCGCCATAAGGTAAGACCTCCCGCATACCGCGGGAGGTCGTGCTTGTATTTCCCGGAAAGTGTGGTAGAATGGGCTTGTTTTAAGGAATCATCAGGAGGCGGATATGGAGAGACAGAAGCTGATCCTGGACTGCGATCCGGGGCATGACGACGCGGTGGCGATCCTGCTGGCGGGCCGGGCCCCCGGCCTGGAGCTGCTGGGGATCACCGTCACCGCCGGGAACCAGACTTTGGAGAAGACGGCCCAGAACGCCCTGCGGGTGGTCCAGTGGCTGGGCCTGGACACGCCGGTCTACGCCGGCTGCGACCGGCCCCTGGTCCGGGACAAGATCGTCGCCGGGAATATCCACGGAGAGACGGGCCTGGACGGCCCCGTGTTTCCTTCCTTGGAGCGCACTCTCCGGCCGGAGCACGCGGTGCAGTACCTGATCCGGACGCTGCTGGCCTCTGAGGGGGACATCACGGTGGTCACCACCGGGCCCATGACCAACCTGGCCATGGCCCTGCGCCTGGAGCCCAGGATCGCGGAGAAAATCCGGCGCATCGTCCTCATGGGCGGCTCCTACACCAACGGCAACGTGACCCCCGCCGCGGAGTTCAACATCCTGGCGGACCCGGAGGCGGCCCATATCTGCTTCAGCGCCGGCCGGCCGGTGTCTATGATCGGGCTGGACGTGACGCGGAAGGTGCTGTGCCTGCCGGAGATCGTGGAGCGGATGGCGCGGGTCAACACCGGCGCCTCCCGGCTGTTCGTGGACCTGATGGGCCACTTCTGCCGGACCCAGAAGGAGGTCTTCGGCTGGGACGGGGCCCCGCTCCACGACCCGGTGACCGTCGCCTCCCTGCTGGACCCGGACCTGGTGCGCTTCAAGCCCATGAACGTGCGGATTGACCTGCGCTCGGAGCAGTCCTACGGCCGGACCAACTGCGACTATTTCGGCTATCTGGGCCTGCCCGCCACGGCGGATGTGGCCGTGGATATCGACGTGCCCCGCTTCTGGGACATCGTGGAGGAAGCGCTGAGGCGCTATGAATAGGGGAGGGTGAGATGAAAGCTCTCTGTTTCGGCTCCCTGAATATCGACTATACCTACCGGGTGCCCCGCTTCGTCGCCCCCGGAGAGACCCTGGCCAGCCTGGAGCTGGAGACCTTCAGCGGCGGCAAGGGGCTCAACCAGTCCGTGGCCCTGGCCCGGGCGGGGGCGAAGGTCTGGCACGCCGGGGCCGTGGGCCCGGAGGGGCGCTTCCTGCTGGCAGAGCTGGAGAGCGCCGGGGTGGATGTGAGCCTGGTGGCCGTCCGGCCGGAGCTGCGGACCGGCCACGCCGTCATCCAGACTGACCCTGCCGGGCGCAACTGCATTTTGCTGTACGGTGGGGCCAACCAAAGCATCGGGGAAGAGCAGATCGACGCCGCCCTGGCCGCCTTTGGGCCGGGGGACCTTCTGCTGCTGCAAAACGAGATCAGCGGCCTGGAGCTTTTGCTGGAAAAGGCTGCGGCCCGGGGCCTGCGGGTGGCTCTGAACCCCTCGCCCATGGACGAAAAGCTGGCCGCCCTGCCCCTGGACAAGCTGAACTGGCTGATCCTCAACGAGGTGGAGGCCGGGCAGCTGCTGGGCTGGGACCCCCAGGGGCGGAGCGGGCCGGAGCTGGCCCGGGCCCTGCGCCGGCGCTGCCCCGGCTGCGCCGTGGTGCTGACTTTGGGGGAGCAGGGCTCCGTCTACTGGGACGGGGAGCTGCTGCATATGCAGAAGGCCCAGCGGGTGCAGACCATAGACACCACCGCCGCGGGGGATACCTTTACCGGCTATTTCCTGGCGGGGATCCTGGAGGGCCTGGCCCCGGCAGGGGCTATGGATCTGGCCTCCCGGGCGGCGGCTATCGCCGTCACCCGGCCGGGCGCGTCCCCCTCCATTCCCACACGGGCCGAAGTGGAGGCCCGGAACTTCTGAGCGAGGTGAGCATGATGTACGAGAGACTGAAGGAAGCCTTTGCCGCCCGATTCGGCGGGCGGCCCCGGCTGCTGTTTTCCGCCCCCGGCCGCACGGAGCTGGGCGGGAACCACACCGACCACCAGCGCGGTCTGGTGCTGGCAGCGGCGGTCAGCGCCGAGACCCTGGCCGCCGTGGCCCCCAACGGGCGGCGGGAGATCCGCCTGCTCTCAGAGGGCTACCCCCTCTGCACCGTCGGGCTGGACTCCCTGGAGCCCCGGCCCGAGGAGCGGGAGAGCAGCGCGGCCCTCATCCGGGGCGTGGCGGCGGGCTTTGCCCGCCGGGGCTTTACCGTTCCCGGCTTTGACGCCTGCCTGACCAGCACGGTGCTGCCCGGCAGCGGCCTGTCCTCCTCGGCGGCCTTTGAGGTGCTGCTGGGGACGGTGATCGACCGGCTGTGCGGCGGCGGCCTGGACCCGGTGGAGATCGCCCGGATCGGCCAGACGGCGGAGAACGACTACTTCGGCAAGCCCTGCGGCCTGCTGGACCAGACCGCCTGTGCGGTGGGCGGCATTATCGCCGTGGACTTCGCCGGCCCCGCCCGGCCCCAGGTGGAGAAGATCGACTTCGATTTTGACGCGGCGGGCTACGCCCTCTGCTTTGTGGACAGCGGGGCCTCCCACGCGGACCTGACGGCGGACTACGCCGCCGTACCCGGGGAGCTGGGGACCCTCTGCCGGGCCCTGGGCCGGGAGGTCCTGCGCCAGGTCCCGGAGGAGGAATTCTACGCCCGGCTGCCGGAGGCACGGGCAGCCGCGGGGGACCGGGCGGTGCTGCGGGCCATTCACATCTATGAGGAGAACCGGCGGGTGCGGAAGCAGGCCGCGGCTCTGAGGGCCGGGGACTTCGACGCCTTCTTAGAGCTGGTGACCCAGTCCGGCCGCTCCTCCTGGATGCTGCTGCAAAACGTGATCCCCCAGGGGAGTGCCGCCCATCAGGAGCTGGCCGTGGCTCTGGCGGTGACGGAGAAGCTGCTGGCGGGCCGGGGGGCCTGCCGGGTCCACGGCGGCGGCTTTGCCGGGGCCATCCAGGCCTATGTGCCCCTGGACGCCCTGGAGAGCTTCCGCGCCGGGACCGAGGCTGTCTTCGGCCCGGGGAGCTGCCACTGCCTGTCGATCCGGCCCCAGGGAGGGGTCCTGTTGGAGGAGCTGCCATGAGAAAGTACATCGATGCTCTGTTAGATTACGCCATTGAAAAGAAACTCATCGAGCCGGAGGACCGGACCTGGGCCTTCAACCGGCTGCTGGAGGCCCTGGGCCTGGACGCCGCTGAAGAGGGGAGCGGGGAAGCGCTCCGGCTGCCCCTGGAGGAGATCCTCTCCGCTCTGACGGAGGACGCGGTAGCCCGGGGCATTGTCCGGGACAGCGGCGCCGCCCGGGACCTGTTCGACACCAAGCTCATGGGCCTGCTGACCCCCGCGCCCCACGAGGTGCGGGCCAAATTCGCCGCCCTCTACGCCCGGAGCCCGGAGGCGGCCACCGATTGGTACTACCGCTTCAGCGAGGACACCAACTATATCCGCCGGGACCGGATCAAAAGGGACCTGCGCTGGGTCTGCGACAGCGCCTACGGCCCGGTAGACATCAGCATCAACCTGTCAAAGCCCGAGAAGGACCCCCGGGACATCGCCGCGGCCCGGCTGGCCCCCCAGGGCGGCTACCCCGCCTGCCAGCTCTGCGCCTCCAACGAGGGCTACGCCGGGCGCATCGACCACCCGGCCCGGCAGAATCTGCGGCTCATCCCCCTGAGCATCAACGGGGACCCCTGGTTCTGGCAGTATTCCCCCTACGTGTACTACAACGAGCACTGCATCGTCCTCAATTCCCGGCACACGCCCATGAAGATCGACCGGAGCACCTTTGAAAAGCTCTTCGACTTTATCAGCCTGTACCCCCACTATTTCCTGGGCTCCAACGCCGACCTGCCCATCGTGGGCGGCTCCATTTTGAGCCACGACCACTTCCAGGGCGGGCGCTACGAATTCGCCATGGCCAAGGCCCCGGTGGAGCGGGAGCTGGTCTTCAAGGGCTTTGAGGAGGTCCGGGCCGGGACCGTCCGCTGGCCCATGTCGGTCCTGCGCCTGACGGGGCCGGACCGGGGGCGGCTGACGGACCTGGCGGAGAAGATCCTGCGGGTCTGGCGGGGCTACTCGGACGAGACGGCCGGGATATACGCCTTTACCGGCGGCACGCCCCACAACACCATCACCCCCATCGCCCGCCGCCGGGGGGAGGATTTCCAGCTGGACCTGGTGCTGCGCAACAACCGGACCACGGAGGAGTTCCCTCTGGGGCTCTTCCACCCCCACCCGGAGCTGCACCACATCAAGAAGGAGAACATCGGCCTCATAGAGGTCATGGGCCTGGCGGTGCTGCCCTCCCGGCTCAAGACGGAGCTGGACGCGGTGGAGCAGGCTCTGCTGGCCGGGGCGGATCTGCGCGCCGACAAACGCACCGCCGCCCACGCCGACTGGGCGGAGGAGCTGATGGCCCGGCGGCAGCCCGCGCCGGAGGAGCTGGGGGAGGTCCTGCGGCAGGAGGTGGGCGCGGTGTTCATCCGGGTGCTGGAGGACGCCGGGGTCTACAAGCGGACGCCAGAAGGCCAGGAGGCCTTCATGCGATTTGTAGAGGCGGTCAACGGAACGGAATAGAGAAAAGAAAGATTATCTTAAAAAAGCCGCTCTGTTTAAAGCAGGAAAAGGACATAGCTGGTCCGCTCGTCCACTTTCTCTTTGTTCGGCCAAAGAGAAAGTGGACAGAAAGAGAAACGCCGCCCGGGGAAGTCTCCCCGGGACCCCTCCAGGGAGGAGTGTACACAACAAACTTCTTTTTAGGTCGCCCTGCGTCAGAAGAAGGCTGTAAAGCCACCTGGCGGCACAAGTGCCGTCAGGTCGGCGGACAGCCTCCTTCTTCCTTCTCAACTCAAAGCGTACGCTTTGAGTTGAAGAGGACGAGCAGCGGCGTGAACGAGCTTTCGGCTTTTAGACGGAAGCGAGTGAATGAAGCTTGCGAGGACGACGCACGCACAAGACCAACAAGGCTCGCCGGGTGATCGACGAACTGCGCTTATATGCCAAAAGAGCTCTGAAAAGTTTTTTCAAAGCTCTTTTTCTCTATCTATTATTCCTCGCCCGCGCCGGAGATGTAAGTCTCCTCTGCCTCCTGCTGGGCTGCCATTAAAAGCTGGGCGGCTTCGACCGCATTCCCACGCTGGATCTCCTCAATGGCTTCCGTCACCTGATTGAACAGACGGTAATACATGGCCTTATAGATGGAAACAGTAATACGCGACACCTCCTCTCATAACTAATTGAATTGTACCACTGGGACAATTATACATAATTTAATTATGTATGTCAACAAAATATATAGTAGGATTATCTAAAACTGCCTGCCCTACATAGTAAAATTGAAGAAAATAATCTTTGAAGCGGTGATACTGTGGAGCAGGCGGAATTCATCAAGAGACTTGTACAACTCAGAATGAACAAAGGCGTCTCGGCCAGAGATATGAGCCTGTCTCTGGGGCAGAGCGAAAGCTATATCAGCACTCTGGAGAACGGCAAGGGCTATCCCTCCATGCCGGTGTTCTTCTATATCTGCGAGTACTTCGGCATCACGCCCAAGGAGTTCTTCGACCTGGAGACCACCAACCCCCAGAAGACCAGCAGGCTGGCCGAGCTCTCCCGCTCGCTGAACAACGAACAGCTGGATCTGCTCATTGCCCTGGTCAAGGAGATGAAAAAGTAGTTTACTCTATTGCTCTTTCCGGGCCTGTTCCTCCGCCTGACGGAGGGAGAGGCCCTTTTCCCGCGCCAGGCGGGCTAAGTCCTCATACTCCGGCTTCTCCCGGCACACGCCCCAGCCCTGGGCCTGCTTGAAACGCACCGGCCCCAGGGCCGTCTCTTTTGTATATGCGCTCCGCTCCAGCACCGCCCGGCGGCACCGGTTCTCCCGGACGCCGAGAGTGCTGGTGTGCAGGAACAGCGCCTTGAGCAGCGCTTCCCGCTGCTCCGGGCGGCACAGGCAGCTCAGCTTCAGGCCGGGCCTGCCTTTTTTCATGCCGATGGCCTCGGTCCACACGTCCAGGGCCCCGGCCTTGAAGAGCTCCTCCGAGGCGAAGGCAAGGGCCTCCGCCGTCATGTCGTCCAAGTTGCAGCTGAGCTCTAAAACCTCATCCTCCATCTGTTCCTCCGTCTGACCCAGGAGGGCCCGGAGGAGGTTGGCGGTCTCAAAATCTTTTGTGCCGGTGCCGCAGCCGGCGGCCTCCACCCGCAAGAGGGGCAGGGGGCCGAATCCGTCCGCAAAGTGCCGAAGCAGAGCCGCCCCCGTGGGGGTGCACATCTCGCCCTGAATCTCCCCGGCGTAGATGGGCAGGCCCCGGAGCAAGAGCTCCGTGGCCGGGGCGGGAACGGGCAGGATGCCGTGGGCGCACTTCACCGTGCCGCTGCCCACCCGGATGGGGGAGCAGAACACCTTCTCCGGCCCGATGCGCTCCATCAGCAGGCACACGCCCAGGATGTCCGCCAGGGCGTCCAGGGAGCCCAGCTCGTGGAAGTGGATGTTTTCCACCGGCTGGCCGTGGACCCGGCTCTCCGCCTGGGCCACCAGGCCGTAAACGGCTTTGGCGTTGGCCTTTACCCGCTCCGGCAGGGACAGCGCGTCGATCTTTTCAGCCAGCTCCGCCGCGGTGACGTGATGGTGGTGATGGTGGTGGACAGGCTCCTCCGGGGGCTCCGCCCCCTCCTCGCGCCCGCCGATGAGCACGCGCATATGGGTGCCCCGGATGCCCCGCTTGCTGTCCGGCTCCGCGCTGACCTCCGCCAGACCCGCCAGAGCGCCGTTTAAGTCACGGAGAAAGCCCTCCCTGTCCGGGCAGAGCTCGTAGAGCGCGCCCATGAGCATGTCGCCCGCCGCGCCCATGGCGCAGTCGAAATATAAGACCTTCATTGTTCGCCTCTCTCAGTCCAGATGGTTGATCATACTGGCCATATAGCCCGCGCCGAAGCCGTTGTCGATGTTCACCACCGACACGCCGCTGGCGCAGGAGTTGAGCATGCTCAGCAGGGCGGCGATACCGCCTAAAGAGGCTCCATAGCCCACGCTGGTGGGCACGGCGATCACCGGACAGTCGGCCAGGCCGCCGATGACGCTGGGCAGCGCCCCCTCCATGCCCGCCACGGCCACGATGACCCGGGCGCTCATGATCTGGTCCATGTGGCTCAAAAGCCGGTGGATGCCGGAGACGCCCACGTCGTACAGCCGGTGGACCTCATTTCCCAGCACCTCCGCCGTGATAGCGGCCTCCTCGGCCACAGGGATATCGCTGGTGCCGCCGGTGGTGACCACGATCTTGCCCTTTCCCGTGGGCTGGGGCAGCCTGCCCACCACGCCGGTCTTGGACAGGGACTCGTAGCTCAGGGGCAGCTCTTTCTCCACCAGCTCCGCCGCCTCCCGGCTCATCCGGGTTATGAGCACCGTCTCCTGGCCGCTCTCCCGCATGGCCCGGGCGATGCCTAAGATCTGCTCCGGGGTCTTGCCCGCCCCGTAGATGATCTCCGGCGTGCCCTGGCGCAATCCCCGGTGGAGGTCTACTTTGGCGTAGTCCCCCAGCTCCGCGATGGGCTGCATCTTTAATTGCAGCAGCGCCTCGTCTACTCCGGTCTCTCCCCTGGCCACGCTCTCCAGCAGCAGCCGGATCTCCCGCTTGTCCATGCGCTCACCCTCTCTGTAAAATAGATTGCCTTATCATATCAGATTCTTGGCCCCGCCGCAAGTCAAAAATGGAAAACCGGCCTATTTGCCGCTTTTTCGGCGGCTTTTGTCTGTTTCAGTCGGAAACTCTCAAAGGATCGCCGCCGCGGATGATGCTGTTTTTGCCGTATTTGCCCCGGATGGCGTCCAGGGTCCGGTCCAGGGAGCGCCGCTTGGCCTCCAGGACCGGGTCGGAGAAGAGGCTCAGCTGCCGGGGGGCGCCGGCGGGGCAGAGCTCGCAGCAGCGCAGGCCCAGGCCCCGCAGAGGACCGGGCCAGCGGTGGACCTGCCGGAAGAGGCCCATGGCCTGCTCTAAAAGCTCCCGGTTGGAGTCGCTGGGGCTCTCCAGGCGGACCCGGTGGCTGGTCCAGCTCAGGTCCGTGGAGCGCAGCTCGATCTCCAGGGTGCGGCAGCAATACCCCGCTTCCCGGAGCCGGGCCCCCACGCTCTCGGACAGGGCCGTGAAGGTCCGCAGCACGTCCCGCTCGCAGAGCAGGTCCCGGGGGGCGGTGGTGCTGTTGCCGATGGACTTGGGCGGGGGAAACTCCTCCTCCCGGCGCACCGGGCTCTGGTCCAGGCCATTGGCCCAGGCGTGGAGGGTGGGGCCCGCTTTGCCCAGCCGCCGCCGGAGCAGCTCCGGCTCCGCCGCCGCCAGCTGGCCGATGCGGAGGATGCCCATGCCCTCCAGCCGGGCGGCGGTGTGGGGGCCCACCATCAGCAGGTCGGACACCGGCAGGGGCCAGACCAGGGAGCGGAAGTTCTCCCGGCTGATGGCCGTCACCGCGTCGGGCTTTTTGTAGTCGGAGCCCAGCTTGGCGAAGACCTTGTTCCAGGACACGCCCACGCTGACGGTCAGCCCCGTCTCCCGGCGGACCTGCCGCCGGAGCTCCTGGGCCGCCGCCTCCCCGTCGGCCCGGCCCAGGCAGCCGGTCAGGTCCAGCCAGCTCTCGTCCAGGCCGAAGGGCTCGCAGCGGTCGGTGTAGCGCTCATAGATCTGCCGCACCAGGCGGGAGTATTTCTCGTAGCGGTCAAAATGGGGCGGCACCAGCTCCAGGGCGGGGCAGAGCTGCCGGGCCTGCCAGATGGCCATGCCGGTCTTGACCCCGGCCCGCTTGGCCAGCTCGTCCTTGGCCAGGACGATGCCCCGCCGGGTCGCCGCGTCCCCGCAGACGGCCATGGGCTGCCCCCGCAGCCGGGGCTCGTAGAGCAGTTCGATGTTGGCGTAACAGGCGTTGATGTCCGAGTGAAGAATGACGCGGTCCATGGCATTTCTCCTGATCCGATAATAAGGCCATTATAATACGCCTATTAAGATAAGTAAAGAGGAAATAATATCCGATCAGGAGAAAATCGGACTTGCAATCGGACGCCGGAAGGTGTATACTATAGCAAAAAGAATACAGGATGAGGAGAGAACTATGGAATTCGGAGAGATCATCGCCCGGCGGCGCAGGGAGCTGCGCCTGAGCCAGGCGGAGCTGGCTGCCCGGCTGACGGCGGCGGGCTGGCCGGTGACCAATCAGGCTTTGTCCAAATGGGAGAAGGGGGCCACGCTCCCCAACGCCCGGCAGTTTTTGTCTTTGTGCGAAGCCCTGGAGATCGAGGACATCCGGGGCGCCTTCTGCGAGGGCGGCGGCGAGGGGCTGCTGGCCCGGCTCAACCGGGAGGGCCGCCGGAAGGCCCTGGACTATATCCAGCTGCTGCGGGACAGCGGGCGCTACGGCCTGCCCCGGGAGCCGGAGGAGCTCCCGGCCCGCTGCCTGCCGCTGTACTCCCTGGCCGTCTCCGCCGGTACCGGCCAGTTTCTGGACGGGGAGGACTACGAGATGGTGGAGGTGGGCGCGGAGGTCCCCGAGGGGGCCAATTTCGGCGTCCGCGTGGCCGGGGACAGCATGGAGCCGGAATTTCACGACGGGCAGACCGTCTGGGTGCGCCAGCAGCGGAGCCTGATGACCGGGGAGATCGGCATCTTCCTCTACGACGGCAGCGCCTACCTGAAAAAGCTGGTGGCCCTGGAGGGCTCCATGGCCCTGCGCTCCTTGAATCCCAAGTACCCGGATATCGTCATTTCCCCGGAGCTGCCCCTGCGGGTGCTGGGGAAGGTGCTGCGGCAGTAACCGACAGAAAGGGGAATTTTCTGTGTCTGTTTTGATCTTTTTTATGGCGCTGGGCATTTTCGCGGCGGCGCTGCTGGTCTCTGTGGGCGGGGCCGCCTGGTGGCAGGGCCTGCTGCTGGCCCTGGGGGTCTACCTGCTGCTGCATGTATTGTACCTGGTGGCGCTCTACTTGGCCGCCCTGACGGTGGACCGGGAGAAGCCCCTGGAGAAGCAGGTCGCCTTCTGCCGGGACGGCTGCGGCCGGGTGATCGGCGCGCTGAACGCCTACTGCGGCTTAAAGCCCCGGCTGATCGGGCTGGAGAAGCTGCCGGAGGACCGGCGCTTCCTGCTGGTGTGCAACCACCGGTCCATGTTCGACCCCTGCCTGGTCATCGACCGGCTGCGGCACTGGAACATCGCCTTCGTCTCCAAGCCCTCCAACCTGGAGATCCCCCTCATCGGCCGCATCGCTTACGCCTCCGGCTTCCTGGCCATCGACCGGGAGAACGACCGGAACGCCCTGCGCACCATCCTCCAGGCAGCGGACTATCTGAAGCGGGGCGTCTGCTCCATCGGCGTGTACCCGGAGGGCACCCGGGGCAAGGGCGGGGAGCTGCTGCCCTTCCATCCGGGCTGCTTCAAGATCGCCCAGCGGGCCGGAGCGCCCCTGGTCATCGCCGCCGTCCGGGGCACGGAGAATATACGGAAGGACCTGCCCTTCCGGCGCACAGAGGTGACCATGGAGATCCTGGAGGTGCTGGAGCCGGAGCGGGTCAAGGCCATGAGCACCAATGAGCTGTCGGACTACACCCGGCAGAGGATCGAAGCCTGGCTTCGGGAGACGGCGGCATGAGAGACGTGGCTTTGGTGACAGGCTCCTCCCGGGGCATCGGGGCGGCGGTGGCCGAGGCCCTGGCCCTGGAGGGCTGGGACCTGTGCATCAATTACATTGAACGGCAGGATCTGGCCGAGGCCCTGAAGGCAAAGCTGAAGAGCCGGGGCTGCCGGGTGATGAGCTGCCAGGCCGATGTGGCCGACGCCGGGGCTGTGGCGGCCATGTTCCGCCGGATCGAGGCGGAGCTGGGGCCGGTGACGCTGCTGGTGAACAACGCGGGCATCGCCAAACAGATGCAGTTTCAGGACATCGCCCCGGAGAGCTGGCGGCGGATGTTCGACGTGAACCTGGGCGGCTGCTACAACTGCGTCCAGGAGGCGCTGCCTCATATGCTCCATGAGCACGCCGGCTGCATCATCAACATGAGCTCCATCTGGGGCACCCACGGGGCCTCCTGCGAGGCGGCCTATTCCTCCACCAAGCACGCCATCGTGGGCCTGACCAAGTCCTTGGCGGCGGAGCTGGCCCCTACCGGCATCCGGGTCAACTGCGTGGCCCCCGGCGTCATCGACACCGATATGGTCCAGGTCCTGGGGCAGGAGACTTTGGAGCAGCTGGCGACCGAGATCCCCCTGGGCCGCCTGGGCAGGCCTGAGGAGATCGCCCAGGCGGTGCTGTATCTGGCCCGGGCTGCGTATACCACCGGCCAGGTGCTCACCGTGGACGGGGGATTCATGCCTTAAAATTCAGATGAGCCTGTATAATTTCACATCCGGGTTGGGAGAATATTCTCAGCACCCTACATATATTGTATTGGGCGACACTTTTCCGGAGTGTGAAAACAGCATGGTCAAACGAGGAGATATCTATTACGCCGACCTGAGCCCGGTGGTGGGCAGCGAGCAGGGGGGCATGCGCCCCGTGCTCATCGTACAGAACGACACCGGAAACCGGCACAGTCCCACGGTGATCGCCGCGGCCATCACCAGCCAGACCGGCAAGGCCCGCCTGCCCACCCACATCAGCCTGTCCGGGCAGAGCGTGGGCCTGAACCGGGACAGCGTGATCCTTTTGGAGCAGATCCGGACCATCGACAAATCCCGCCTGCGGGAGCGGATGGGCCGGCTGGACGAGGGGACCATGAGCGCTGTGGACAGCGCCTTGGCTGTCAGCTTCGGTCTGGGCACCATTTCCTGAAAGAATAAGTGCGCCACCCTGTTCATAAGGTATGGACAGGGTGGCTTTTTGCGTCTGGCAGCACGGGGAAGGGAGGAAAAGTGGTCTATCCGATACAGGGCTATGCCCCGGAGGAGGGCTGGCTCCGCCTGGAGCGGGCGGGGCTCTATACGCTCCTGGAGGCCCGGCTCCCTGCCTCCGGACAGCTGACCCGGCTCTGGGCCGTGGGCCGGGGAGGGGACCGGGCCTATCTGGGGCTGCTCGTTCCGGAGGGGGACGGGCTGTACCTGCGCCGCCGCCTGTCGGCTGCGGAGATGAAAAAGTTCCCGGCAGAGCTGGCCTATGCCAGTACCCGGGAACCGGAGGCGGAAACGGCTGCGGAAACGGGACCGGAACCGGAGCCGGAAGAGGCGGGGGAGGACGGGCTGCTGTGGTTTGCCCGGCCCGACGGGAGCCTGACCGCCTTCAATGGCCGGGGGATCCTGCTGGCCCTGCCCGCCCAGCTCCGCCGGACGCCGCCTGGGGTCCGGCTGGCGCGCATCGAGGGGAGAGATTATCTGATATTCCGGGCTTGAGAAACGCAGTGAAATGGTATATAATGGATATAAACTAATCAATCCTAATACCTGAGAGGAGAGAGAACGATGCGTATGACAGATCTGATCGCCGTCAAGCGGGACGGCGGCCGGCTGAGCACGGAGCAGATCGATTTTATGGTCCAGGGCTACACCAGGGGGGAGATCCCGGACTACCAGATGTCCGCCATGTGCATGGCCATCCTGCTGCGGGGGATGGACGAGCAGGAGACGCTGGATATGACCATGTCCATGGTCCGCTCCGGCGAGACCATCGACCTGAGCCCCATCCAGGGCCTGAAGGCGGACAAGCACTCCACCGGCGGCGTGGGGGACAAGACCAGCCTGGTCCTCTGCCCCATGGTGGCCGCCTGCGGGCTGAAGATCGCCAAGATGTCCGGCCGGGGCCTGGGCCACACCGGCGGCACCATCGACAAACTGGAGAGCTTCCCCGGCTTCTCGGTGGATATCTCCGAGGAGCAGTTCTTTGAAAACGTCAACAAGATCGGCATCGCCATCATCGGCCAGACGGCGGATCTGGTGCCGGCGGACAAGAAGATCTACGCCCTGCGGGACGTGACGGGGACCGTCCCCTCCATCCCACTGATCGTCAGCTCCATCATGTCCAAGAAGCTGGCCTCCGGCTCAGATATCATCGTGCTGGATGTCAAGTGCGGCAGCGGGGCCTTTATGAAGACGGTGGACCAGGCCCGGGAGCTGGCCCAGGGCCTGACCCGGATCGGCCGCCTGGCCAAGCGCCGCTGCGCCGCCGTTATCACGGATATGGACCAGCCTCTGGGCCACGCCGTGGGCAACGCCCTGGAGGTGAAGGAGGCCATCTCGGTGCTGAGAGGGGAGAAGGAGGGCGACCTGCTGGAGCTCTGCCTGACCCTGGGCGGCCTGATGCTCACCGAGGCGGGCATGGCGGCGGACCTGGAGGCGGCCCGGGCGCTGCTGCTGGAGAGCATCCGCAGCGGCGCGGCCCTGCGGAAGCTGGCGGAGATGGTGGAGGCCCAGGGGGGCGACAGCCGCCCGGTCTTCCAGCCGGAGCTGCTGCCCAAGGCTCCGGTGCAACTGCCGGTCTACGCCGGCAGGAGCGGCACCGTCAGCCGCATCCAGGCGGAGAAGGTGGGCCTGGTCTCCATGCACCTGGGCGGCGGCCGGGTGGACAAGGAGAGCCCCATCGACCTGTCTGTGGGCGTGGTGCTGGAGAAAAAGGTGGGCGAGCGCGTACAGGCGGGGGACTGCCTGGCCGTGCTCCACGCCCCCTCCCAGGCGAAGGCCGAGGAGGCGGCGGAGCTGCTGAAGGCCTGCTTCGAATTCTCTGACGGAGAGGTCGAGAAGCCCAGCTTCATCAAGGAGATCGTGCGGTAAAAGTATCTTTTAAAATGTGACCTCCCCGAAAACGGCTGTTTTCGGGGAGGTTTTGTTTTGAGCTTTCTCAGCTTTATTTTAGGACGTATTTGGATATGGATTGACCAATCGCGGTGATATCACAATTGCCGTGAAATTCAAATTTAACTTTGCCGACGCCAGAGAAATACAACTCCAGCTCGCTGTCCAGATCAAGGACGCCGGCGGTCTCTACGGAGAACACGGACACTTTGCTGTAGGGCATGGAAGTGTAGTCTTTTTTCGCTCCGGTCAGGCCCTGGACGTTCACTGAGATAATGCGCTTGTTTGTGAAAACAACATAATCCCGCAGAGCGGTATAGCTGCCGATGACTTCCTCTCCGTCGATGAGCAGAGCGGCAACATCCGCATCGCGGATCGAATTATCTTTTTTCAACTTGAACAACAGTCCATTTTTAAAGTCTACCATCTTTTTCTCCTTCTTTCTTTTGTCTTATTTTACGGCGCTGAACAATATCAGCAAACCGCCTTTCCAAAAATCACTCCGCCTTTTTCAACTCCGCCACATCCTGGGCCAGATTCTTGACGATAGACTTGAGAAAAACGACCTCTTCCTCCAGAGCATCCACCCGGCTTTTCGGTGCCAGGGTTTCTAAAATGGTCTGCTGGCCCTCGGCCAGTAACTGGAGCTGGGGCTGGATGGCGGACTCATAGAAGGTCATCCACCGGTCTTCCGCAGCCCTGATCTCGGCGCGGACGGCGCCAATCTCGGCATGGGTGCGTTCCTCGGAGGCGGAGATGGATGTGTCGATCAGGTCCTTGATGGCTTGCAGATCCTGTTTGTCTAACATGGGGTGCTCCTTTCGATATACGGTCCGTTCCTAAAATCTGCGGTATTCAGCACACCGCCCTTCTTATAAGAAAGTATAGCCGATTGACAGCAAAATTTCAAGGAGAAGAAATAAGAAGGACAATAAAAAGTCAAACATGGGGAGAGTTTGAGAGGGGATGGGTTTCCCCTTATTCCACTTCTTCACTGTTCACTATTATCTATTACCTCCAAAAAACGGCAAGGCGATTTTTGAGTGAAGAGTGAAAAGTGAAGAGGTAAAAATCGGCAAGGCTGACGCCTTGCCGATTTTTGGTGCGAGAGAGGAGACTTGAACTCCCACGTCGGTTGACACACGCACCTCAAACGTGCCTGTCTACCTATTCCAGCACTCTCGCATACACGTATTTTTTGAGCATCCCTGATTATATCAGATAATCAGCATTTGTCAAGACGCAATTTCGCTTCCGGGCTCCTTTTCGGCCAGAGCGCGGCCAAAAAAGACGGCGGCGGCCAGCAGGGCCAGGATCAGGGCCAGCGCGCCCCGGCTCATGGGCAGCAGGTAGCGCATCTTCAGATAGGCGTGGTAGCCCAGCAGGGAGGCGAACTGGACCAGGACCGCGGTGAAGGCGTAGCGGCAGTCCACAAAGGCCAGGATCAGGAACAGAATATCGGCGGCAAAAAAGTACCGGTCGTGCATGTGGGGCAGCAGGAAGGGGACGCCCAGGCACAGCAGCAGCGCCGCGCCCAGCACCGCCCGGCCGTTCAGGCGGCGGCGGTAGATCAGGCACAGCTCCAGCACCGCCAGCATGAAGCAGAAGGCGGCGGCCACGGCGAAGCGGGCTGCCCCAGCCGGGTCCCGGACCTCCCGGAAAAAGGCGAAGACGGAGGGGGAGTTGTAATTGAGCCCGTCGCCCACGCTGCCGGTCTGGCTCAGATACAGGGTCAGCGTGTCCAAAAAGGGCCGGCCCAGCAGTACCGCCGGCAGCACCAGGGCCACATAGGCCGCCGGGAAGACCAGAAAGTGCTTCCACTGGAATTTCCCCTGCATCCACAGCACCGCGTACACCGGCAGGAGGAACACAGCCTGGAGCTTGAAGCCGAAGGACAGGGCCGCGCAGACCATGGACAAAACCGGCCGGTCCGACAGGGCCAGATAGAGGCCCAGGACTCCGAAGGCCACATAGATACTGTCGCACTGGCCCCAGACCGCGCCGTTGAGGTACACCGTGGGCAGAAAGAGCACCGCGAAAAAGCAGCCCAGACGGGCGCCCCGGCGGGGCGTATAGAGCCCGGCCAGCTGCATGCAGGCCCAGGCCAGGACCACGTCAAAGAAAATGCTCAGCAGCTTGATGAGGTACAGGTCCCGGATATTCGCATAGGAGAAGAGGGCCAGAAAATAGAGGTAGGGGATGTTGTAATTCCCCACCGGGACGGCCAGGGCCCGAAAGCCCCCGTTCTCCCGAAAAAAGGTCACCCATTTGGTGAGAAAGTTCTGGTAGTCCAACGTCTCATAGGGCAACACCGCCAGGCGCAGGCCAAAGGCCAGGGCAAGCAGCAGCGCGCTGCCCACGGCGGCGGCCCGCTTCTCCAGCAGTCCGGCCCTGCGCAGCAGCCCGAAGGCGAACAGCGCCTCCGCCAGCAGGAGGATCAGCACACGAAGGTCCATACAATGTTCCGCTCCAACAAAAACAAAAAAAGCGGGTCCAAAGGCCGCTTCAGACTGTAGACAAACCTCATGCTACACATGAGAAGTGAGTGAGCAGCGGGGGGTGCGCGAGGGGGCAAGGCCCCATCGCGTTTGGATCGCGCCAGCAAAATGCCCGGCTTGCCGGGCTTTTGCCGAGCGTAGCGAGTTTTTTCGGAAGGGCAAGCCCTTCTGAAAAAAGTGGCGCAGAAGCTTGTAGACAAAGTCCAAAGGACTTTGTCTACAAGCTGAAGCGGGTCCAAGCCCCGCTTCGCAAAAATTAACAAAATACTTCTTGACACCGCCCGCCCGGCGGTGTTAAAATGGCTTGCTCTGTGTGTTGGGAAGGGGGCGCTATACCCTCCCTCTAACAAAAACAGTATAGCATCCTTCCCCCGCAAAAGCAACACCGTCAAAAGAAATTTTAGCAACTTATCCGGGCGTTCACAAAAAACGCCTGTTCCCCTGCGGCAAGGAAACGCAGCTGCCCGCGAAAGGGCGTTTCGCGGACAGCCAAATGAAACGACAAGGAGAGTGCGCCAATGCCAAAAGATGTCCTTTACGGCAAGACTCTGCGCAAGAGCTTTGCCCGTACCGAGGAGATCCGGGAGATGCCCAATCTGCTGGAGATCCAGAAGAGCTCCTACAAGTGGTTCCTGGAGACCGGCCTGCGGGAGGTCTTCCGGGACGTGGATTCCGTGTCCGACTACTCGGGCAACCTGGAGCTGAGCTTCATCGACTACTCCATGAACGAGAAGCCCAAGTACACCGAGGAGGAGTGCAAGGCCCGGGACGCCACCTACGCCGCCCCCCTGAAGGTCCGGGTCCGCCTGCGCAACAAGGAGACCGAGGTCATCAAGGAGCAGGAGATCTTCATGGGAGATTTCCCCATCATGACCGACGGTGGCACCTTCATCATCAACGGCGCGGAACGCGTCATCGTCTCCCAGATCGTCCGTTCCCCCGGCGTCTATTTCGACAAGACCACGGACAAGTCCATGATCAACATCTACGCCTCCACCGTGATCCCCTATCACGGTGCCTGGCTGGAGTACGAGACCGACGCCAACGACGTTTTCAATGTCCGCATCGATAAAAACCGCAAGCTGCCCATCACCTGGTTCCTGAAAGCCATGGGCGCTTACAACGCCGACCAGCCCGCCACCTGGCTCAGCTGTGTGGAGGACCCCTATGTGGGCGCCGTCACAAACGAGCGCATCAAGGAGATCTTCGGCGACGACGACCGGATCCGGGCCACCTTCGAGCGGGACACCGCCTTCACGCGCGAGGAGTGCCTGATGGAGATCTACCGGAAGCTGCGCCCCGGCGATCCCCCCACGGTGGAGTCCGCCGAGAGCCTGCTGGACGGCCTGTTCTATGACCGCCGGCGCTACGAGCTGTCCAATGTGGGCCGCTATAAGTTCAACAAGAAGCTGTCCCTCTATCCCCGCATCGCGGGCTTCGAGCTGGCCGCCCCCGTGGCCGACCCCTTCACCGGCGAGATCATCGCCGAGGCGGGGGAGGTCCTCACCCGGGACAAGGCCCGCCAGATCGACAGCGCGGGCGTGGTGTCCGTGACCCTGAAGGTCGAAGGCAAGGACGTGCGCGTCTTCTCCAACGGCATGGTGGACATCGCCCGCTTCGTGGACTTTGACGCCCGGCCCCTGGGCGTCACCGAGAAGGTCCGGGGCATCGTCATGCGGCAGCTCTGCCAGCAGTACGAGGGCGAGGCCCTGAAGGACGCCATCCGGGAGAGCATCGACCTGCTGATCCCCCGGCACATCATCGCCGACGACATCTTCTCCTCTGTCAACTACCTCAACGCCCTGGCAAACGGCATCGGCGAGGCCGACGATATCGACCATCTGGGCAACCGGCGCGTCCGCTGCGTGGGCGAACTGCTGCAAAACCAGTTCCGCATCGGCTTCTCCCGCATGGAGCGGGTCATCCGCGAGCGCATGACCCTCCAGGACCTGGACATCGTCACCCCCCAGAGCCTGATCAACATCCGGCCCGTGACCGCGGCCATCAAGGAGTTCTTCGGATCCTCGCCTCTGAGCCAGTTCATGGACCAGACCAACCCCCTGGCCGAGCTGACCCACAAGCGGCGTATGTCCGCCCTGGGCCCCGGCGGCCTGTCCCGCGAGCGCGCCAGCTTCGACGTGCGCGACGTGCATTACAGCCACTACGGCCGCCTCTGCCCCATCGAGACCCCTGAAGGCCCCAACATCGGCCTGATCTCCTATCTGGCCTCCTACGCCCGGGCCAATGAGTACGGCTTCCTGGTGGCCCCCTACCGGAAGGTGGAGAAGGGTACCTGCCGGGTCACCGACGAGGTGGAGTATATGACCGCCGACCAGGAGGACCAGTACATCGTAGCCCAGGCCTCCGAGCCTGTGGACGAGAACGGCTGCCTGATCCGCAAGCGTATCACCTGCCGCCACCGGAACGACACCATCGAGGTCAACCGGGAGGACGTGGACTATGTGGACATCAGCCCCAAGATGATGGTCTCCATCGCCACGGCCATGATCCCCTTCCTGGAGAACGACGACGCCAACCGTGCCCTGATGGGCGCCAACATGCAGCGCCAGGCCGTGCCTCTGATGACCACTCAGGCCCCCATCGTGGCCACCGGCATCGAGCACAAGTGCGCGGTGGACTCCGGCGTCTGCATCCTGGCCGAGGGCGACGGCGTGGTCACCCGCGTGGACGCAAACTATGTCTCCGTCCGGTACGATTCCGGCGAGAGCAAGGACTATAAGCTCATCAAATTTGCCCGCTCCAACCAGGGCACCTGCATCAACCAGCGGCCCATCGTCTCCGCAGGGGACCGGGTGGCCAAGGGCGATGTGATGGTGGACGGCCCCAGCACCAGCAACGGCGAGATCGCACTGGGCAAGAACATCCTGGTGGGCTATATGAACTGGGAAGGCTACAACTACGAGGACGCCATCCTGCTCAACGAGCGCCTGGTCATGGAGGACGTGTTCACCTCCCTGCACGTGGAGGAGTACGAGTGCGACTCCCGGGACACCAAGCTGGGCCCCGAAGAGATCACCCGGGACATCCCCGGCGTGGGCGACGACGCGCTGAAGTATCTGGACGAGCGGGGCATCATCATGGTGGGCGCCGAGGTCACCGCCGGCGACATCCTGGTGGGCAAGGTCACCCCCAAGGGCGAGACCGACCTGACCGCTGAGGAGCGCCTGCTGCGGGCCATATTCGGCGAGAAGGCCCGTGAGGTCCGTGACACCTCTCTGAAGGTCCCCCACGGCGAGAGCGGCATCATCGTGGACGTGAAGGTCTTTACCCGGGAGAACGGGGACGAGATGAACCCCGGCGTCAACCAGGTGGTCCGGGTCTACATCGCCCAGAAGCGGAAGATCTCCGTGGGCGACAAGATGGCCGGCCGCCACGGCAACAAGGGCGTCGTCTCCCGCATCCTGCCCCGTGAGGATATGCCCTACCTGCCCGACGGCACCCCGCTGGACATCGTGCTGAACCCCCTGGGCGTGCCCTCCCGTATGAACATCGGTCAGGTGCTGGAGGTCCACCTGGGCTACGCCGCCCAGGCCCTGGGCTGGAAGGTGGCCACCCCCATCTTCAACGGCGCCAACGAGACCACCATCCGGGAGACCCTGCGTCAGGCGGGGCTCCGGGAGGACGGTAAGAGCGAGATGTACGACGGCCGCACCGGCGAGAAGTTTGACAACGACGTCACCGTGGGCTGGGTGTACTTCCTCAAGCTCCACCACCTGGTGGACGACAAGATCCACGCCCGCT
>CANQTO010000023.1 GCA_947626785.1 uncultured Oscillospiraceae bacterium
TGACGGGCACGCCGGACAGGGCGTTGATGGCCTCCCGGTACATGCCGTTGCGGATATAGTTCTTGGCGGCGGTGTACTCGCTGCGCTCGGTCTGCTGCTGGCGGTACTGGCCCTCTCCCCAGGCGCTGCCCCAGGGGTTCCAGCCGCCCCAGCCGTAGGCGCCGCCCGCCTGCTGATAGGCTCCGCCCCCGCCGCCGTAGCCGTACTGCTGCTGTTGGGCGGTGCCGTTCTTGATCTGGTCGTAGGCCGCGTTGATGTCATTCATCTTCTGGGCGGCGGCCGCGTCTCCCGGATTCAGGTCCGGGTGGTATTTTTTTGTCAGCTCTCGGTAGGCTTTCTTGATCTCTTCGTCCGAGGCGTCCGGGGAGACGCCAAGGACCTTGTACGGGTCCTGGATCATTTAAGAGGTCCCCTCTTCACGGTGCTTATCTTCAAATTTTCTGTCAAACCGGGCCCAGAGCCCGGCGCAGAGGATATTTTGCAGCAGCGGCAGGTCCTGCACCAGCGGCAGGCGGTCAAAATAAAACAGGCACTCGCCCAAAAACAGCGTCAGCAGCTCCCGGAAGCGGTCCCGATTGTCCGGCAGGCCATAATATCGCCGGAAGGGATTGTAGCGCCCCCAAAGGGCATCCGCGTCCAGGTCCAGGCAGGCGTCCATCAGATAGATAAAGCCGCCCAGGGCCCGGCCCATGGCCCGCAGGGTCTCGCTCCAGCGGTCCTCCCGCCACACCAGCGCCTCGGCCATCAACTCCCCGAAGGCGGCGGCGCCGGCGTCCGGGTCCTCGATGCGGCCCTTCTCCAGCTCCGTCAGGCGTTCCATGCAGCGCTCCATGGCCCCGGTCTGCCGGGGGTAGTGTTCCGCGATCTGCCTGTAAGACTCCTTCAGCAGCCGGTTAGCGGCCAGAGCGGCCAGGTTGCCGTCGTCCTCCCAGTCGTCCCGGCACTTGAGGGCGCTCAGGGCGATATTCAGATCTGCGGCGTATTCAGTGGCCCCGCTGATAAACCAGCCCCGGGGCTGACGGGGATGGAGCAGGCACCGGTCCTCCCCCTGCCGCTCCTCCGGCTCGTACAGGGAGCCCAGCAGCAGGATCAGGAAGGTCATGTCGTAATTCAAGGTCAGGCGGCTGAGCTGACCGTGCCGTTCCTTCAGACAGCGGCAGAGGCCGCAGTAGCAGGCCCGGTAACGGAGAGCCTGTTCCTCCGTCAGCTTTTCCGGCGCGGCGGTCAGGGTCCCGAACATCTCAGGATTTTCCTATGAAGGAGCTGCCGCACTTGCGGCAGACGATCTTGATCTTGCCCTGGCCCCGGGGCACCCGGAGCGTGGTGTGGCAGGAGGGGCAGGTGAAAAACTTGTAGTCCTTCCGCTGGACCCAGCGCTCTTTGCGCACCTTCAGGGCGGCGGAGACCTTGAAGCGCAGGCGCATGTACTTTCCGTTCTCCTCCCGGCGGCGGTACACGTTGCGGGAGAACATGCGGAAATAGATGTAGATCAGCAGCAGGACCGCCAGCGGATACAGGAATCTGCCTACCCCGTCGAAGATCGCCCCGACCAGCAGCAGGACCGCGTCTGTTATGAGCAGGAATAAATTGAACTGGTCATTGCCGTTCCTACCGGCCATGAACCGCGCAAGGCGCTCTCTCATACCCTCACCCTTGGTTCACCTTAAGATTTCTTAAGAAAATTATAACACAAGTTGAGGCCAATTTGTCACAAAACTGTGAACACCTGTCTTTTTATTGGGCCGTTAATCAAAATCTCTCAATTATTTCCAATTTCTTTTTCCATGCTTCTCCAGAGACAGACGCACGATCTCCTCGCACAGCTGGGCGTAGCTCATACCCTCCACGGCGGCGGCCTTGGGGATGAGGCTGTTGGGGGTCATGCCCGGCAGGGTGTTGACCTCCAGGCACCAGGCCCGGCCCTCCCCGTCCAGGATGAAGTCCGCCCGGGAGTACACCGCCAGGCCCAGGGCCCGGTGCAGCTTGAGGGCGCTGTCCATGAGCAGCTGCCGCTCCGCCTCCGTGACGGGCGCGGGGCAGATCTCACGGGCCCCCTCGCTGCCGCTCTGGTACTTGGCCACGTAGTCAAAGCACATGCCCTCCGGGGGCACGATCTCGATGGGATTCAGGGCCCGGTCCCCCAGGATGGGGACGGTCAGCTCCCGGCCCCGGATCTTCTTCTCGATGATGACCCGGTCCCCGTAGCGCAGGACCTCCTCCAGGGCTCCCGCCAGCTCCTCCCGGGTCTCCGGCAGGGCCACGCCCAGAGAGGAGCCGCCGCCCACGGCCTTCAGCGCGCAGGGCACGGGCAGGCTCTCCGCCAGCACCGGAATCTTGGCCTGGGTGTAAGAAAGCTCCCGCCACTCCGGCGTGAGGATGCCGGCGTGCTCCATGATCTTCTTGGCAACGGCCTTGTCCATAGCGATAGCGCTGCCCAGCATATCCGAGCCGGTGTAGGGCACGCCCAGCAGGTCCAGAGCGGCCTGGATCTTGCCGTCCTCCCCGTCGGCCCCGTGGAGGCCCAGGAAGACGCAGTCGGCCAGGGCGCAGATCTCCAGCACGCCCTTCCCAAGGCGGCTGGGGCCCTGATCCTTTCGGTAGGCCCGGACGGCGGCCAGATCCGGCTCCGTCTTTTCGATGGCCGCGCTGCCGCAGAGGCCGTCCGGGGCCTGAAAGGCCGCCTCCAGAGGGCCGGAGAAATTTTCCAGGCCCAGGAACATATCCACAAAGACGGCCTCATGCCCCAGGCTCCGCAGGGCCCGGCAGGCGGAAGTGGCCGTCACCAGGGAGACGTGGCGCTCCGCGCTCACCCCGCCCCCTAAAACGACAATTTTCATCCCTGTTTCCTTTCCCCGCCGGGCTTTGGCCCGGCATATTTTATAAGATACCACTTCCGCCCCGGAAGCACAAGGGAAAAATGGCAGACGATAAAAAAGAGACCGCGAAAAACTGTAGCAGTTCTTCGCAGTCTTAGTGATAACAGTTCAGGCCGTATAGTCCATTTTTCCGGCGGTCCAGCCGTCCAGGACCCGGAGCATATCCTCCGCCACGGCCTTTGCCCCGGGCAGATCGTGCTCCCGGTAATTGCCGCACTCCCAGCGCTGACTGCCGGGGATGACCCCCTCAAAGTCCCGGACAAAGCGGAAGCTCTCCCGGACCAGCTCCAGCGCCTGCTCCCGGCTCACCACGTCCCGCAGCAGCAGATAGAAGCCGGTCCGGCAGCCCATGGGCCCCACATAGATCACCTCACCGCCTAAAGCGCTGTTTCTGGCATAGGTGGCGAACAGGTGCTCGAAGGTATGCAGCGCGCCGTTGGAGAGATAATCGCCCTGGTTGGGCTTTTTCATGCGGATATCGTAGGTGACCACGTCCCCGTCGATGCGGGAGACGTACATCCCCTTTTCCAGTTTGTCGTGATCGACGGTAAAGCTGGCGATGGTTTTCATAGTTGCTCCTCCTGAATCTTTTTGACTATATTTAACTCCCCCGGCGCTGTTCTGTCAAGGGGGAGCGCAGGACGTCAAATGACCCGGACGTTCTGTCCGGGTCATTTGACACCGCCGGTTTACTCGCCTTTCGGCTTGCGCGCCGGCATAATTCTATTGGTTTCCCGCCCGCTTGTGACCCGTGGGAGTTCAGCTCTCACAGGCCGCGGTTTACTCGCCTTTCGGTTCGCGCCCCGCGAAACGGGCCTTTCGGAGCCCCCATGAAAGCCCAGCGAAGCGGGTTTCATGGGGTAGTGGAGAAACATTGCCGCTTATTGGCTATGCGGGATGTTCCGCCTCATTCACCCTGCTGTTTTTTCTTCTTGGGGATCAGGGCCACGACCGCCGCGCCGGAGAGGACCAGGACCACGGCCCACACTACGGCGTTGTTCTCGTCGCCGGTGGCGACGCCGGTGCCGCCGCTGGAGGTGCCGGTCACCTTGAAGTTGGCATAGGCGACCGCATGGTCAGCGACCGTAGTGGTCACGCCCAGGGTCCAATCCTGAGAGGCACGCTTGTTCAGGAAGGCGGCCTTCAGGGTGATGGTGTTGCCCTTGATCGTGTAGCCGTCGGCATCGTCCGCGGAGATGGACTTGGTGCCCAGGGTGGGGGCATAGTTCGGATCGATTGGAGCGGAGCAGTCAAAGATCAGATCCGCGTCGCTGCCCTTCCGGTGGGTGTCCTCATTGTTCCGGGGCCAGAGGGCGGGGCGGATGTTGATGGTGGCAGGCACATTTCCGTCCTCCGTCACGATGGTGAAGGTCTGGACGCCGTGGCCGTTCCCGGTCTCCGTATCTACCAGCCGCCGCAGATAGTCGCCCTTGATGGTGACGGTGCGGCCGTTCTCGCTGATGCTGTAGTCAGAGCTGGTGATGCCGACGCTTGTCGTTCCGGGGGCAGGCCCGGTCACGCTGGTAGCCTTGTTGGCCGCGGAGTAGACCGTCACGGTCACATCGCCGCCGTTATAGGCCCAGTTCTGGCTGCTGGGGCTGGCAGAGGGCTTCTCGCGTACCGTGACCCGCACGTAGATGTGGTGTCCGTCGGCATACCACAGGCCCAGGTAATAGGAGCCCGCCGTCGTGGCCTTTTTCGCCAGCGCCGCGTCGTTCACCGTGAGAGTCGTACCGTCCAGGGTATAATCCGTACCCGCGGCAAGTAATGTATCCTCGTTTCTCTCGTGATCGGAGCCAGCGGCAAAGCTGACAGCCTGGGGCTTATCTGCGTCAGTACCGCCAACACTGAACGTAACATTGTCGCCGCTGTCCATGACATACTTGACATCGGTATAGGTAAACCTGGGGAAGACGAAGACTCTTTCAGAGATCTCACCGTTGGTCAGAGTCTCACCGAAATCAAACACCATCTGATAATAGCCGGGTGCCAGCTTCTGGAGATTGGCGCCGCCCTTGTTCAGCTCCACGGTCCCGCCGGATTTTCCCTCGCCGTTGTTCTTTGAATAGGTATAGTCGGTACCCTCGACCAAATCTACGCTCACGCTGCTGCCAACGCGCTTGGCAACGATCTTTTGAAGGACACCAGTGCTGGATTCGGTCACATTCGTGATCTTCAGCTCAAACTTCGGCTCTTTGACATCCTTCAGCTCTTCCGCGGTGCCCTTATAGTAGACAGAATAGCTCTTATCATTACTCTGTTCGCCGTCCACAAAGCCCACGCTGCCGCTCATGGAGAGCAACATGATGCCGTTGTTCTCATTCAGGGTGTAGCCCTCGGCGATGAAGGCCTCGTCGATCTGAGCAAAGGTACCGCCGGTGACCTTCGTGCCGGAGACCAGATGGACCTCAGGCTCGCTGGCCGCGGAGATGCCATAGAAGGAAGCGCCGCCAAATACCAGGCCCTGGAAGGTGCCGGAGTTGATGTTGATCTCCACGTCGCCCTCAACGGACACGATGCCCACTGTCACGCCGTCGGAACCCTGGACGTTCAGGGCGCCGCCGGTCATGGTCATAGACTTTACATCAGCAGTGCCTGTGAGGCTGATAGAGCCGCCCTCGATGGTGACGGACCCCACCTTGGCATCGCCCGTCAGGCTGACGGAACCGCCCTCGATGACCAGTTCCTTCACCTCGCTTGCGTCCACCACGGCCTCACCGGAGGACACGGTCAGCTTCTCAACGCTGGCGCCGGGCATCAGGCTCACGCTACCGCTGGAGTTCACTTCCTGAGCCGTCACGCCGGTCAGATTCAGCTTGCCGGTGTTGTTGATCTTGGCCTCGACAGCGCCGCCGTTCAGGCTCAGCTCTGCCACGTTGGTCACCAGGATGCCGGTCCCCGTGAGCTTCTTTCCGGCCAGGTCCAGGGTCAGATCCTTCTCGACATCCAGATTCTTCTTCAGCTCGATATCGTTTGTGAACAGCACGGGAGCGTCGCTGCCGTTCGCAGCCCATCTGCTCAGTCTCTCTTCACCGTCGGCAAAGGCCGCGAACTGGCCCAGGCCGAGTCCGCCCTGAGGGAGCATCAGATCGTCGGTATAGCTGTCATTCTCCTCGCCTTCGGACTCATCCTCCTCGTCAGACCCGATCGGGATGCCGGGGGCAGACTCGGGAGTGGTGGTGGGCTCAGCCGTAGGCTCGGTTGAGGGCTCGCTGGGTTCCACAGAGGGCTCAGCCGGGGTCTCAGGGCTGGGAGTAGGCTCAGCCGGGGTATCGTCCGCAGGCTCGTCCGTGGGCTCGTCGCTGGGAGTAGGCGCAGGCGTGGGCTCAGCTTCTTCGATCTCGCTGACTTTCCAGCCGTCCTCGGTCTTCTCGACGGTATATTCCTCGTCGTTCACGAAAGCGGACGGGTCGCTCATAAAGACGCCGCACATGACCACCAGGTCGCCATCCTCATTTTCCTTGACCAACATGGAGCCGCCCGCGAGAGTGCCCCGGATGTCCAGCTCGTTCAGACCCAGCCAGCCGGCGTTAGAGACGATGCCGCTGGCATAGCCGGACACCTTCTCGTCTTTATCGGTTTCGCTGCCGATCTCGATCTGGCCGTTGATGATATTGACAAACTCGACGTCCTCCGCCACATAGACGGCACAGTTCTGGACGGCGCCAGCCGGCACGAACGTCAGGGTGTTCCCGTCCAGATCGATGGTCACGCTCTTGCCGATCACCAGAGGAGCGGTCAGGTCCTCGATATCAGCGGTGACGGTGATGGTGCCCTTGAAGGCAATTTCCGTCAGCGCCTGACGCAGCTCAGCGGCTGTGGCGACGCTGATGGCCGTCTTGCTGTCTTCAGGCTCTTCCGTCTCCTTGACCTCCTCGGTGGGGAGGGGGCTGGGAGAGGTCTCCGCCTCCTTCTCCGGCTCCGGAGAAGTGGGCACGGTCGTGATCGGCCCATGGCTCTCACTGAAGATCGTTGGCCCGGACTCACCGATCATAGCATTATCCAATGCGTAAGCGGCGGGTACGAAGCTTACGCACAGGGCCATGACCAGGAGCACGGACAGGAATTTGGCACTTCTTTTCATAGCGTTTCTCCTTCTTTCCATTGGTCCTTCTTATTTGAAAATTGCTTTTCACAAGTGACCCGTTCCCTCTGCGGCCGGCAGAGGGAGCGCCGGCAGCGCGCGGCGCGGGCCGGCAATTCCGGCTTGAGGATAATGTACCACAAAATAATTACAAATGCAAGACATAATAAAACAAAATGAGAAAATTTTTTAAATTTCTTCAGGACGTCTTGTAACCATTATCCGACTCGACTGTAATTTTTTGTTTCTTTCTCCCTTTCCGGCCTGCTTATTAGACAACAGAGCAGCCCATTTTGTTCCCACAGGAACAGAAAAAACAGCTCCGAACGGAAAAAAACGTTCCCGGCTTTACAGCTTTATCATACTCTTGCCTCTGTTACAGTGTCAAGGCCGCCCCGCCTTAAATTTCGCTTAAGAAATAGCCGGGCCTCCTCCCCTCCCCTGTCAGGCCAATCTTGAGTTTCCCTTTACAAACAAAAAAGCGGGGAATTCTCTCTCGAGAATTCCCCGGCTGGGTCAGATTATTCGCTTTTTTTACTTCTTGGGGGGATACTCCAGGCCGATGCGCTTGCTCTGGCGCTCGGGATCCCAGAAGAAGTGCCACTGGACGAAGTTCTTGATCCGCGCGGTGTCCGCGGGGGTCCAGGTGTTCAGCTCGCCCTTCTTGTACAGCTCGTCGATCTCCTCGTCGGTGTAGCCGAAGGAGGAGAGCACGTCCCGGTTGTGCTCGCCGAAGCAGGGGGCGGAAGCCACGATCTGAGAGGGGTTCTTCTTGAAGATGTTGACAACGCCGATGCCCTTCATGCGGCCGAAGCACTGGTCGTCCCACTCCACGATGTTCTCGCGGGCCTCGTACTGGGGATCCTTCTCGATGTCGGCCGGGCCGTAGGCGCGCTGGCAGGGGATGCCGGCGGCGTTGAAGATCTCTTCCAGCTCATCGCAGGTGCGCTCCGCGCAGAACTTGGCGCAGAGAGCCTCGGCCTTCTGGCCGCGGGGGTCGAACAGCGGGAAGCCGGTGCACTCCTTGGGGATATCGGGATCCACGCCGGGCTTGCCCATGCCGATGATGGGATAGCCGCGGGTGACGGGGCCCTGGCCCACGATAGCGACGAACATGGCGCCGCCGTCCTTGGTGTCATAGAAGGAGAAGCAGGCGGCCTGGTCGCTCTTGTTGCCGGTGCGGTAGGGCACGGGCTCGCCGGGCTGGGGATAGCCCTTGTTGAACCAGTTGGCGGGGTAATTGTCCAGCAGACGGAACATAGTGTCGTACTGGGCCACGTCGCAGGAGTCGCCCTCGCCGGTGTTCTTGGCCTTGATGTAACCGGCCATGGCGCAGATGCAGGCGTTGTAGGCGGTCACGTAGTCAGACAGATAGGGGTTGACCTTCAGGGGGCCGGCGGTGGGGGACACGCCGTTGAGGTACATGTAGCCGCCCATGGCCTGGCCGGACACGTCGTAGGAGGGCTTGTCCTTGGAGGGGCCGAACTGGCCGTAGCCGGAGACGTGGACGATGGACAGAGCCTTGTTGTGCTCCCAGCAGACCTCGTCGGTCAGGCCGCGCTTCTTGTAGGTGCCGGGACGGCCGGCTTCGATCCAAATGTCGGCCCACTCGATGCACTTGAGGAAGATCTTCTTGCCCTTGGGGGAAGAGGTGTTGATGGTGATGGCAAACTCGTTGCGGTGGTTCTGGGACCAGGACAGCGTGCCGCGGGTCTGGCAGGCAATGTTGGGGGCCTCAGCCTGCAGGACCTTCGCGCCCATCTCGGCCATCAGGGAGCCGGCGAAGGGGCCGGCGATGTTGGTGCCGGTGACAAAGACCTTGACGCCCTGGAGGACGCCGAATACGGGATATTCGTCGAACTTCTGAGTCAGCTTATTGTCAATAACCTTCATTTCGTTATTCCTTTCAGATAATTTGATGTTTAGGGGCTTCTCTTCAGGCTATGCTCAGGCCTTCTGCTTCTCGTGGACAGTGGGGAGCAGGAAGCACACCACGATGCCGACGATGACGCAGGCCAGCTGCACCATGGCGACGGTGTGCAGGGCGCTGGCGGCGGCAGCGGAGGCCGCGGCGCCGGCGGCAGCCTTCGAGGTCATGTTGGAAACGAACATGGACACGAAGATCGCAACACCGAAGGGAGCGCACATATCCTTGAACACGTTAAAGGTGCCGGAGGCGGAGGAGGAATCGGCCGGAGCGACGCCGGAGAGGGCGACCTTCATGAAGATGGTGGCGTTGCCGCCAAGGCCCAGACCCACGAAGAACAGAGCGCCGCCCATGGACAGGACGCCGGCCGTCTCGTTGATGAGGAGCATGATGGCGGAGCCGATGGCCACGAACACCAGGGCCACAGCGGCGACGACCTTGGGCTCCTTCTTGTCAGCCATAGGTCCGAGCACGATGGTGCCGATGGCCATGCCCAGATACTCGATGCTCATGGCGACGGAGGCGATGGTGGCCTTCTCAATGGCATAGCCGAAGCGGATGATCTCGGTGAGGCAGGCGGTCATCAGGCCCTGGGTAAGGAAGAGCACGACCACGGGGAGGATGAAGTTCTTCCGGGCCATGAACTTTCCGCTCAGGATGGGGTTGGCAGCCTTCTTCTCAACGAACATAAGGACGATCAGGCCGATCACGGAGGCTGCAATGGAGATCAGGGTGTAGGGGGAGCCCCAGCCCTTAGTGGCGTCCTGGCCGAAGGTGGGGATGCAGACCAGGCCGCCGAACATGATCAGCACGAACACGGCGCCGACCCAGTCGAAGCCCTTCATAGAGCCCTTGGGCAGGTTGGGGTTGTCGCGGACCATGGCAAAGCAGAGAGCAAAGGAGATCACGCACAGGGCAACGCAGATCCACATAACGATACGCCAGGATTCGGCGGTGCCGATCACGCTCATGACGATGCCGCCCACAGTGGGTCCAAAGATGACCATGCCGCAGGACAGCGCCATGTAGATCGTGAAGCCCTGGCCCATCTTCTCGGGGGGGAACTCCATCATGATGTAGGCCATGACCACCGGGGCGATACCGGCAGCGCCAATACCGACCATAAAGCGGAAGATCAGCAGCAGGGGGACGTTGGCGGGGCAGATGGCGATCAGCGCCTGACCCACGGTGTACAGACCCATAGCGATCAGCAGCATCTTCCGGCGGCCGATGGTGCCGCCCAGCTTGCCCATGATGGGGGCCATGGCGGCGGCGGCCAGGGAGTAGGCCACGGTGATAAAGGTCAGCGACCAGTCAGCGTTCCAGCCGACCGCGATTGCCGAAGGCACGGAGGCGGTGAAGCCGCCGCAAAGGCTCAGGACCGCAGCGGCGATGGCATACGGTATAAAGCCCTTCATATAGTTTTTGTTTTCCATTTACTTTTCCAGCTCCTTATCTGGTTTCTCAGGGTCACAGCCGCGGTGAGGCAGGCTCAGTAACCCTTCTTCAGACTATCCTCTATGAGAGCGGCCCTGACGGTCTTCCCGCTCTCGTTGCGGGGGATGGTATCCACAAACTCAAAGGATTTTGGCATTTTGTAAGGCGGGAGATAGTTGAGGGAGAACCGGATCAGCTCCTTGTCGCTGACCGCTTCGGAGGCCTCGATGATGGCGTGGATCCGGTGGCCCCACTCCTCGTCGGGCAGGCCCACCACCACGGCGTCAGACACCTTCCGGTGCTTCTTCAGGACCTCTTCCACCTCGGCGGCAAAGACGTTTTCCCCGCCGGTGACGATCATGTCGCTGCGCCGGTCGGCAAAGTACAGATAGCCCTCCCCGTCCAGCCAGCCCATGTCCCCCACGCTGCGGAAGCCCTTTTCGTCCACAGGCAGGGGGGGCACGTTCTTATAGGTCACCTGGGGGCCGTTTTCGCCCCAGCTCATGAAGATCTCCCCGATCTCGCCCGGGGGCAGGTCCCTGCCCTCCTCGTCCCGGATGACGGCGCTGCCGGAGAGCATCCGGCCTACGCTGCCCGGATGGCGGAGCCAGTCGTCGCCCCGGATCCAGGTCATACCCACGCACTCGGTCATGGCGTAGATCTCGTAGACCCGCTCCGGAGGCATCAGCTCCAGCCAACGGAGCTTCAGCTCCCGGGAGCAGATCCCTCCGGTGTGGCAAAAGGCCTTCAGGCTGGCGAGCTTCTCCTGGGAGAAGTCCGGCAGGCGCAGGATGCGCTCCATCAGCGTCGGCACCATCTGGACGTACTCGATCCGGTACTTCTCGATGAGCTCCAGGATTGTCTCCGCCTTGAGGCTGGCGGGCATCACCAGGGTGTTGCCCGCGTACAGCCCATTGAAGGCCGCCGAGTGGGGCGCGCCGTGGAACAGGGGGCCGGCCAGCAGCTGCCGCATCTCAAAGCTCATGCCCGTCATCTTAAACCAGGCTTCCATCCCCTCGTCGCTCTCTCCGGCGGGCATGTTCTGCTCTATCACCTTGGTCTTTCCGGTGGTGCCGCCGGAGCAGTTGGCCAGGTTGGGGATCGCCGGCACGTCCGGCGGGGCCTCCTCAGAGAAGCCCCGGCAGAGCTCCTTGAGCTCCCCGGTACCGATGCTCTCGTATCCCTCCGGCTTGATCCGGTTGGTCACCACCAGCGCCGGGGCGATGCACTCGCAGATCTCCGCCATATTGCGCTTGGGGCTCCGGTTGGAGACGGGGACATAGCAGGCCCCCGTCTTCCAAATGCCGAATGCCAGAGCCACATGGGTCGGGGTATTGGGCAGCGCCGCGATGACGCTTGTCCCCTTCCCGATCCCACGGGACAGCAGAAACCAGGCTATCTGGTTGGAGAAGCTCTCCAACTCGCGCCAGGTCGTGATACTCTCTCCGCCTTCCTGCGATATGTAGATGATCGCTGGGGCGTCCGGCTTCACCCGGGCGATGTTCGCCAACTGCTTTCCGGCAGTAAAGCGGCTCTCCGTATCCCGGTTGAAGATGTTGAAATGCTTGACAGCCATACCAATGCCTCTGCGCTTTTAGATTGCCGCCAGGGCTGGGGCCCTTCCGGGCCGGTCATTAAGCCTTACTTGGGCTGGTTGTTGGGACGGTAGCCGCCGTCTACCTGCAGGCAGACGCCGGTGATATAGGAGGCCGCGTCGGAGGCCAGGAACATCATGGCGTTGGCGATGTCCTCAGGCTGGCCCATGCGCTTCATGGGGATGGTGTCGCCGATGCTGTCCTTGGCGAACTTGGGCAGGTTCTTGACCAGGTCGGTCTCCACAACGCCGGGGGCGATGCAGTTGACGCGAACGCCGCGGTCAGCCAGGGAGTAGGCCAGGGACTTGGTCATGGCGATGACGGCAGCCTTGGAAGCGGGATAGGGCAGGCCGGTGGGGGTGCCGTAAACGCCGGCCACGGAGGCGGTGTTGATGATGCAGCCCTTGGTCTTCTGCAGATAGGGAACGGCATACTTGCTCATGTTGAAGGTGCCCTTCATGTTCAGGTTCACCACGTCGTCCCACTCGGACTGCTTCAGCTTGGTGATCCAGGTGCTGGAGTCCTTACCGGCGTTGTTGATGAGAACGTCGATCTTGCCCCACTTGGCCTCGACTTCCTTGAACAGATCCTGGGCGGCCTTGAAGTCGCACAGGTCGATGTGGCGGGTGAACACCTCGTAATCGGGGTTGATCTCCTTCAGCGCGGCCATTGCGGCAGCGCCGGTCTCCTCATAGTGGCTGAGGAAGCAGACTTTCGCGCCACCGGCCAGGAAGCCCTTGACAGCGGCAAAACCGATGCCGCGGCTGCCTCCGGAAATGACGACTACCTTGTCTTTGAATGCGTTTTCGAACATAAGCTTTCTTCCTTTCTTAAATAGATTTAGAGTTTTCCGCAGATACCGCAGCCTTCCCGGAGCCGCGGTATCCCCTTTTACAGCTTGGGATCTTACGACAATATTTTAACAGTAACGGGTCTCATAGATTTGTATAAAAGAAGAGTTTTTATGCAGATGGAGCAGACAAAATTTTACTTTTTGCTACATTTTTACAATTCCGCCGAGTTATGTAAATTTACCAAAGGCTCAGGCGTAATATCTGCCGCCCTTTAGAGAGTTTTTACACATTTGACTCCGCTTTTTTGTCATTCGGCCGCGGACTGTCCGGAGGCTCCCCCTGTGGAGGCCTCGTCCTCCTTCTGGGCGTTCTTTCCGTTTTTGCCCCGGTTTTTGATCATCTCGTCGGTGATGATTCCGAACAGCTCCGTCATATAGCAGAAGCAGAGGCTGTCCGCGTCCCAGCTGTCCTTGCCGAACTCGGCCAGCAGCCCGTCCATGGCCGCGTAGGCGATGTCCTTCATCATGCCCTTGAGGTACACGATGGGCGGCTCGGAGGGGACGATAAAATTCTGCATCCGGAAATAGGGGTTGGAGACCAGGTACATATAGGTCCCGCTGTTCATCCGGCTCTCCACCACCTCCAGGGTCTGCCCCTCGTCGGGGATATAGCGGTAGATGTGGAAGGGCGACAGATTCACCAGCGTCCCCGGCCGGAGGGGGTAATTCAGGCCGTTGACGGTCAGGGTCCCTGTCCCCCGCCGGATCAGCAGGAAGGTCTGGTCCCGGTTGTGGATCATGGAGCCTGGGTTGTGGACGGTGCGCTTGCAGGCCTGGATATTTTTAGGCTGGACGTTTTCGATAAAATAGTCGTGGGCCTCTCCGAAGGGGGAGGCGATAAATTGGCCCTCGCCGGGCCGGTTTCTGTCGATCATGGCCGTCCCTCCCTGCGCTTTTTGCGAAATTCGCTGGGCGACACGCCATTGATGTCCCAGAAGGTCCGGCTGAAGGTCCGGTCGGAGCTGAAGCCGGACTCGATGGAGATATCGATCACCGGCATGTCCGTGGTGGTCAGCAGGGCCTCGGCGTAGCGCACGCGAAACAGCGCCAAAATATTTTTATAGCTGGTGTTCAGGCAGTCCTTGAACTGGATGCGCAGAAGGCTGCCGGAGATGAACAGGGCCTTGGAAATGGTCTCCACGTCGATGTGCTCCGTCAGGTTCTCATACAAATAGTTGACCGTGGAGACGATGTGCTCGCTGAGGATCATCTTCCGGTACACCCGCTTGCCGCGCCCGTCGGAGAGCATCTCGTTGCGGTAGGTCTCCGGGGTCATGCCCGTGAGCTTTTTAAAGCGCCGGTAGAAGGTCACGTCGATATCGAAGCCCACGCTGGAGGCGATATAGTCAAAGGGCAAGCTGTAATATAAAAAGTAGGAGGCAGCCATCACCAGCCGCAGCCGGACCAGGAATTGGCTGAAATTCATCCCCGTAGTGACCAGCAGCGCGTGGTTCACCGCCGCGCCGCTGAGCTCGGGGGCGATGGCCCGGGCCACGCTGTCCGCCGTCAGCTTCTGGGTGCTGTGCAGGGCCATATAGAGGCTGGCCCGGCGGCCCAGGGGCATGTCCTGGAGCCTGTAGTGCTCCTTATATTTCCGGGCCTCCCGGTTATAGAGCAGCTCGATCTGCCGCAGGTAGGCGCTGCGAATGACGGCGGAGCCGTTGGAGCGCATCCCGTCCAGCTTCTCGAACTGATTGAAGAGCCGGACGATGGTCTGGACGTTCTCCCCCTCCGGGCCGATCACCGGCACACCGGTGACCACGTCTGACTCCTCGTTGAGGCTGACCTTGTCGAAGATGAAGTAGCTCATCAGCTGGTAGTCGTAGGCGCAGACCCAGAGCTCCATTTCCTCCCCGAAGGCCGGGCGGATGGACAGCACCTGAGAGGCCTGGATCCAGGCCACGCAGCCGGTCCGGACCGGGAATTCCTCCCCATTGATGACCAAGCTGCCGCTGCCCCTCTTGACCAGGATGAAGTAGCTGTCAAACTCCAGGATGGGGGACATGTGCTCCCCCACTACGACCTTTTGCAGCAGCAGGTACTTGTCGGGGCCGGTGAAGACATGCTCTCTGGCCTTTTCATACAGAACGCTTCCCTGCTTCAACTTCCGCCGCCTCCCCTCTCTGTCCGTTTAGGGTACATCTATCCATTCAATAATTGTACCATTTTTTTGAGTAATGTCAAGTGTGAGAACTGCTGAAGGGGAAATATTGACAGCGTAAAGGTGGCTTATTTCAGCTCAAATGTCGCAAATAATGAGATAAAACTGCTAAAAACAGCCGAAAAGAGACTGGAAAAAATTGTTTTCCAGTCTCTTTTCGGCGTGCGAACTTTTTAGGCTTTCACTTCTATGATGCTCAGCTGATCGGCGGTATACTGGGTCTCGCTGCATATGATGTCGGTGACCCGGGCCACCGCCTCCTGGCTCAGCCCCTCCTGGGGCGCCGGCACCGCCACGGTGACGGAGTTGTTGCCGATGTAGACCACGCAGTCCTCAAAGTCCTTGGCGATGAGCAGATTCTCGATCTGGGACTCCTGCATGGAGCTGGTGGCCATGGCGGATATGGCGTTCATGGCACTGTCGATGGTCTCCTGGGAGGCCGTCTCCGCCGTGGCCGCCGTCTGCAAGAGCTCCAGCGCCTCATCCCGGGACACCTGCCTTGTGAGCCGGGCCTCCGCGAAATAGGCCGAGGCGGTACCGCCGGCGCTCTGCACATACTCCGTCTCCGCGTTGAGCATGGCCTCGTCCTCGGCGGCCACCATCTCCGCGTCCGGTGTGCCCCAGCGGTTGTTGTAGGACCAGTTCAGCGCCACCGCCGCGCACACGAACACCAGCACAGCGATCATCGTCACGTTTCTTTTCCGGTTTTTCATTTTGCGTCTCCTCCCATGCTTTCCACTTGATTTGTTTTCCGCCATTCACCCGGCGCCGCTCTCCGCCCTGTCCGCCATCCGGAGGATGGTGATCCGGTCCGAGCCAAAGCCGGTGTAGGCGCTGACGGCCCGGATGATATCCAGCCGCACCTTGGCGTTCTCCGCCCCGTCGCAGACCACCACCACCCCGTTCTCGGACAGGATGACCCGGACCTCCCCCACGCCCTGGGAGCAGGCCAGCGCCTGCTGCAAGAGGCCGTCTGCGTCCTCCGCCGTCTCCTCCGGTCCGCCGGAGCCGGGAAAGAGCATCAGCAGCACGCCCAGCGCCAGGATCAGCAGCGGGACCTTGAATTCCTTCAGCTTGCCCAGTTTATCCTTCAGTTGACTCATCGCCGCTCCATTGCTGCCTTTCGGCCGGGATCCCCAACTCGGCCTCGATCTTCCCGGCGAGCTCCGCGCGCTGTTCTTCGCCCGCCTCGCCCGTCAGCTCCGCCGACCAGGGGAGCCAGCAGCCCTCCAGGCTCCATCTGGCCGTTACCCGGACGCCGGAAAGCTCTACGCCCAGTTCTTGTGCTTTGTCCAAAATATATGTCCCACACCGCTCCTCTATGACAAGTCGGTTGAGCCGGTCGTTCAGCTCCGTCCCCTGCTCCTCCAGCTCCGCCTCGAGCTCCTGGGTACGGGCCAGCTCTAAAGCATATGCCGTCAGGTCCAGCCCTATGAGGGGCTGGAACACCGCCGAGATCACCACCACCGAGCAGACGATCTCCAGCACCCGCTTCACCACCCCCTCCGGGGCGATGCTCAGAGCCGCGCCGCAGAGGATGGACACGGCGCAGAGCTGCCGGATGGCCGAGGCGATCATGGCGTCACCACCTTTATGCCGGACATGATGGAGATGAACAGCATGATCCCGCAGCAGCCCACCAGGCCCAGCAGCATGCTCAGGGCCGTGCCCACATCGTTGATGAGCCCCGGCAGCCGCCCACCGGGCAGCATGTCCGCCGCGGCTGCCGCCGCCCGGAACAGCAGCATCTTCACCGACAGGGCCGCGAAGGGCCCGGCGCAGAGGGCGCAGACCGCCACCAGGCTGAAGGCCCCGGCGGAGTTTCGGATGATGGAGGCCGCCGACAGCACCACCGCCGAGGCGTCGGAGAGGATGCCCCCCACCACTGGCAAAGCGCTGGAGATCACCGTCCGGGCCGCCTTCACGGCCACCGCGTCCGTGCTGCCGGCGATAAGCCCGGTCAGGGTGATATAAGTGCTGAAGGCGATGGTGAGCGCCGTCATGGCCGTGACAGCGCACCATTTGGTGATGCGGGCCGCCGCCTTGAGCATCTGATTGGAGAAGGCGGCAGCGCTGACGGAGATGGCCAGATAGGCGTAGATCAGCGGGATGATCAGCCGTTGGGCCGCGCTCATCAGCACGTCGATCGCCAGGCACGCTGCCGCGTACTTCACCGAGGCAGAGGTCACCGCCCCGCTGGCCGCGGCGGCGGTAAAGATGGCCGGCATGGCCGCCTTGGAGTAGTCCGAGAGCTGGTCCAGTGCCCCGGAGGCCTGGGAGATCACGCTGTCCATATCCCCCACGATCAGCAGGGCCGCCGCGCAGCATCCGGCCAGGTTGATGTACTCGGGGATGCTCTTCCCGGCGCAGAGGGCACCGGCCATGGAGCAGAGGGCCGCTATCGCCACCAGGCCCGCGATCGGCCGGAGGCCGTCCCTCAGCTGCTCCGCGGCGTCCTGCTTAAAGCGTTCCCAGAGCCGCTCCAAGGCCCCCTGGGCGTCATAGCTGCCGTCGGTGGTCAGCGGGCCGCTGACTGCCCTCTCCTCCTCCGGCAGGGCCTCCTCCAGGGCGTAGACCCCGGCGGCCCGGGCGGCCTCCTCCGCCGGGTCCTCGGCAAAGGCGGTCCCCACAAAGAGCGGGCACAGCAGCAAAATACATATCAACCGCTTCACACCATCCCCCCGATCATCTTCAGCATCCCCATCACCAGGGGCATGGCCACGCTCAGGGCGCAGACCGTCCCCGCCAGCTCCACAGCGGCGGCCGCCGCCCCCTGGGAGGCGTCCCGGCACAGCTCGGAGGCCAATCTGGTGATGATGGCGATCCCCACGCACTTGAGGACCGGCCCCGTCAGGGTATCGCTGCTCCCGGCGATGGTCTTCACCGCGTCGGTCAGCTCCTTCAGGCTTTTAAGAAAGCCGGAGGCGGCCAGCAGGATCAGCACCACCGTGCAGGCGCTGAGCAGCAGGGCCAGCTCCGGGTCGTGCCGTCTGATAAGCAGGCCGATGGCGGCGGCCGTCAGCGCCGCAGCCGCTGCCTTGACCAGCAGCTCCATCCCTACAGCCCAAAGAGGGTCTTGATCATGGTGAACAGCTCGCTGATCTTCTGCACCACGATCATCAGCACCACCACCAGCGCCGTGATGGTGGTCATCAAGGCCTGCTCCTCCCGGCCGGAGCGCTGGAGCAGGATGTTCAGCACCGCCACCAGAATACCCACCGCCGCGATTTTAAAAATCAGATCAATATCCATCGCAAACTCCTGTCCGTCAGTACAGTACGACGATCAGCAGCGCCCCCGCCGCCGCTCCCAGGCCCAGGCTCAGCCGCCGGTCCCCCGGATACCGGACCCGGGCCGCCTCCAGCTCTCCCCGCAGCGCCCGGACGCAGGCCTCCAGGGCCCCCAGCTGCCTGTCCAGCTCATAGCGGCCCAGGATCTGGCCCAGCCGGGCCAGTTCCTCCCGGTCGGCGCTGTTCAGGGAACTTAGGGCCGTGGCCGCCGCCCGGCTCCAGAGGGCGGCGAAATCCTCCGCCCCCAAAAAGCCAAAGGAGGCGTCCAGCAGCCGGAAGAAGTCCCCCGTCTGGCCGGAGCTCCGCCCGGCCAGCAGCCACACCAGCTCCGGCAGGGGCGTGAGCCGGGTCTCCAGCTCCCCCTCCGCCAGCTCCAGGGCCCCGCAGAGTCCCCGAAGCGTCTCCATCCGCCGCCGGGCCGAGGCGGCGCGGAGCAGGCCAGCCCCCAGGCAGGCCGTCAGGATCAATGCCGCGCCCCAGAGCCTCATTCCGCCAGCCTCTCTACTCGGTAGCGGCGGGCGCCGCCCGTGCCGCTGATGACCAGCAGCCTTTGAAACAGCCCCAGCTCCAGCAGCTCCCGGTACAACGGGCGCCGCTTGAGCTCGTCCAAGTCCGCGGCATGGGCGCTGGCCAGCAGCCAGGCCCCGCAGCCGGCGGCCTGGGCAGCCGCCTCCAGATCCTCCCGCCGGGTGATCTCATCCATGGCCAGCAGCTGGGGGTTCATCCCCCGGAGGAGCCACAGGGCCCCCCGGGCCTTGGGGGCTCCGGTGAGCACGTCGGTGTGGGCCCCCAGGTCGAAGCCCTCCCCCGTTCCGCCGGCGGCCAGCAGCTCGTTGCGCTCGTCCACTACCGCCACCCGCAGCCCCCGGTCCGAGAGCTTCCGGATCAGCTCCCGCAGGGCGGTGGTCTTCCCGCCGCCGGGCCGGGAGATGACCAGGGTATTCTCGTAGCCGCCCCCGTAGAGGCTGTCCATCACCCCATCGCAGACCCCCCGGCACTCCCGGGGGATGCGGATGGCGGCGGAGCGGAAGTCCCTGAAGCCCGCCAGCTCGCCGTCGCGGACCAGCGCCTCTCCGCAAAGGCCCAGGCGCAGGCCCCGGTAGCTGAGGAAGCCCTCGGCTAAAGCCGGCGCCGCCGTGTGCAGGGAGGCCCCGGTGGCCTTCTCCAGCAGCAGCAAAAGCTCCTGCCGCGTCACCGGCGCGCCGTCCACTTCCCGCTCCCGGCCGTCGATCAGGGCCGTTGGGGGCCGGCCTGTCCGCAGCCGCAGCTCCTCCACGCCTGTCCCCCGGAAGCGCTCCGCCCTCTGCCGGAGCCTGCCCGGCAGCAGCTCCAGCGCCCGTTCAAATCCGTCCATGTCCTTCCTCCGTACAGTCGCCTTAAGCTCTCGGAACTTGTCCTGCAAAAATCTATGCGGCCGGGATGGAAATATTCTTGAAACTTTCAAGCTCCTATGGTATTATGCTTTAAAACGATTTGTCTTTACGGAGGCGCTCTTATGGAAGTCAAGATCATGTACGCCGGCCTGTTCTTTTTCTTTGGCTGGGGCTGGTTCTATCTGTTTATGCGGCAGTTTCTGTTCAATATACTGACCGCCCTTCCCCTGATCAAAAAAATGCGCTCCCTGCAGAAGGACCTGATCGCCGTGGGGGCCTCCCGCTACACCGCCGTTTCGCTGGCCGTGTGCGTGTTCATCTCCGCCCTGCTGATCGGCATCCTGGCCTGGCTCTGCGCGCCCTATCTGCTGATCTCCTTCGGCGTGGGGGCCCTGCTGGGGCTGGTGATGTTCGCCAACAAGCTCACCCCCACCAACCGCCCCATGTTCGACACCTTCTGCGACGGCTATTACCGCTTCGTGCCGGACGACGAGCTACGCACCGCCATGTACAACAAGAAGACCGGGCAGATGAAGATCCGCCTGCGGGAGATGGGCATCGAGGGCAGCTTCATCCCCGAGTTTAAAAAGGAAAAGTAAACCGGCACAAAAAATGGGCTGTAGCACTTAAGCTACAGCTCATTTTTGATGCACAGTTTAAACGCCTCTACAGTTTCCCTATCCTGTTTGGATTGTACAGGACGGTCGCCACGGATGTCTCCATAGCGCCGTACTGAGTCTCATAGGGAATGGTTTTGATGTACGTAAAGCCGCACTTCTCGCCCACTCTTGCCGACTGCCTGTTTCTCTCAAAGTGCCCCGCCAGAATAAAGTCCAGCTTTTCCGCTTCAAACAGATAGCGGATCACCGCTTTGACCGCCTCGGGCATGAGCCCCTGTCCCCAATAGTCTTTTGACAGGACGAAGCCCAGCTCCCGGCCCCGGAGCGCGGCAAATTCGGGATAAGATTCCTCACTATAGCGCTCTATGCCGAGAGAACCGATCACCTTTCCCTGATGCTCCAGAGCAAAGGTCTTTTTCTGGGAAATAAAGCTCTCCAGGATCCTGCGGGATTCCCCGATGCTCCTGTGAGGCAGCCAGCCCGCCATCTGCCCGACGCCGTCCACGCTGGCATACTCGAAAAAGTCCTCCAGGTCCGCCTGTCTCCAGGGCCGCAGGATCAGGCGCTCCGTATGCAGAACGACGCCGCTGATGTCGATCACCGGATTCATGGGCTGTTCTCCCCTTTTATAAAATTCGCCCGGATGAACATGCAAATCAGCATCGCCGCGGTCCCCAGGGCCAGATAGACTGCCGCGTAGAGGACAAAGGCCGTCTCGCCCATGTCGAAAGACAGCCACGCGCCGGCCAGAAAGAGAATCGCCGTGAGCAGCGGCAAAGCCCAGAGTCTTTTGGGATCTCTGCCCGCGCACGCCCCGGAAACGATCGCGTACAGCGGGTCCAGCGCGAAAAACAGGAGAAAGCAGACGGCCATCCCGCCGTCGCCCTTCACAAAAGTGACCGCCAGCCACGGCAGCACGAACATAACGGCCGCAGAGGCCGCCAGCCAGGAGAAAAACTGCTTCATAAACCCTCCAAACAGGAAGCTGTCAAACATGACGATCCTTTTCTTCCAACTCTCTGATGCGCTGTTCCAGTCCTTCGACCTTTTCCTCCAGCCTGATAAAAGCGTACACAATGACCGCGATCAGGAACGCGCAGGCTGCCGTTGCAAGCCAGAATCTGCTGCCGAAATCAAATAGCATCCAACCTCCGAAAAAAACAAAGACAACGCTCAAGAGAAAAACGACGATAAAAACCTGGAAAAAATTCATTCCGGCTGCCTCCTGTAGTTTTTTAACAAAAACGCTCCGGGCGAGATGTCACAGAGCGTTTTCTGTATGACGGTCTATCGTTCCTCTTCCGGCCAGGGGCGCAGGGTCTGGCCCTTTTCCACCAGGAAGGCCTTTTCGGCAAGCCGGGCCAGGGGCGCGTCGGACAGGGAGTCGGAATAGAACTCTCTGATCTGTTCCTCCGGGTACGCCTCATAAAAGCGCCGGACCTTCTCCTCGTCGTGGCAGTTGGCCCCCAGGATGCGGCCCGTGCGCTTGTCCATCCGGGTGGCGATGAGCCTCACGCCCAGCTCCCGGGCCATGGGCTCCAGCAGGAACTCCGGCGAAGCGGAGATGATCAGGTCGTCCTCCCGCTTCTGGGCCAGATACCAGGGGGCGATCTTCCCCCGGTGCTCCTCCCAGAAGTCCTGGACCGCCCGGTCCGGGTCCGGCAGCCGGGGCAGAAAGGCAAAGGTCTTCTCCTTCAGCTCCTTGACTTGAGCCTTTTTGCGCAGGACCTTGAGCCCCGCCCAGGCCGCCCCTGGAACGGCCCGCAGCACCGCCCCGGGGTACTTTTTCAGGCAGTACATCACAAAGCAGTAGGAGCTGTCCGGGTAAAAGATCGTCTGGTCAAAATCGTAGCAGTTCATAGCCGCTCAGTCCTCCGGCCCCGGCCGCAGGGCCGCGAAAGCGCTTACACCGGCCCAGACCGCTACGCCGGCCTCCAGCAGCACCGCCCACATCAGGGGCAGAATGCCCAGCGCGCCCAGTACCAGGCCGCCCAGCCGGGCGGTCAGAGAGACCAGGATGCTCAGCCGGACGGATAGCTCCGTCTGCCGGCAGATGCGCATCAGCTCCGCCAGGGACCGGATGTCCTCCCCCATGACCAGCACGTCTGCCTCGTCCAGGGCCTGGGGGGCCTCCATGGTCCCCAGGGCGATCCCCGCGTCGGCCCGGCGGAACAGCTCCGCGTCCTGCACCCCGTCGCCCACAAAGATCAAAGACGCCCGGTCGCCTCTGGACGCCAGCAGATATTCCACCGCCGCCAGCTTTCCGGCCTGGTCCAGCTCGGTCTTCACCATGTCGAAGCTGAGGGAGGCGGCCACCTGCCTGGCCACGGCGTGCAGGTCCCCCGTGAGCATGACCATGTTCTTGACGCCCCGGCTGCGGATGGACTCCAGCGCGTCAAAGGCCCCCTCCCGCACCTTGTTGTTCAGCAGGAAGTAGCCCATATACTCGTTGTCCGCCGCCACATGGATATCGATGCCCTTCCGGTCGGGGACCGCGCAGCGGACATGGTGCTCCATCATCAGCCCCGCGTTGCCCACGCACAGGTGCTTCCCGTCGGCAAAGGCGCTGACGCCCCGGCAGGGCTTGGTCTCCACCTCCATGATCTCCGAGGCGGAGGCGCCGCCGGCGGCCCGGAAGGCCTTGGCGATAGGGTGCTCGGACAGGGTCTCGGCCTTGGCGGCCAGGTCCAGCAGCTCCTGCTCGTCCCCCTTCTCAGGGAAGGCCTCCATGATCTCATACTCCCGCTCGGTGATGACGCCGGTCTTCTCAAAGACCGCGATCTGGGTCCGGGAGAGGGTCTCGATAAACTTGCTCCCCTTGAGGAAGCTCCCCCGCCGGGCTGCGCTGACCACACCGCCGAAATAGGTCAGCGGAGTAAAGGCAATCAGCCCGCAGGGCGAGGCCAGGATGAGGAAGACCAGCGCCCGGCGCAGCTGTTCGGCCCACATCTGGTTGAACAGCGGCGGGATCAGAGCGACGAGCAGCGCCGCGCAGACCGCCACCGGGGTAAAGACGGTCGTAAAGCGGGACATGAAGCGCTCCTTGCCGCTCCGGTTGCTGTGGGCGATCTCCACCAGCTCCACCAGCCGGGCGGCGGCGGACTCCTCCGCCGTCCGCTCCACCCGGAGCTTGAGCATCTGGGTCTGGTTGACGCTGCCGGAGAGCACCCAGCTCCCCGGAGCCACGGGCAGCGCGGCGCTCTTTCCGGTGAGGAAGGAGCAGTCCAACGCGCTGATTCCCTCTTCTACAACGCCGTCCGCCGCCACCATCTCCCCCGGCATGACCACCAGCAGGTCCCCCGGGACGATTTCCCCCGCGGGGACCACGTCCAGGCCATCCGCTGTCTCCACGCCGCCCTTCTCCGGCAGCCGGTCCCGGAGCTGATCCAGGGCCGCGCTGGCGTGGGCGGTCAGGAAGGCCTCCATCAGCTCTGCCACCCGGTAGAGGATCACCGCCGCGGCGGCCGCCTGGTATTCGCCCAGGCAGAAGGCCCCGGCAGCGGCCAGGACGATGAGGATATCGCCCTCGGTAAACTCCCCACGCAGGGCAGCCGAGACGATGCGCAGCAGCACCGGCGCCCCGGCCAGGACCGCCGGCAGCAGGAAGGAGAGCAGGCCGGTCGTCCCCGCCGCCTTCAGGCGCAGGGCCAGCACGAACACCGCCAGGGCGGCCAGCACGGGCAGGGCCGCCGGCAGGGAGAACTCGGCCTCCGGCATTTTTCTCCGGCGGGTCAGGCGCTCCGCCGCGTCCGCCGCCTCGGAAAACTTCTCCATCGGGGGCTTCACATGTTTATTTTTAGGCGCCGGCAGATGTTTGGACATAGTATCTCTCCTTTGCCAAAAGCGCTAACTCGATATCTTATTAATAATTCCACATTTTTTGGCTTTTGTCAACAAAATATGTTTCCGCCTCCGCCGTCCGCTTGTCTCTTTACAAACCGCGAGGGGTGAACTCTTTCTGGACATTTCCTTTATGGCATGCTATAATTGATTTGAAAATTACATATTTTCCCAAATCATCGGTAAAAGAGGCGAGCGTACATATGGTCCGTGATACAGAACCCGTCAAAAGAGATAAAAGCCTGACAGCCACAGGCATCGTGATCGCCGTCATCGTGGCGCTCCTGCTCCTCGCCTATATCCAGATCTATACCAACCTCCGGCAGCGGTCCATGGGCCGGCTGGAGGAGGGCGCAAACACCGCCATTGAGGAGATCACCTCTAAGATCGAGCGGGACAGCCACCTGCTGAACGCCACGGCCAGCATCATCTCTCAGGCGGATAATCTGGATATCGAGGCCACCCTGGCCATCATGAAGACCACCAACCCCCTGCTGGAGACCATGAACGTGCGCATCCTGCTGCCGGACGGCCGCGTCCTGTCTGCCGACGGCACGATCTCTGATCTGGCTGGCAACGGCGAGCTCTCCTTCGCGGAAGAGGCCCCCCAGGGCGAGCATATCTCCAACCGCACGCATGATATCATCTCCGGCCAGCCGATCCTGCGGCATTACGTGCCCATCGTCCAGGACGGGGAGACCGTCGCCATGCTCTACGGCGTCACCGACCTGGACAGCCTGCCCGGCAGCCTCAATATCGACAACATCTTCAACGGCCGGGCATATGTCTATATTATAGACACCCGGTCCGGTGATTTTCTCGTGGACACTTGGCACGACAAGCTGGGCAACATCTCTGACTTCTCCTCCGCCAACTACGGCCGGGAGACCAAGGGCGAAAAGGACTGGAATGAATACACCGACGATCTTAGCCAGATGCACTCCGGCTATGTCGTCTACCGCACACCCAACACCGACGGTTGGGAATACATGTACTACGCCCCCATCGGGGTCAACAAGTGGTCGGTGGCAGTGGATGTGCCGGAGAGAGTGGCCTTTGCCACTGTCTTCACGGTGCAGCGGATCTGCGTCGTCCTGGGCGTGCTGATGGCTCTCACGGTCATCGCGTACTATCTGTGGGTGCGGCGCAACGCCAGGCAGATCATGGAGCAGGCGGTGGAGCACGCGGTGCTGGCCGAGAAGCTGCAAAAGGCCGAGGCCGCCGACCGGGCCAAGAGCGTATTTCTGTCCAACATGTCCCACGATATCCGCACGCCCATGAACGCTATCATCGGCTTTACCACCCTGGCCCAGGTCAATATCGACAACCGGGAGCGGACCCAAGAGTATCTGCGGAAGATCCTCTCCTCCAGCAACCATATGCTCTCCCTGATAAACGACGTGCTGGACATGAGCCGCATCGAATCCGGCAAGCTGAACATCGAGGAGAAGGAGTGCTCCATCTCGGACATTTTCCGGGACCTGCGTAACATCATCCAGACCCAGATGCAGTCCAAGCAGCTCAACTTCTTCATGGACACCGTAGACGTGATCGACGAGCACATCTACTGCGACAAGCTGCATGTGAACCAGGCCCTGCTGAACCTGCTCTCCAACGCCATCAAGTTCACGCCCCCCGGCGGCACCGTGGCGCTGACGGTCCGGCAGAAGCCCCATGCGCCCAAGGGCTACGGCTCCTATGAGATCCGGGTCAAGGACACCGGCATCGGCATGAGTCCCGAGTTTGTAGAGCATATTTTCGAGCCCTTCGAGCGGGAGCGCAACACCACCGCCAGCGGCATCCAGGGCACCGGGCTGGGCATGGCCATCACCAAGAACATCATCGACACCATGGGCGGCACCATCGAGCTGCACTCCGAGCAGGGCAAGGGCACGGAATTCATCGTCAGCCTGGACTTCCGCCTCTGCGAGGAGCCGAAGACGGTGGAGGCTGTTCAGGAGCTCCAGGGCCTGCGGGGCCTGGTAGTGGACGACAGCTTTTCCACCTGCGACAGCGTCACCAAGATGCTGACCCAGATCGGTATGCGGGCCGAGTGGACCATGCACGGGCAGGAGGCCGTCCTGCGGGCCCGGCAGGCCGTGGAGATGGGCGACGAGTACCACGCCTATATCATAGATTGATTGGTTCCTGCCCGATCTCAGTGGGCTGGAGGTGGTGCGCCAGATCCGCGCCATCGTGGGAGACAGCACGCCGATCATCATCGTCACCGCCTACGACTGGACCGCTTTTGAGGAGGAGGCCCGGGCGGCGGGCGTGAACGCCTTCTGCAACAAGCCCATCTTTCTCTCCGAACTCCGGGACATCCTGATCGAAGCCACCGGCAATATGCTCAGCGCTCAGCCGGAGAACCCCATCCCCGACCTGTCCGAGCACCTGGGCGGCACCCGCCTCCTGCTGACGGAGGACAACGAGCTGAACCGGGAGATTGCGGTGGAGATCCTCACCGACAGCGGCTTTGTGGTGGACACGGCCGAGGACGGCTCCATTGCCGTGGAAAAGGTGAAAAACGCCGCTCCGGGCGCCTATTCCCTCATCCTCATGGACATCCAGATGCCGCAGATGAACGGGTACGACGCCACCAGGGCCATCCGGGCCCTGGACGATCCGGCCCGGGCCAGCATCCCCATCGTAGCCATGACGGCCAACGCCTTTGAGGAGGACCGGAAAAAGGCCTTTGACGCTGGGATGAACGCGTTCGTCTCCAAACCCATCGACGTGGATAAGCTGATGGGGGTCCTCAGTTCCATCTTAGGGGCCGAGGGAAAGCAGCAGTAAAACCGCCCGGAAAAGACCAGCACCGAGGACTGCGAAAAGCAGTTCCCCGGTGCTGTTTTTTGCAGTCCCCCTTGTGGGGGACGACTGCAGAGCTCCATGCCCAGGTCAGCCAGTGCCTATTTCAACCCACACCCCCTTGCGGGGGCGACCTGATATTCAGCTTCGTTTGATTACTTGCGTATTATTTCAACCCACGCCCCCGCATGGGGGCGCTGCCTGAGTTTGCCGGCAACACCACGACCCGTGTGGGATTTCAATCCACACCCCCCGCGCGGGGGGCGACGCAACTGGACCAAGTACGCCCGGGACTTCGACCAATTTCAATCCACGCCCCGCGTGCAGGGGCGGCACGAACTTCGCAAATGTCAACAACAACGGGAACGCATTTCAACCCGCGCCCCCGTGTGGGGGCGACTACCGCCGTTGCAACGTCCATTTCGACATAGGTATTTCAATCCACACCCCCGCGTGGGGCGACGCGATGCCGGTCGCGTTTTTGGCTTTCTCAAGATAGTTTCAACCCACGCCTCCGTGCGAGGCAACGGGGCCGTGTAGAGCAGCGTCTCGGCCTTGACCCAATTTCAATCCACGCCTCCACGCTGGGGGCGACTCCAATGGCGGTACGGCCATGCCCCTCACTGACGAATTTCAACCCACACCCCCGATCGGCCAGCCTGTGATTGGCAGGGACGGATTTCAACCCACGTCCTCCTCGCGGGGGGCGACCTCTGACCTGATAGGCGACAATGTTTCCATCAAGTGATTTCAACCCGCGCCCCTCGCGAGGGGGCGGCCAAAAGCGCCGGGAGCTGGAGAAAGACGAACCGGAATTTCAACCCACGCCCCCGCGCTGGGGGCGACTGTCCGCAAGATGGAGCGGGAGAACGCGGCCCTATTTCAACCCGCGCCCCCCTGCGGGGGACGACATGTATTCTCGTCTAGCTTATAGCCCTTGGGGGCCTTATTTCAACCCACGCCCTCCATACGGAGGGCGACCCTATTTTTGCGGGCGACCGCCGCACCATACGGCAATTTCAATCCACGCCCCTACGCGACGGCGACCGTGCTGGAGTCCAGCAAATATGCTCAAATCCTGATTTCAATCCACGCCCCCACGCTGGGGGTGACCTGCGTTCCTATACTTGGCGATACAGAGCAGCGTATTTCAACCCATGCCCCTCGTGAGGGGCGACACCACGGGATGGAGCCCCCTGGTCTTTTAGTCCCATTTCAACCCGCGCCCCCCGCATGGGGGTGACGTTAATAATCGAGTTCTGTTTTCTCCTCAAAAGCAATTTCAACCCGCGCCTCCGCGGGGGGCGACCATGATTTCCCTCCAAATCCCGACCCTGAATTAATTTCAACCTACGCCCCCTCGCGGGGGGCGACTGTGACGCCGTCTATCTGCAAATATGCGTTTGCAATTTCAACCCACGCCCCCCGCGCGGGGGGCGACATGGTCCGGCCACACGTCCCGCCCATCATCCCGATTTCAACCCACGCCCCCCGCGCGGGGGGCGACGTCCGGCCTTCGCAATGATGGCAAAAATTTTCGATATTTCAACCCGCGCCCCCGCGCGGGGGGCGACCGCCGGAAGGCGTGGGTATGTCGGAGCTGCTGGAATTTCAACCCGCGCCCCCGCGCGGGGGGCGACGACAGGTCCAGGCCGATATAACACGGCTTCCCCCTATTTCAACCCGCGCCCCCGCGCGGGGGGCGACAATCACGGGCTTTTTTCCAGTCCGCCGACACATAATTTCAACCCGCGCCCCCGCGCGGGGGGCGACACCGAAACCGCACAACTATCCGCAAGGCGATCTTATTTCAACCCGCGCCCCCGCGCGGGGGGCGACCCGTTTTTGGTCACCCGCTGCTCGATGGCGTCAATTTCAACCCGCGCCCCCGCGCGGGGGGCGACCTTTTTTTGTTACCCTTTAGGCAAGGAGGACAAAGATTTCAACCCGCGCCCCCGCGCGGGGGGCGACTCATGTGATCCTCCTCCCCGCCCTCGTACACGTCCAATTTCAACCCGCGCCCCCGCGCGGGGGGCGACGCTTGTCAAATCCAAACATGGCCGCATAGCACACATTTCAACCCGCGCCCCCGCGCGGGGGGCGACGAGCCAGGTATCTGAGTGATAGAGCACGAGGATATGATTTCAACCCGCGCCCCCGCGCGGGGGGCGACCAATATCAAGGGCAAGCCCACCAACAGCGAGTTATTTCAACCCGCGCCCCCGCGCGGGGGGCGACGGCAAACCTGCCCAAAATCTTATAAAAAGTTCTGTGCAGTCTGCCAAAAAGCATTTGCCTTAGAAAGCTATACTACCTGAAAAGACGCCTTATTTTGCCGGAAATCCCTTCGCCGTGGGCAAAAGGCCGGTGCGAACCCTGCGGGGTTTTTCTGTCCGCTGGGCCCTCGCACCGCTATACCATCAGTACGCCCTCCGGCTCATAGGACGCTTTCACGCCAAAGTGTTCGATCTTGTTTTGATACTTGTTCCCTATCTGATAAAACCGCAGGCTGTCCCTCTCCGGGTCGATGGCCGCCAGCAGTTGGGCCTGGAGCTGTTTGTACTGCGCCGGGTCCAGCAGACATTCGAACACAGAATTCTGTACCCGCTGGCCGTAATTGACGCACTGCTTCGCCACCCGCCGCAGCCGTCTCCGCCCGGCGGCATCCTCTGTATTCACGTCATAGGTGATCAGCACCAGCATAAGCTCGCCTCACTTCCACAAAAAGGGTGGATAACCCTCCAGATCGCCCCGGAGGACCCGGGCCAGCAGCAGAGACTGGACATAGGGCACCAGTCCCCAGGCCAATTTTTCCTTTAAATAGGGGTGGGTGATGGGCTCTGCCAGCCGCTTTTGCCAGGCAGAAAGGAAGAGCTTCCGCCCCTCCTCCGTGAGCCATACCGCCCCGCTTGGCTGCCGGTCAAAATGCTCGGGCCGTATCACCCGGTTGTTGATAAGAGTGAGCACGAACCGGTCGGCAAACAGGGGCCTCAGCTCTTCCATCAGATCCAGCGCCAGGGAGACCCGCCCCGGCCGGTCCCGGTGGAGAAAGCCCACATAGGCATCCAGCCCCACGCTCTCCAGCGCCCCGGCGCAGGCGTTGGCCAGCAGCGTATAGGCGAAGGACAGCAGAGCGTTCACCGGGTCCAGGGGCGGGCGGCGGGAGCGGCCGGTGAAAGCGAAGGTCTCCCGCTGATTCAGGATCAGCGCGTCGAAGGCGTCAAAATAGACGGCCGCCGTTTGGCCTTCCAGCCCTCGGAGGGACTCAGGGTCGGTTTCCTCCAGAAAGGCGGGCAGGCTGTCCGCCAGCAGAGAGGAAGCCCGGCCCAGCTTCTCATCGTCCACACGCATAGCGTGGTCCCGCCGGGTGCGCTCGATGCTCCACCGGCTGTTGTATACCTTACCGAAGAGGAAGTTTCGGGCAACAATGCAGCTCTGGGCCTCATCGTCGGCCACGCGGTACTGGGTCCGGCGCAGCAGGACGTTGCCCGGATTTTCCCCGCAGACTCTTGCCAAAAACCGGCCCTTGGGGGTCAGGAAGCACAGATTGATCCCCTCCTGGGCGCACTTGCCCATGAGGGCGGGACTGGCCCCCTTATAAGAGAAGCAGAGGATATTCTCCAGGGTGTGGAGGGGGAACTGGCCCCGCTTCTTCTCTCCGGCCAGCACGATCACCGTCTCCCCCTCCAGGGCCAGGTAGCTGTCCTCGCTGAGGACAAACAGCGTGTTCAGAAACTTCCTCACGGCGCACCCTCCTCTCCCGGCAGATGGGCCCGAAGATAGGCAGCCGGAGACGGACATTTTGCCAGCCGGGGCAGGCACAGATCATTCAGGGAGCAGGCGGAGCAGCTCTTACCTGACTTTACCTTAGGCGTGTAGCCTCTGGCATAGAGGGAGCGCATCTCCGCCAGCAGTGCCTCCGCCCGTTCCCGGAGGGCTGCATCCAGCGCCACTCTTGCGCGCCGCCTGGGCTCGCCATAGAACAGGCTGCCCTCCGGTATGTCGCACAGCAGCATCTCCTCCAGGCACATAGCCTGGACGCAGAGCTGGAGTTCGTCGGCGTCAAAGGGCTTGGGTTTGCCGCGCTTATATTCCACGGGATAGGGGCACCATCTCCCCTCCCGCCCTGCCAGAGTCACCCCCGAAGGGTCCCGGCGGAATTCCACCACATCGCATACTCCCTGGACCTGAAGTCGATGGGACACGACCCGAAGGCCGCGGACGGTCAGCGTATCGCCGCGGCTCTCGATCTGGGTCTCGTCGTGGGCCCGCCGGTGGAGCAGGTCCCCCTCCACCGTGCGCACATTCTCCGCCCACTGCCGCTCGATGTGGATCAGGGCCCACTGGCGGCGGCAAAAGGCGAAATGCTGGAGGCCGGAAAGGGCCAGGTACTCGTCCTCCGGAAAGCCGGTCACCCCATACGCGTGCAGGTGACGCCGGCGGGGAGCGCGGCTTCGTTTACGGCGACGCTGTAGTCGCTGTAGGAACGGGGGCTGATAACACCCTCCTTCCGGGCAACGCTGACCGTATCGAAGAGCTTCCAGGCGGGGGCGCAGCCCAGCTCGGAGTTGTGCTTGAAGACGATCAGCTCCCGGACGGCCATCTTGCCCCGGGCGGCAGAGCGGTCGTTCTCGAACATATTCAGGATGGCCTGCCAGAGCAGCTCCAGGTCGCTCTCAGAGAAGCCGGTGACCTTCCGGGCCAGATTGGCGGAGACGTAGCCCTCGCAGCGGTAGAGCGCGTAGGGGACGATGTACTTGCGGCCCATCTCGGTGCCCTTTTTCTCCGCGTCGGCCTCGGTGGTGATGGCCACCCGGGTAATGGTGACCTCCTGGGGAACGATGGGGTCGACGCTCCGGGCAAAGCCCAGCTGCACCGGTCCGCGGATCTGGCCGCAGTTGAGATTGTTCTTCACAAAGGTGGTCATAACGGCCCCGAAGGCGCGGATATCGAAGAAGTTCTGGCACATGAAGTCCCGGACCTTCTCATCCAGCTTGTCGTCCCTCTTTTTTGCCTCCTTGACGGTCTTCTCGTCGATGTCCCAGTGGGCAAAGGCCTCGGCGTCAGAGCGGTTCAGAGGCACGCCGTCCTTGATGTAAATGCGGTAGCCGGGCTCGTCCTCCTTGGCGGTCTCCACGAAGTTCCGGATCTTCCGCTTCAGGCACACATCGGTGACAAGGCCGTAGCCGGTCTCCGGGTCCATCCGGGGCATGTTGCCCGCGTCCGGGTCCCCGTTGGGGTTGCCGTTCTCCACGTCGAACAGGAGCACGAATTCATAGCGGTTTTTGATAGGGTCAGACATTTTCTTTTCCTCCTTTATCTTTCTTCTCAAAGAATTTCTGTACCTGATGGTAGTAACCCAGATGGAAAGTCCCCTGGTCGGCCAGAGACAGCCGGGCGGGCAGGGGTTCCCGGATACGGCTCTCCAGATCGCCGATGAGCTTCTCATAGTAGACCCGCAGGCCCCCGTCCAGCTTGCGCAGATGGCTCTGGGACAGCTTAGTCAGCAGAGGGAAGATGGTGGCGGGGGTAGAGCAGGCGCTGTTGAAATACTTATCCTTGATGGTGGCGTTGAGGCCGGGGTTGGCGGCGGACTGGATGCGCTCCAGCACGGCGAACAGCCGGCCCAGCACATAGGGCAGATGGTTGCACTGGTCGTTAAGTTCCACTTGTAAGACCTCCTCCGGAAGTTCATATTCTCTGTTTTTCAGGAAAAACGCTTTCAAAATGGCCGCCCGGCCGTAGGTGACGTTCTGTTCGGCCCGGATGCGCAGCATAGTCTGCTCCAGCAGGGAGACCGGGTAAGACCCGTTGGACAGGATGGCCCGCGTGACCGCTCCGGCCATAGCCGGGGACGCCTTTTTGTCCCTGCTGTTGGGATTGACCGTCTCTTTCAGCAGCCACCACAGAGGCAGGGCTCCGTTTGCTACATAGCCGGGCTTCACAATGTTCAGCCTGTCATAATGGGCCTGCACATTGGCGAGCATTTGGCCAAAGCTGCTCTGCAAGAAAAAGCGCACGCTCAGCCGGGCGGCGTTGGGGGCCAGCCCCAGCACATAGAACCGGTTGCCCGGGCGGAGCGGGATACCGCTCACATCCACCGGGTCGCCGTGGGCCAAGGCCCTTACAGCTCTTTGCAGATCCGTGTCGGTGATGAGCTCCGATGTGCCGCCGAACATGGCGCAGGAAAACAGGTCCTGGCACAGTGGCTCGGCATCCTCCGCCCAGTAGACCACGGCGGTGTCGCCGATATCCTGAAGGTGCTTCCGGTCGGCGATGAGCCGGTTCAGCGCCGCTCCGTATTTGAAGGCGGCCTCCTCGGAGACCGGGGAGTTGAGCCCCTGGCCGGTGCCGTCAGCCTGTTCGTGGCCGTAGGATTCAAAAGCGGAGGCATTGAAGGAAACGAGAGATGCTCCGCTGGACTGAGCGCCCTGGACGCCCTTGATGGCGGGGTGCAGACGGGCGATAGGTGCCTGCTTGCCGGTGACCAGGCACAGACCGGCGGACGCGCCGGCGGAGTTGGCGGCGCGGTAGTCCTCCCATGCGGCGCGGACGGCGGGGTCGTTCTGGGCATACAGCCCCTTCACGGAGAAGATCAGATTGGCGCCCTTCAGCATCTCCTCCAGGCAGCGGTGCAAGGCCGGATGCTCCGCAGCCTGTTCCGGCTGCCAGCTTTCAAAGAAAGCACACACCGCCCGGGCAGCAGGGCTGTCTACCGGGCCCAGAAGCTTCTGATGCAGCTCTCTGGCCGCCTCGAAGCAAGTTCTCGTCCGGGCGGGTTTTCCCTTGTTGTCTATGCCAAGAATATAGGAACAATTGTCACATAGGAAGTTTGCACAGACATTAACGGCCCGTTTCTGCTGTTCTGGCACCGGCAGAGACTGGGGCACTTCTTTTTTGCCCCCCTCCGGCATGATCTTCAGCGGTATGACGCCGAGGAGGCTCCCCTGCTCGTCGATGTCCAGAGCAAAGGACACCTTGGCAAGGCTCCAGCCGGGGGGCGTGATGTCTCCCCGCCGGGCCAGGGCGTCGTAGTAATCGCAAAGCGCCTGTAAGATCATCGCAGCACCTCCTTCCCCGCCACCTCCAGCACGCCGTTTGTCAGCTCCGCCATAAAGAACGTGGGCCGGATGTCACGGGAATTGGAGTAGTCCATGTCGTAGAGCATCAGCCCCAGGGGCCGGCTCTCCGGGACGGTGGGAACCGGTCCCCCCTGCCAGGCCCGGAAGGAGGCCGGGAACTCCCGGCAGCCGAAATAGGGCTGGTGGTAGCACTGGCCCCGGGCCAGCCGTCGCCGGGCGATGTCGATAAACTTGCCCTCGTTGTCCGTTGCATTGGCCTTGCCGGTCAAGGTAAAATGCGCGTCGATCACATACCGCACATCGGTCAGCACCATGGAGGCCCGCTGCTGGATGCTCTCGCCGGTGTAGAGTGCCAGAGGCTTGTCCCCTCCGGTCATGACCGAGCGCACATTGGAGGCCAGGATCTTGTCCTTGACCTCATTTCGCCGGATGTTGGTGAAGGCGATGGGGTTCATCACATGGATGCGGTCGATGTGCCAGCGCATCCCCGGGTGCCAATAGATCGCCTCGATCAGTCCCCGGGCAGCCGACGGCGTCATCACGTCGTAGCTGACGCGCTCTACCTTCAGCTCGGGCCTTGTAAAGAGGGCATAGGCTCCCCACACCTCCACCTGGATCCCTTGGCTCATTGTCGATCCACCTCACTTTCTCGTTTTGGATAATTTTGGATTATTTTTAAGAGGGGTGGCGGCCGGAAAGTCCGGCCGCCGGTTCTCTGCATCTCCACCACAATAATTCATCCCCTTTTTCTGAAAAATGGTATTAATGAGTAAAGCCTCAAAGACAGACTAATAGAAAAAGACAAATTTGTCAAGCCTTTTTTTGGGAAAGAGCTTGCTTTTTTCCTGATATGGGTATATTTAATATTATAGTCACACCCTGCATGGGGGTGCGTGGATTGAAATTGAAACATGGGTATTAATGAGTAGGGTCGCAGGGCAGATGCTAGGGCATCTGCCCTGCGACTGTTTATATGAAGAATCCCACGCCTTCATCGGCCTTCAGGGCCAACCCTGTGCTCTCACTGTACAGGGACAGATCGGTCAGCACCGCCAGATCCTCCTCCAGGACCTCCAACGCCCCCCGTCTCCTGAGCTCGTTGAAATGGGGCTCGTAGATGTTCACAGAAAACTGCCCGGCCTTCCGGAGCAGAGCGCGGCTGCGCTCGCCGCCGCGCAGGCGGTCCGCCAGAGCTTTGGCCTCCTCCGTGTAGGGGATGAGCACGGCGCGGGTGTTCTGGTCGATGAGATGGAATTTTTCGGCCGCTTGAGCAAAAGGAAAAGAAGGCTGGCGCATATCCTGTACCCCATCCTCAAACAGAGGGACGATGCGTTTACTGTCGATGGCCTCCCCGGTGAACTGGCGCAGGGCGGTGAAATAACTCTCGATGGTCTCCGGCGCGTCCAGGGCTGGGCAGTCCCGGGTGACGGAGCGCATGACGTCCATGGGCCGTTCCAGGCTGTGGGGCAGAGTGGCTGTATAGGCGTCGTCCGGCTGGAAGATATAGACTCGGCTGTCGTCTGCCGGGCGCCTCCCCTCCCGGTTGCACCGCCCGGCGGCCTGGACCAGGGAGTCCAGCCCCGCCTCGGCCCGGTAGACGGTGGGAAAATCCACGTCCACGCCGGCCTCGATCAGGCTGGTGGACACCACCCGGCAGGGCTGGCCCGCTTTCAGCCGCCTTTTCACAGTCTCCAAGATCGCCCGCCGGCTCTCCGGCGGCATGAGGGTGGACAGGTGGAAGCTGCCCTCTCCGTCCAGCAGGCTGTAGACCGCCTGGGCCTGTTTGCGTGTGGACACGATGCACAGGACCTGTTCATGGGAGCCCAGCCGTTGGGCCAGCTCTTTGTCGCTGAGCTGCCCCAGCTGCTCATAGCGCACCCGCCGGAAGACCTGAGCGGGGATCTGGGGCGCGATCTCTCTGGGGTTCAGGTCCGGGGAGACGGTCTGGAACAGCGGAGCCAGTGCGGGCTGGGTGGCCGTGCAGAGGACGCAGGTCGCCCCATAGTTCACAGTCAGCTCCGCGATGGCCCGTACACAGGGCTGCAGATAGGGCAAGGGGATCGTCTGGGCCTCGTCAAAGATAATGACGCTGCCGGCCAGATTGTGGAGCTTTCTGCACCTGGACGGCTTGTTCGCGAACAGGGACTCAAAAAACTGCACGGCGGTGGTCACCACCACCGGCAGGTCCCAGTTTTCGGCGGCCAGCTTTTTGCGCTCCTTCGCCGGGTCCCGGGGGCCGGTCTCATCTTCTCCAAAGTCCACGTTGGCGTGGTGCTCCAGCACTGCGTCCTCGCCCAAAAACTTGCGGAAAGTGTCCGCCGTCTGTTCGATGATGCTGGTGTAGGGGATGACGTAAACGATACGCTTCTTTCCGTAGGCCAGAGCGTGACGCAAAGCGAAAGTCAGGGAGGAGATCGTCTTGCCCCCGCCGGTGGGGACCGTCAGGGTGAACAGGCCGGGAGCTTGCTCCTCCCCCGCCTTCAGGCAGGCGCGCCGGATATCGGACCGGACCCGGTCCAGCTCATTTTTCGGATCGTTCCAGCAGGCTGTGGAGGCTTCCAGGCGGGCGAACAGCTGCTCCATGGTGCAGTCGCTGCCCCGGGGCGGGGGCGAGGTACGCATGAAGGCCTCGGTGTCCAGATAGTCCGCGTCCACCAGGCAGGAGTACAGCATCCGGATCCAGAAAGCCATGGTAAAGCCGCCGCTGCCCAGGATCTTTGGCAGCCGGAACAGCACGCGCTCCAGTTGAATATCCTTGGAGAAATCCGCGTAGGGTTCTACCGGCCGCTTGAGCCGCCCGCAGAGGGTGGGGTCCGAGGCGGCGTCCGTTTTTCCCCCGCCGTCCGGCAGGCCTCCGTGGTGTCCGGCCACGCAGTAGGCGGCGGGCCAGCCCAAGTATTTGAAGATCTCCTGGGCTCCGGCGGTGGAGTGATCCGTTTGGATGCTTTCTCCCAGGATCCGTCGCTGGAACGCCGCGGAATATTTCCCGATATCGTGGGCCAGGCCCAGCTGCCGTCCCAACTCCTCCGCCCCAAAGGGAGCGGCGAAAGCGGCGCAGAGCGCGGCCACATTTTGGGCATGCTCAGGGGCGCTTTGCGTCCGGCCGTCTTCGGCCCTATGCGCGAGAACCATCTCTTTTCCCTCCTCAAAAATGGATGCTGCCTTTCGTCTCTCAAAAACGTCTCCATTTGTCCATATTATAATCCTTCCGCTTCTGCTTGTCACGCCCGGGCAGGCGGAAACATGTCAGGATCCTGTGACAGCTGGACGTTTTTCCGATGGATTTTCTCCATCTATTCATAAAAGGTTTCGCGAGCAAAAAATCCCGGACCGTCGTGATAACGGTCCGGGAATTTTTGTCTTCACTTTTTCTCCTCGTCGGAG
>CANQTO010000024.1 GCA_947626785.1 uncultured Oscillospiraceae bacterium
CTAACAGCTTAAGCAACGAGATGGACGTATCCTTGACTGGCGGTCAAGCTTACGACCAAATATATTGTAGTAGAAGGAGAACGAACGATGAAATTTCAACAGATCCGCAGCGCCACTGTCAAGATAGAATACGCCGGGAAAACCTTTTTAGTGGACCCCTGGCTGACGCGCCAGCATATGTCGGGCTGCTTTGCCGTCATGCCCTTGCTGGTGGCCATGAACCGGAAGGGCGATCCCCGGAAAAAGCCGGTGATCGACCACAGCGCCACCTGGAAGGTGGCGGACCCGCGGCACACCTGGATCATGGTCCCACGCTGCCCTCTGCCTATGCCGGTCAAAGAGATCAACCGGGGCGTGGACTATTATCTCTGCACCCATGTGCATATGGACCACATCGGCCTGAGCCCCTCCGGCAAGGGCTGCGAGAGGATGGATAAGCGCATCCCCATTTTTGCCCAGAGCCAGCAGGACGCAGACTATCTGGCCTATTCCGGCATGAAGAATGTGCGTGTTCTGTGGAAGGTCGCCCGCCTGGGGGACATGGAGCTCATCAAGGTGAAAGCCGTCCACGGTACGGAGAAGCCCTGCGGGGACGCCAGCGGCTATATTTTCCGGGCCCCCGGTGAAAAGACGCTCTATCTCTGCGGGGACACCGTCTGGTGCCCGGAGGTGAAGGAGACCATCGAGCAGTACCGGCCCCAGGTCATCATCACCAACAACTGCGCCGCTGTGCTGCAGGACTATGGGCGGCTCATCATGGACGACGCAGACTTGTATGAGGTCTATAAGGCGGCCCCGGACGCGGCTATCATCGCCAGCCACATGGACAACGTCCCCCACGCCACGCTCACCCGGAAGACTCTCCGGGAAAAGCTGGCCGCCAGAGGCATCGGCCAGGCCATCCTCATACCCGAGGACGGAGAGAGCTACGAATTTTAATAACGCGTGAGCACAAAGCAGCGCCGGGAGCCGGTTCCGTACAGCCTTACCCGCAAGCCAGTTTCTTTCTCAAAAGTGTGTACTTGTTTCTTATCTTGTACATGGTATAATAGCCGCAGGACGGCTATTATAGATTTTATGCCGTTTTTCTCGCCGCTTTCGCGGCAACCGAAAAACATGGCTGAATTATACCATCCCCGCTTCGCGGTTATGGTATAATGATAAAACAACGATGGAAAAAGGTAATTCCAGGCCATCTTTGAGCTTTATAGGAGGATACCTATGGGAAAGAAGATCATTATTCTAAACGGGAGCCCACGCAGGAACGGCAACACCTCCGCCCTGACAGAAGCCTTCGCCAAAGGCGCACGGGAGGCAGGCCATCAGGTCACAGAGTTCCCGCTCTCTACGATGCGGATCAACGGCTGCCTGGGCTGCTGGCAAGGCGGCAAGGAGGAGGCGCACCCCTGCGTCCAGCGGGACGACATGGAGAAGATCTATCCCGCCTACCGGGAGGCGGATGTGGTGGTCCTGGCCTCGCCGCTGTACTATTGGTTCATCTCCGGTTTCCTGAAAAACGCCTTTGACCGCCTGTTCGCCGTGGCCGAGTGCGACCCTCATACCAGGAACCCCAAAAAGCAGAGCGTACTGCTCATGGCCGCGGAGGGCGCGGGTTTTGAGGAGAGCGAGCACTGGTATGACCGCCTGGAAAAGCACATGGGCTGGCAGAGCATCGGCAAGGTGCTGTGCGGCTATGTGACCCAGCCCGGCGATATCGACGGAAAAAAAGAACTGACAGACGCCTACGAATTGGGGAGGTCCATCCAATAGGGAAAAATCTGCACCGACTGTTCAACGCCGGTGCAGATTCATGCTTCGTACCTCTTTGTGGGTCAAATCGACCGTTTTGATATATTAATCGAGTTATTTCGATGTTTCAACAACCTGCAAAAAAATCCACCGGGGATCTTTTGCCCCAGTGGATTTTTGTATGCTTACAAGTCAGGCATAGCGGCCCGCTCAAGCGGCATTTTTCTGAAAAAGCGCTTTGCATGAACTTCCCGGTAACAGGCCCCTATGCAAGAAAAGCAGAGGCTGCAAAGTCAATTGAGGTATCAACACAAAGAACGGAGCTTTCGCTCAATTTCTGTATTGCTTCCCACCCCACGAACTTGTATAATAATGTAAATCAATATGAGCCCCTATCAAATGAAATAACAAGGAGGTCGCCATGAAAAGACTTTTTTGCCTGATCCTTGCAGTTCTTATGTTGTCCGCATGCGGGGCGCCCTCTGACAACAGCTCCGCGGACCTAAAGGATCAAGAAACAGAAAGCGGCGGACCGATCTCGGATGAGTCCGCGCCGACGCCGGAGCCGGTAACGGATGTGGAGCTTCTCCGGGCGATCGAGGCCGGCATCGTCCCCGCGGAGCTTCAGGGGGACTATTCCTCCGCCGTGAGCTTTGACCAATGCGCAAGGCTCGTCTCCGGGATGCTGGGCGTGTACCGGCCTGAGCTCCTGCCGGGATGGGAGGAGCTCGCCCAAAAGGCTCTCGACACGACCTCCCCGATGCGCAGAGACGACGGGATGCTCATGGTGTACGAGGCCGCCTGTCTTATGGGGATGGGCGGTGAGATCCACCGGTATTGGCTGGATGTGAATGGTCTGTGCGGTGATATCTGGGGTGAGCTTTCACCCTCTAAGGATATCTTTGAAAACTGGGCCGAGCCCAGCCCCTTTGAGGATAATCCCGGAAACGTACCCGGCTGGACCTACGATGTCAGCGCCTATTTTTACTCCCTCGGGAGCTGCTCCAAGATCAGCGGAAAGGCCCTTTTTGACTGCGATGCCGCCAACGCGACCATGCGCCTGTCCGATCCTCTGACACGGGAGGAAGCCATCAGGGCCGTGCTTCGCCTGACCGAGGCTCTGCCGGAGGTCTACGGCAAGGCCGTGAATGAGGTCCCCGAAACCGATTGGAGCGACCCCGCGCTTGCAAGCGCCGCCCGGGCCAGGGACGCGATCCTGAACAGCCATATCGATGTGGTCAGCTCCGGCACATGGGAGCAGGGGCGCAGCTATACCGGGAACGCCTGGTACATATCCTCCCTGACCGGGGACGACGCCAACAGCGGTACTTCCCCCGACGACGCGCTGGCCTCCGTCCAGGGATTGAAGAACCTTTTCTTTTCCGGGAAGCTCCGCGCCGGCGACGCCGTCCTTTTTGAGCGCGGCGGGGTCTATCCTCTCAATGATTACGAGATCCAAGGTCTGGACAATGTGACCTACGCCGCCTACGGCCAGGGCCCCAAGCCGATCATCAGCGGCTCGGTAGAGGGCATGGCCGACCCCGGCCGCTGGGAGCTGTATGCCGAGACACCGGACGGCGGAAAGATCTGGCGCTTTGATACCGAGCTCCACAATGTGGTGGGGATATTCTTTGACGGCGATACAAGCTGGGGGACCATGTGCCTGCCCGGCTGGAACGGCGAGACGTATATGGACGCATCTGACGGCTCCGCCTGGACCGTGGAGACCGGCATGACGGAGGACCTGAGCTTTTTCTCGGAAATGCCGCTTCATGGGCTTGATGTGACCGCCGGCTTCATCCGGCAGCAGATGTATGGTCCGCTGTACCTCCGGTGCGACGCCGGAAACCCCGGCGAGGTCTTTGCGGCCATCGACGTGATACAGGACATCAATGCCATCGGCTTTGGATATGCCCCGGGCAACACCGGCACCGGCGGGGCGGTCGTAGATTTGGCGTTCAAATACTGCACCATCCCCCTCGTCTCCGGGCTGAACGGCGACTCGGATGCCATAGGCACCCTGGTGGAAAACTGCGAGATATCCTTCTGCGGCGGCTCCATCCAGTCCTATAGTGATACGGACGGTCTGCCCTATCTTTCCGGCGGCGCCGTCCTCGCCTCCGGCAACGGCCACACGGTCCGCAACTGCTACATCCACGATGTGGACAACAAGGTCTTTGTGGTCGTCGCCAACTCCCCGGAATGGCTCCCCAGCGACCATCTGACCTTCGAGGGCAACATCATCGAGCGCTGCGGGGCGGCCCTGCGCATCTGCAATTATATGGAGCAGGCGCTTCCGGACAGCGTTTACAAGGAGCTCCGGTTTGAGAACAACACGGTCATCCACACCGGGTATGGCTGGTATGCCCACAAGCTCTTCCGCACCAACGCCCTGTCCCAGCTCAGCTCCTTTGAAACGGAGCAGTACGTCAACCGGAACGAAGGCATCACGATCTCGGGCAACACCTTCTACTGCCCCCGCGGCGCGGTCTACTGCGGGACCGGGATGTGGGGCGACGCTTTCCCCATTTTCAGCGGCAACACGGTGGTGCAGGTCCCCGGCGCCGGCCTTGTGGACGCCGGCCCCGCCGGAACACAGACCCTCTACATGACAGGCGACACGGAGTCCTGTCAGGAAGCGCTCAGAGACATCCTGGGCGACAGCAGCCTACAGCTTATAAAAAAAGAGAACGCCTGAATCATCTCAGGCGGTCACGAGCTTTCACACCCCGCAAAACGGCGGCAGGGCCTTCTCGCTCAGCCGCCGTTTTAAGTTTTTTGACAGCCTGTTGGGCCTGGAACGGAACGATTTTTCCAGTTAAATCCAATCGAAAAGCCTGAAACGGAGCGGAAAATCTGTATAATGTAATTTGGATAAGAAGTCGCGTCATGCGGGCCGGGCAGGCTGCCCGGCCGCGGACGGTCCTACGAAAGGAGAGAAAAAGTGGGGATCACAAAACTCGCGCCGGTAAGTCTCGCTATGTTTTACGGAGCGAACCGGGATTTTGCCAACGCCTTCAGCGTGCGGGTGACGCTGAAAAACCCGATAGAGCCGGAGCCGCTGCGACGGGCCCTGGACAAGGCCATGGAGCGCTACCCCTATTTTTCCGTGCGCCTGCGGGCCACGGAGAAGGAGCTGGTCCTGGAGGATAACCCTCTGCCGGTGTCCATCGTGAAGGTGCCGGAGCCGGCCCGGCTGAACCGCCGCGGCCAATTACCACCTGGTGGGGCTCAGCTATAAGCGGACCAGCGTGGTGTTCGGGGCGTTCCACGCCCTGACAGACGGGGCCTTTCCCCATCCATGTACCGAAAATGCGCCTGCCGGATGAACCGGAGGACTGAACGACTGATACAGGAGGTAAAACCATGACGATACAAAGAACCGGGACGGAAGCCGCCTTGATCTGGCGCTGACCGGGCGGCTGGATACCACAACCGCTCCCCAGCTGGAGGGGGAGCTGAAGCAGAGCCTTGACGGGGTCAAAGAGCTGACGATGGATTTCGCCGGGCTGGAGTACCTGTCCTCAGCGGGGCTGCGGGTGCTGCTGAGCACCCAGAAGACCATGAACAGGCAGGGGACCATGACGCTGCGGAATGTGAACGAGACGATCATGGAGATCTTTGATGTCACGGGATTCGCGGATATCCTGACCATTGAGTGAACGGATGGAGGACCGAAACGGGAAAAACGGCAGACGGAGCCCGCTTCGCCGGCAGGTGCAGCGGATGGTGCTGCTGCTGTGCGTAGCGGCCCTGATGCTCACAGGCTTTCTGTGGGCCGGAAGTCTGACCGCCCTGCGGGATACCGTGCTGCGGGACAGCCAGAGCCTCGGCCGGCAGCGAGGCCCTTCTTGCCCAGCTGGAGCAGAACCTCTTTAAAGGGGTGCAGAGCGAGGCCGGCGTGGTCAACGAGAAGCTGGAGCGCTACGCGGGCCATGTGCGCGACTTTGCCTTTTACGCCCACCGGCTCTACCAGGAGCCGGACGCCTATGTCCCCAAGGAGGTCCTGCCGCCCGACACGGAGAGCCGCTACACCTATACCATGCAGCTGGTCCTGCGCGACGGGGAGACGGACCGCCCGGCCATACAGGAGGAGATCGGCCTGCTTGCCAACCTGGTCCATATGTGGCAGCCGGTGATGACCGGAGACTCCGGCATGATCGCCTCCATCTATCTGTGCACCGAGAGCGGGTTCATGCTCAACTACGACGAGCGGTCCGACCTGACCGACGAGTATTTCGACTACTCGGCGGCCTCCTGGTATTTCCCGGCCAAGGAGGCCGGTGGGGTCATCTTTACGGACCCCTATATGGACACCTTCGGCCGCGGGCTGATGCTCACCTGTTCCGCGCCGGTGTATGACCGGGAGGACCGGTTCGCCGGCGTGGTGTGCATCGACGTGATGGTGGAGGATCTCTGCCGCTCGGTGCTGGACATCGACTTCGGCCCGGGCTCCTACGCGTTCCTGGTGGACAGGGCCGGGGACATCATCGTCTCTCCCCGGATGGAGTACGACGGGAGCTTTGAAAACGTCCGGGATCCGGACTGCCCGGCCCGCGAGGCGGCCGGGGACATCCTCAGCGGGACGGCCGGCGTCGTCTCTACCTCCGGCGGCCTCTACTACGCCTATGCCCCCATCGCCTCCGCGAACTGGACTCTGGCGGTCCACGTCCCGGCGGAGATGGTGACGGCCCCGGCGGAGGATATCCGCGCCGATATCGCCGCCAAGACCGACGCCACCGCCGATACCATGGACAGGAGCATCCTGCGCGCGGGGCTGCTCTCGCTGGCCGTGTTCCTGATCATCATCATGGCGGTGATCGCCCTCAGCGGCAGCTTTTCCCGCCGGATCACCGGCCCGCTGCTGGAGCTTCGGGCGGATGTGGAGCACATCAGCGGCGGGGATCTGACCCATCAGGCGGCGGTACGCCGGAACGACGAGATCGGCGATCTGGCGCAGGCCTTTAATACGATGGCCTGCTCCTTGGATCAGCACATCCGCCAGCTGACCGCCGTGACGGCGGAAAAGGAGCGGATCGGTGCGGAGCTGGATATCGCCCGCAACATTCAGGCGTCCATGCTCCCCTGCATCTTCCCGCCCTTCCCGGACCGAAAGGAGTTCGACATCTTCGCCTCCATGGACCCGGCCAAGGAGGTGGGCGGCGACTTTTACGACTTTTTCATGGTGGACGACACCCACCTGGCTATCGTTATGGCGGACGTATCCGGCAAAGGGGTCCCCGCGGCGCTGTTCATGGTGATCGGAAAGACCCTGATCAAGGACCATACGGCCCCGGGCCGGGACCTGGGCGAGGTGTTCATGGAGGTCAACCGCCTGCTGTGCGAGGGAAACAGCGAGGAGATGTTCATCACCGCCTTTGAGGGGGTGCTGGATCTGGAGACCGGCCAATTTAACTATGTCAACGCCGGCCACGAGCTCCCCTTTATCCGGAGAAAGGACGGGGCCTACGCGCCCTACAAGATCCGCGCCGGCTTCGTGCTGGCGGGGATGGAGAACACCCGGTACACAATGGGGACGATGACCCTGGAGCCGGGCGACAGCCTGTTCCAGTACACCGACGGCGTGACGGAGGCGGCCAACGGGCGCAACGAGCTGTATGGCATGGCGCGGCTGGAGGCAGTGCTGAACGCCAACGCCGGTCTGTCCCCGGACCGGCTGCTTGCGGCCGTGAGGGAGGACATCAACGCCTTTGTGGAAGACGCCCCCCAGTTTGACGATATCACCATGCTCAGCCTGACGTTCAAGGAAAAAAAGCGCGTCTCCGCCCCCAACGAGATCACGGCGGAGGCCACCGTGGAGAATATCCCCGTTGTAACGGCTTTTGTGGACGAGCGGCTGCGGGAGCTGGACTGCCCGGAGAAGGCCAAGCGGCAGATCGACGTGGCTATCGACGAGCTGTTCGGCAACATCGCCCACTATGCCTATGACCCGGCCCCGGGGCCGGCCACCGTGCGTGTGGAGCCGCCGGCGGTGCGCATCACGTTCCTCGACCGGGGGAAACCCTATGACCCGCTGGCAAAGCCCGACCCGGACACAACGCTCTCCGCGGACGAGCGGCAGGCGGGCGGCCTGGGGATCTTCATGGTCAAAAGGACCATGGACAGCGTTGAGTACGCATACGAGGACGGGCAGAATATTCTGACCATCCGCAAACAGCTGCGGCCGTAGGCCGCGGACCCGCGAGCAAAAAGGAGCTGTAGCAGCTACAGCTCCTTTTTCATATCCTTGCCCAAAAACCTATGCCCGTTTTGCCATAGCGGCCCCCAACTCAAAGGCTTTTTTACATTCCTGGGGGAATACCGTCTCATGCCGCCGCTGCTTTGCCTCCGGGTCAAACAGGGACCATTTCCAGTCCGTCTTGCTGTAATCCCTCAGCTGGAGGGTGTCCCCGCTGACAAAGACCTCCGCGGGCCCCACAAAACGGCTCAGGGTCTGCCGGTAGTTTTGAAGCAGGTCCAGGTAGGCCGTGTCCGGCGCGTTGCTCGTCGCGATCAGCAGCACGGGGACCGGGCGCCGGTTGCAGCAGGGAGTCTCCGCATTATAGGTGAGATTCTGAAACACCAGCCGCTCATAGAGCGCGCGAAAGGACGCGGTCAGCTCTCCCAGGTAGACCGGAGAGCCGAGGATCAGCCCGTCCGCCTGGCGGATGGCGTCCAGGACCGGGGTCAGGCCGTCCCGGCACATGCAGCGGCCCTTGTTTTGCTCCCTTTTGCATCCGAAGCAGGAGATGCAGCCCGTATATTTTTCCAGCCGGAACAGGTCGAAGCGCTCCAGCTCCGCGCCCGCGGACGCCGCCCCCTTGGCCGCCTCCGTGAGCAGGGTGTCCGTGTTCCAGCCCTTCCTCGGCCCGGCGTTCACCACGATGATCTTTTTGCCCATGATCTGTTCCTCCTCTTATTCCTCTTTAAGCTTAAATAATTGGATCGCGTTTTTTGACGTGATGTTTAAAACCTCTTCCGCCGTAGTGCCTTTTAATTCCGCGATACGTTTTGCTACGGCGGGAAGGACCAGACTGGAATTCCGCGCCTTTTTTAGCTGCTTCCTTGAAAACTCTGGACAGTCAGGTTTTACGTAGGGGCCGTCAGTTTCCAGCAGGAGAGAGGTCAGTGGGGTTTGGATGACAGCCTGCTCCAATTCGCCGCTATGAGGCGTGCTTGCCAAAAGTGATCCGCCGATACCGAGCTTGAAGCCCATGGAGGTATAGACGCCCGCTAACGTTGCTGAACCGTTAAAGCAATGACAAACGCCGCCTTGCGGGAAAGGCATATGTCTTTTTAGAATACGGATCGCGTCTCTGTCCGCTTCACGAATGTGAAGAATGACCGGAAGCGATTTTTGCTTGGCGACCCTCAGCTGGTAGATGAACCACAATTTTTGAAGGATCCTGTGCTGGTCTTTCCTCGCGAGATGATAATCCAGGCCTGTCTCCCCGATAGCTACTACTTCTGGTTCTTCGGCGTATTCGGCAATTTGCGCCCGCTGTTTGAAACTCAGCTTCAGATCGGTTGGAGCGCCGTCTTTTCCGATCGTCCTATATTGAAAAGTCCGGGTCGGATGGACCCCTACTGCCGGAAATATGAAACCGGGATATTGTTTCGCGAGAGCGAGGAGCCGCTGATTTGACTCGATATCGATAGCCGGCTCAATGCAGGCGCGAACGTCCATGGCCTTCATGGCTTGGATCAATTGTTCTCTCGTACCCCTGCAAATGCGATACTGACCGTCCTCTAACGCCAGAAACGGGAATTCGCCTTGATATGAAAAATGAGAGAGATGAATATGTGAATCGATCATCACAAATAACGCCTCCGCCGCGGGCAGTATGGCTGAAAAACTTCTGTAAGAGATACCGGCAATGCCAGTATTTTTCTTGAAACAGGGGCATGAAGCCTCTCATAATATTAATAACATAGCTTGTTTCCTTTTTCAAGTGTATCGCAGGAGATCAGGACACGGGTAAAATGTCTTAATGGCACTGGCTTTCTTGACAGGCAAAAAGCCCAGCGGGGATCGCGTCCCGCTGGGCCTTGCCGGCCTCCTCCGGTCACAGCCGGTGGTCCCGCTCCATCTCGTCGTAGTGCTTCATCATGGGCTTCTCGATGAGCGTGACCAGCTTCGTGTCCAGATTGAACCAATAGACGGCCACCGTGACCAGAAAGAGCGCCGCCACCAGCAGTAATTGACCTTCCGGTCGTTTTTCAGGACCTTGCCGCTGTAAAGCGCCTATAGACGCCGCTCTGTACGTCTATAGGCGCTTTCCTATTCGATTGTACTTGACAAAAAAGGACGCATCCTGTAAGCTATATTCAATTTTCTGTGACCGGCTCTCCGTCCGGACGCTTGGGAGCCTGAGACGGGGCGGAGATCCAAGCCGGCCAAAAGGAGGATAAGCATGGCTAAGAAGGAAAACAAGTACGAGGGCTACGGGCTCGCGACCCAGGCGATCCACACGGGCACGGATTACGACGAGGGGACCGGAGCGGTCCGCCGGCCGCTCCATATGGCGAACAGCTTCAAGCTGCCGGACGACCTGTCCCAGGTGAATTATTCGTCCACCGACCTGCTGATGTATTCCCGCAACGGCAACCCGAACCAGCACTGGCTGGAAGAGAAAGTGGCGGCGCTCCATGGGGCCGGTGACGCGATCGTGCTGGCCAGCGGGGTCGCTGCGCTGCACGCGCTGTTCTGGACCCTTTTGAAGACCGGGGACCGGGTCGTGTACCCCAAGGTCAGCTATATGGCGGTCTACCGGCTGTTCCACGAGCTGTTCAACCGGAAGTTCGGCGTGGAGACGGTCATGGTGGACATGACGGACCTGGACGAGGTGCGGAAAGCCATCACGCCGGGCACCCGGCTGGTCCATATCGAGACGCCGGACAACCCGACCAATGGCGTGACGGATATCGAGGCGGTCGTGAAGATCGCCCATGAAAACGGCGCGCTGGTGTCTGTGGACAACACCTTCGCCTCGCCCTACAACCAGAAGCCCCTCCAGCTGGGCGCGGATTTCGCGGTGGAAGCCCTGACAAAATTCATCAACGGCCACGGGGACGCCCAGGGGGGCGCCATCCTCTCCAACGACCTGGAGACCATGGACCGGATCCGCTACGAGGCCCAGGTCAATGTGGGCTCCGTTATCAGCCCCTTCAACGCCTGGCAGATCTTCCGGGGCTCCGTCACCTTCCCGCTGAGGATGCAGCGGATCAACGAATCGACCCAGAAGATCGCCGAGTGGCTGGAGAGCCGGGAGAACGTCACCTTCGTCTCCTATCCGGGGCTGCCCAGCAATCCTGGCCACGACCTGGCAAAGCGCCAGATGAAAAACGGCTACGGCGGCGTCATCTCCTTTGGCGTCAACACGGACGATAAGACGGTGGAGCGCTTCTGCGCCGCGCTGAAGGTGGTGACCTTCGCCGTGTCCCTGGGGCACGATGAGAGCCTGATCTTCCCCCAGCCCAGCTACGACGAGCGCATCGATCTCTATCCCGAGAAATTCAGAAAGGGCTTTATCCGCTTCAGCGTGGGCCTGGAGGACCCGGAGGACATCATCGCCGACCTGGACCAGGCGCTGAAATCCGTCGGCCTGTAACAAAACAGAGAAAGTCAAAGCCCAGCGGGAGTTTTGCCTCCCGCTGGGCTTTTCAGCGTGTCCCAGTCGTACTTCTCACCGGTGTAGTCCTCCGGAAACTCGATAGCGGTCCATGTCACGCCTCCGCGATGATCCGGCGGATGACCCTCTCGCAGCGCTTCCGGTCATAGAGCACCGGCACCGGATAGATAGGGTTGGCCTCCGCCAAGGCCCAGCTGATCATCTGGGGGATGTCTTTCTCCTGAATGAAGTCAAAGCCAGTGGGGATCTCCATGCGCTTGTTCATAGCCCGGATCTCGGCCACAAAGGCTTTAGCCTTCTCCGCCTCGCTGCCGGAGGGGGCCAGACCCACCAGCTCCGCCAGGTGCGCCAGCTTCTCCTGCACCGCCTCGCCGTAGTCCTCCAGGACGATGGGCAGGATCACGGCGTTTGCCAGGCCGTGGGGCGTGTTGTATAGGCCGCCCAGGGTGTGGGCGATGGCGTGGACGTTGCCCACGCCGGCCCGGGTAAAGGCAAAGCCCGCCTTGTAGGAGGCTAAAAGCATCTGGGTCCGGGCCTCCATGTCGTTCCCGTCCCGGTAGGCCCGCTCCAGATACCGGAACACGCCGCAGACGGCCTCCTCGGCCAGACGGATGCTCTCCTCCGTGTTATAGGTCCAGCAGATGTAGGCCTCCACTGCGTGGGTCAGGGCGTCCATGCCCGTGGCGGCGGTGACCTTGGGCGGCAGCTCCCGGGTCATTTCCGGGTCCAGCACCGCGTATTTCGGCACCAGGCACAGGTCCATCAGGGCGTATTTGTGGTGGGTCCCGCTGTCGGTAATGACAGCGGCGATGGTGGTCTCCGAGCCGGTGCCCGCCGTGGTGGGCACCGCGATGAGGGGCGGGAGCTTTTTGTGCACCCGCAGCAGCCCCGCCATCTGGCCCAGCTGGGCCTTGGGCCGCGCCACCCGGGCCGCGGCGGCCTTGGCCGCGTCCATGGGGGAGCCGCCGCCCAGGGCGATAAAGCCCCGGCAGCCGTCTTTCAGGTACTGCCTCCGGATCTCCTCCACCGTGTTGACGGAAGGGTTGGCCTCCACCCGGTCAAAGACGGCGTAGGCGATCCCCGCCCGGTCCAGCTCGGACGTGATCCTGGGGCCGAGCCGCCTGCCCACCGTGGGGCCCGTGACGATCAGCACCTTTTTGACCTCCTCTTTTTTCAGCAGCTCCGGGATCCTCGCCGTGCTGCCCATGCCGGAGACGGGGATGGGGCGCCGCCAGGGCAGGCAGCGGGCCCCTACGTTGAAGACGGCCTGATAGGAACGGGTATAAGCCTTCTTGACTGGGTCCATACGCAAGCTTCCTCCTATTGGACAGGGCACCCTGCGCCCTAAATTTATGATATCTCTATCATACCGAAAAAAGGAAAAAATCGCAAGATATAGCCCACCTGGAGGCAGAATTCCCGGTGGGCTTTTGCGGATGAGGTTCTAAGCTCCGTACGTCCGGAAGACCCGCTCCAGAAACAGGGAGTGGAACAGGGCCAGCAGCGCAGGGAGGAAGAAGACCGGCAGGAGAAAGCGCCGGCAGAGCCAGGCGGCCCCCGCCAGGGACAGGGACAGCAGAAAGCTGAGGGGGAGCTTTGCCAGGGAGAGCTTCAGCGCCGCGGCGCAGAGGCCCCTGCCGGTAAATGTAAAGCGGGACAGCAGGGGAAAGGCCCAGCACAGGGGCCCCGCGGCCAGCAGCAGCAAAAGCAGCCCGGCCCCCTCCACGGCAAAGGCCAGGTTTTCGGACAGGGGCAGGGACATCAGCAGCCGCAGGGCCAGCAGGCACAGCAGCCACAGGCCCCCCAGCAGCAGGAAAGCCAGGCAGCCGGGCTTCAGCTCCGCCTTCAAGGTCCGGAAAAAGCGGGGGATAGGATTGGGCTCCCCCCGGCGAAAGCCGTGGACCGCCGCGTCGTACAGCGCGGCGCAGGACGCCCCGGCGGTGAACACCGGCAGGCAGCACAGCAGCCACAGCAGGCTCAGCAGAAACAGGTCGGCGATCAGGCCGAAGGGCTTCCAGGCATAGCTCTCCGGGTCGAAGAACTTATTGGCCATGGCCGCCTAAAAGCGTGGGGACCAGCCCGGCCAGGGCTTCGGCCAGCTGCCGGTGGCCCCTCCGGGTCAGGTGCATGCAGTCCTTTTTGTTGAACTCCGCCAGGCCCTCCGCGTCCAGAAAGGCAAAGCCCAGCCGGGCGCAGAGCTCCGCGTAGCGGGGGGCCAGGCCCCGGGATTTCTCCGGGCAGCCCAGGCCCATGGGTTCGCCGCAGGGGTCTAAGTACATGCCCTCCCCGATATGGGGCGGGGCGATGATGAGGATGTTGGGCTTCCCGCCCCGCCAGGCGGGGACCGTGGCGGCCTTCAGGGCCAGGCGCTCCATGCCGATGCCGATGCAGGCGGCGTTGGCGCCCAGGCGCTCCTTGGTGTCGTTGGTGCCCAGCATGATGATCAGCAGGTCCACCGGCTCATGGCTCATCAGGCAGGAGTAGATGGCGTCCAGACCGGACATGCACTCGTGCAGCGGGTCGGGAAAGACAGTGGTGCGGCCGGAGAGGCCCTCCTCCAGCACCAGATAGTCCTCCCCCAGGGCCTTTTGCAGCAGGCAGGTCCAGCGCTCGTTTTCATTGAAGCGGTCGCCCCCCTCGGCGCAGTCGGCCGGCTCGGCGCAGTAGCCGTGGGTGTTGGAGTCCCCGAAGCAGACGATATGTTTTTTCATGTGGCTTCCTCCTCAATCTCTCAGCGCCGGCAGGGAGGCCGCCGCGGCGGACTGGCCCACCCGGCGGAACTTCTCGTCCGGCAGGGCGATGTGGATGGCCCGGTCCAGCTCCGGATACTCGCTCTCCAGAGCGGCCCGGCAGGCAGCCAGCAGCGCGTCGCCCCCCTTGCCGGACATGACCCGGCCCAGCAGCAGCACGTGCCGGTAGTGGTAGAGCTCATGGTACAGGGCCAGGCTGTGGGCCAGGTACACCCCGATGCTCCGGTAGATGGCGGCGGCCCGCTCGTCCCCGGCCTCCATCAGCACTTGCACGGCCTTCAGCTTTTCCGCCGGGGACAGGCTCTCCTCCAGGGCGATCCCCGCGGCGGGGGCCAGCTTGATGACGGAGTCCTGGGAGAAGTACTTCACGCCGCAGCCAATGTCCAGGGACCACTCGTCCCGCATGGCGGCGGGGTTCGCGTCCACGGGGATGAAGGCCAGCTCGTTGAGCCAGCCGGTGATGCAGCCGTTTTCGTCCACATAGCCGCCGGCCTCACTGGTGCCCATGGCCAGGCCCAGGATGTTGCTGTCCTCCAGGCTCATGGCCCCGGCCAGGGCAGTCACGTCCCCGTCGTTGACCACGCAGCAGGGCACGTCCCCAAAGCAGTCCCGGATGGCCCGCAGATAGATATCCTTCACCTTCTGATCGAACAGGTCCTTGGGGACCTGCAAGAATAGGGAGGCGGCCATGGTCCGGTCGTTGATGAACACTCCCGCCGAGGAGACGCCCACCGCGTCCACCCGGGGCAGATGGGCCGCCGCGGCCTTCAGCCCGGCCACGATGCCCTCGTAGTGGTAGTCCGGGTCGCTGTTGAGCTTGGGGAACCAGACCACCTCCTCGGAGTAGACCGTCTCCCCGTCCAGGACGGCGGAGACCTTCCGGTCGCTGCCCCCGGCGTCAAAGCCGATGCGGCAGCCCTCCAGGTGGCCGCCGATGGCCTTGGGGGAGTCCTTGCTCTCCGGCAGCCGGTCCACCGCCAGCACTTCGAAGGGGTGCTCAAAGACCCCGGCCATATAGTCCCAGTCAAACTCCTGCTCGCCGCCGGGGCCGAAGGCCCGGCAGAGGTACTGATAGCTATCCTCGTCCCCGCTGACATAGACCCGGAAGCCGCCCTTCATCCAGAGCATGGTCTTCACCAGGCGGTTGATGTAGTAGTGATCGGCGGCCCGGAGGGCCTCCGTCCCGTGGATGAAGGTCCGGCAGACGGCCATCTCCCCGCCGGAGCGCTCCACCGCGATGCCCACCGGCTTGCGGGCCGTCTTTAAAAAGGCCTCGTTGAACTTGTGAAGGGGTATAAAGGCCGGGTCCAGCTCCGGCAGGTTATTTATCTCGATCTCGATGCCAAGAAATTCCATAGAGGGACCTCCTGTATGTATTGCAGTCTTTAAACAGTATACCACGGCCGGCCGGGGCCTGTCATTAGGAAATGCAAATAATTTTTAAAAAATATTACGGTTGAAAAATTCTTTCGAGGATGATATGATGGAATACACTTCAATAATCAGGAGGGCGGATCGATGGAGCGGGAAAAACTCATCGAGGCGCGGCAGTGGATCCGGGAGGAGCTGGACCGCTGCGCGGACTTTTGGCTCCGCAACGGCCTGGACCGGGAGCACGGCGGCGTCTATACCTGTCTGGACCGGGAGGGGAAGATCTTCTCCACGGATAAGAGCGTTTGGATGCAGGGCCGCTGCGGCTGGACCTTTGCCTGGCTCTGCCATCTCTACGGGCCCCGGCCTGAGTGGCTGGAGGCCTCCAAAAGCTGCCTGGACTTCATGGAAAAATACTGCATCAACCCCAAGGCGGCGGGGCGGATGTACTTCACCGTTACGGCGGAGGGCAAGCCCCTGCGCCAGCGGCGCTATTATTTCTCCGAGGCCTTCTACGCCATGGCCAACGCCGAGTACTACGGCGTCACCGGGGATAAGGCCTGCCTGGAGCGGGCCCGCCGGGCCTATGAGCTGTACTGGGACCTGAGCCGGGGCATGCCCGACCCCACGGGCCTGGGGCCCAAGACGGAGCCGGAGACCCGGACGGGCCGCGCCTTCGGCACCCCCATGATCTATCTGAACGTGACCGCCGTCCTGCGCCGCTGCGATCCGGAGCGCGCCGCGCTCTATGACCGGCGGGCCGAACAGTGCGTGGAGGAGATCTTCCGCTACCACGTGAAGCCGGAGCTGAAATGCGTCCTGGAGAACGTGGGCCCGGAGGGGGAGGCCCGGCTGTACTACACCGAGGGCCGCACGGTCAACCCGGGGCACGACATCGAGGGCGTCTGGTTCCTGCTGGACTATGCCAAGCGCACGGGCAGGACGGAGCTGGTGGAGAAGGCCGCCCAGATTTTCGACTGGGCCATCGAGGCCGGCTGGGACAAGGAATACGGCGGGCTGCTGTATTTCATCGACGCCCTGGGCCGCCCCCCCGAGGCCTATGAGCACGATATGAAGCTCTGGTGGCCCCACAACGAGATCGTCATCTCCTCCCTGATGCTCTACCGGGACACGGGGGAGGAGAAGTACCTGGACTGGTTCTTCCGGACCCTGGATTACTGCAAAGCCCACTTTTCCGACCCGGCCTACGGCGAGTGGTACGGCTATCTGCGCCGGGACGGCAAGCCCACAGAGCCCCCCTGCAAGGGCTCTACCTTCAAGGGCCCCTTCCATCTGCCCCGGATGCTGGGCATGGCCGACGGGCTCATCGGAGAGATCCTGGACGAGAAATAAGGAGAGAAGACCATGCCTACAGACGCCGGAAGCGTGTCTGAGAAGATCAGCGCGGAATATTACAATCTCACGATCGCCGAGAAGCGGGCCGCCGACTATGTGATCGCCCACCAGCAGGAGGTCCAGTTCATGTCCATCTCGGAGCTGGCGGAGGCCAGCGGTGTGGCGGAGGCCACCATCTCCCGCTTCTGCCGCCGCCTGGGCTACAAGGGCTACAACGCCTTCAAGCTGGCCCTGGCCCAGTCCACGGCCCAGCAGCGCTTCGCAGGGTCCAACCCCCTCTCCGGCCAGGTAGAGGCGGAGGACAGCCTGCCCGAGGTCTGCCTCAAGCTCTATAACGCCCACGTGGGGGCCCTGACCCAGACCATGGAGCTCTTGAAGCCGGAGGCTGTGAGCCAGGCGGTAGACCTGATGGAGAAGGCCGGGAAGGTGCTGTGCATGGGCCAGGGCGGCTCCATGGTGCTGGCCCAGGAGGCGGCCCATCTGTTCTCCACGGCCAGCGGCAAGTTCTTCGCCGTGTCCGACTCCCATATGCAGGTCATCGCCGCCACCAACATGGAGGCGGAGGACGTGATCCTGTTCTTCTCCTACTCGGGCGCCACCCGGGACATGCTGGAGACCCTGACCCGGGCCCGGGAGCGGGGCGGAAAGAGCATCCTGGTCACCCGCTTCCCCAAGTCCCCCGGCGCGGCTCTGGCCGACGTGGTGCTCCAGTGCGGGGCCGATGAGAGCCCCCTGCAGTTGGGTTCCGCCCAGGCCAAGATCGCCCAGATCTACGTGGTGGATGTGCTCTTCTCCGAGCTCTGCCGCCGGAACATGGCCGACTGCCGGGCCAGCCGGAGCCGGGTCGCCCAGGCCTTAGCAGACAAACACGTATAATCCTCCTGATCGCGGCGGTTCTGATTTTCTCAGAACCGCCGCCATTTTATGCAGTCTGAACAGGGATATTTTGGAATTTTTGTAAGAAATAATCAAAAATTTCGGAAATAGAAAATTTTTTTCAAAAAAGCATTGACAGGTATTTAATATTCTTGTAATATTTGTAGTAGCTAAGCTGCCGGTCTATGTCCGGCGCAGCGGAACAAGCCCGCGTGAAGCAGCGCGGGCATCTTATCCAATATAAAAGGAGGAAACACATGAAAAAGATTCTTGCTCTGCTCCTGGCAGCTCTGATGGTGCTGTCTCTGGCCGCCTGCGGCGGCGGTTCCAGCGCCCCCGCAGCGGAAGCGCCCGCGGCCGAAGCCCCTGCGGCTGAGGAGCCCGCTGCCGAGGCCCCCGCGGCTGAAGAGCCCGCGGCCGCCGCTTCGGAGATCACTCTGTGGACCTACCCCATCGGCAACTGGGGCAACGCGGAGACCGTGGACGCCCTGATGGCCGACTTTGAGGCCGCCACCGGCATCAAGGTCACCGTGGAGTATCTGGACTACACCAACGGCGACGACCAGGTCAACTCCAACCTGGAGGGCGGCGGCGCTCCCGACCTGATCATGGAAGGTCCCGAGCGTCTGGTCGCCAACTGGGGCGCCAAGGGCTACATGGTGGACATCTCCGATCTGTGGGATGACACCGACAAGGCCGAGGTCAACCCCGCCTGCGTGGCCGCCTGCTTCACCGCTGACGGCGCCTGCTACGAGTACCCCGTGGTCATGACCGCCCACTGCATGGCCATCAACTATGACGCCTTCGTGGAAGCCGGCGCCGACCAGTATGTGGATCTGGAGAGCCACACCTGGACCACCGAGCAGTTCACTCAGGCTGTCAAGGCCCTGTATGACCACTTCGGCGGCACCGTCGCCGCTGTGTTCTGCGGCGGCCAGGGCGGCGACCAGGGCACCCGCGCTCTGATCAACAACCTGTACGGCGGCACCTTCACCAACGCCGAGCACACCGCTTACACCGCGGACAGCGAGGAGAACGTGAAGGCTCTGGAGCTGCTCAAGGGCATGGACGGCATCGACTTTGACGCCGGCATCGTGGGCGGCGACGAGATCGCCCTGTTCTACAACGAGACCCTGAAGATGGCCTTCTGCTGGAACATCGCCCAGCAGCTCAACCCCAACTCCGCCGGCACCGGCGAGGAGCTGACCCTCAACGGCCAGAAGATCGAGTTCATGTCCTTCCCCTCTGAGACCGGCGAGAGCGCCCTCCAGGGCGGCATCTGGGGCTTCGGCATCTTCGACAACGGCGATCCCGCCAAGATCGAGGCCGCCAAGACCTTCATCAAGTACTTCTGCGACGGCGAAGGCACCGCTGCCGCCGTCAAGGCCGCCAACTACTTTGCCGTCCGTGACACCGCCGAGGGCATCGACCTGAGCGGCATCTGGGCCGACAACGCGATCATGAAGGAGTACACCAAGCTCATGCCCTACCTGGGTGACTACTATCAGGTCACGGCCGGCTGGGCCACTGCCCGTACCGAGTGGTGGAATATGCTCCAGCGCATCGGCTCCGGCGGTGATATCGCCGAGGAAGTGGCTGTCTTTGTGACCAACGCCAACGCGGCCGCTGCGGCCGAGGCCTGAGCCGGGAGCTCCGGCCTGCGCAAGCAAGCTTAAGCCTTTATGCGAGCGCCCTCCCTGCGCCCTGTCGCAGGGAGGGCCGTTCCCATCCGAACGCGCGCTGAGCGCAGTATGACGCCCCATGCGGGAAAGAGAGGGGGACGCCTTGATGAGAAAATCATCCTCCGGCATGAGCCGGGCCCTGGTCAGGCGGGAGACAACAGCGGGATATCTGTTTCTGCTGCCGAGCCTGTTCTTCTTCATAGTCTTCGTCATATATCCCATGTTCATGTGCATATACACCAGCCTGTTTGACTCCAACATGGGCAAGAACACCGTGGATGTCTTCATAGGCCTGGATAACTATAAAGAGCTCTTTCAGGATCAGATCTTCCTGCGGGCCCTGAAAAATACGATCGTGATCGTGGTGGTCTCCGTGCCCACGGTCTGCGCCTTCTCCCTGTGGGTGGCCTCCGCCATCTACGACATGCACCCCGCCTTCACCTCCGCCTTCCGCTGCATCTTCTATCTGCCGGTGGTCACCGGCTCCGTGGCGGTGACGGTGGTGTGGAAGTGGATGTACAACAACTATTACGGCATTTTCAACTACCTGCTCAAGGGCGCCGGCGTCATCGAGAACAACATCAACTGGCTGGGCGACGCCCGCTATGCCCTCTGGTGCATCATCCTGATCCTGTTCACCACCTCCGTGGGCCAGCCCATCGTCCTGTACGTGTCCGCCCTGGGCAACGTGGACAAGACCCTGGTGGAGGCCGCCGAGGTGGACGGCGCCACCAAGACCCAGGTCTTCTGGAAGGTCAAATGGGCCCAGATCATGCCCACCACCCTGTATATCCTGGTGATCACCACCATCAACTCCTTCCAGTGCTTCGCCCTGATCCAGCTGCTGACCTCCGGCGGTCCCAACCACAGCACGGACACGGTCATGTATTACATATACTACACCGCCTTTAAGCTCTACCGCTTCGGTTACGGCAACGCCATGGGCGTGGTGCTGATGGTGATCATCGCCATCCTGTCTGCCATCCAGTTCAAGCTGGGGCAGACCGACTCGTAAAGGAGGGCGCCGCTATGCTGAAAGGAAAATCCCTGACCTACCGGATCGTCGCCTTCGTGCTGGTGGTGATCCTGGCGCTGCTGTTCACCTTCCCGCTCTACTGGATCGTCACCGGCTCCTTCAAGACCCAGCGTGAGATCAACGCGCCCGCCCCCTCCTGGTGGCCCAGCGAGTGGACCATAAAAAACTACGAGACCCTCATGAGCAAGATGAAGGCTCCTCTGTGGGAATTCTCCGTCCCCTTCAGTCAATATTTCAATGACGACGGCACGGCCACAGTGGTCTCCACCGGGCCCACCGTCCCGGCGGCTGTCCGCTGGATGCTCAACACCATATGGATGGCGGCGGCGGCTATGCTGCTGACCTGCCTGACCGCGGCCCTGGCGGGCTACGCCCTGGCCAAAAAGCGCTTTATCGGGCGGACGCTGATCTTCACCCTCATCGTCTGCGCCATGGCCCTGCCCAAGCAGGTGATCTTGATCCCGCTGATCCGGGAGATGAACGGCCTGCGGCTCTATAACACCCTGAGCGCGGTGGTCTATCCCATCGTGGGCTGGCCCTTCGGCGTCTTCCTCATCAAGCAGTTTGCCGAGGGCGTCCCCGGCGAGATCCTGGAGGCCGCCCGCATCGACGGGGCCGGGGAGATCAAGACCTTCACCACCATCGCCTATCCCATGATCAAGCCCGGCGTGGGGGCCCTGGCCATCTTCACCTTCATCAACTCCTGGAACGACTATTTCATGCAGCTGATCATGCTCTCCAGCACCAAGAACCTGACCATCTCCCTGGGCATCGCCAAGATGCAGGCGGAAAACTCCACGGACTTCGGCCTCATCATGGCCGGCGCCGCCTTTGCCGCCGTGCCCATCATCATCGTCTTTCTGATCTTCCAGAAGTACTTCACCAAGGGCATCACCATGGGCGCGGTGAAGGGCTGACAGAAGGGGGATACCGTTATGAACGAGAGAATGGAAAAATACCGGGGCATTTTCCCCGCCTTCTACGCCTGCTATGACGAACAGGGGGCCGTCTGCCCCCAGCGCGTCCGGGCGCTGACGGAGTATCTGATCGGTAAGGGAGTCACGGGCCTGTATGTAGGCGGCTCCTCCGGCGAGTGCATCTACCAGTCCGTAGCCGAGCGGAAGCTGCTGCTGGAGAACGTGGCGGCGGCCGCCAAGGGGCGGATCGTGCTCATCGCCCATGTGGCCTGCAACAACACCGCCGACAGCATGGAGCTGGCCGCCCATGCGGAGAGCCTGGGCGTGGACGCCATCGCGGCCATCCCGCCTATCTACTTCCATCTGCCCGACCACGCCATCGCCCAGTACTGGAACGATATCTCCTCCGCCGCTCCCCACACGGATTTCATCATCTACAACATTCCCCAGCTGGCGGGGGTGGCCCTGAACAGCAAGCTTCTGCGCACCATGCTGCAGAACCCCCGGGTCATCGGCGTGAAGAACTCCTCCATGCCCACCCAGGACATCGAGATGTGGCGGGACGAGGGGGCCCTGGTCTTCAACGGGCCCGACGAGCAGCTGGTCTCCGGCCTGGCAGCCGGGGCCGTGGGCGGGATCGGCGGCACCTACGGCGTCATGCCGGAGCTGTACCTGGCCATCTACCGCCATGTGAAAGAGGGCCGGCTGGAGCTGGCCCGGGAGATCCAGGACGAGTGCTGCCACGTGATCTATGACATGTGCTCCTGCCACGGCAATATGTACGCCGTGATCAAGGCCATCCTCCGGCAGCTGGGCGGGCCCGATGTGGGCGGCGTCCGGCGGCCTCTGGCGGACATCGTCCCGGAGGATATGGACACCGTCCGGCGCTGCGCCGGAAGGATCCGGGAGCTGACGGCGAAATACGCCCTCTAAAGCCCCCAAAAAGCGGAAAAAGAACCACTCGTGTGGCTCGAAGCCGGCGAGTGGTCATTTTCCCCACAACAACAGGAAAATTTTACAAGTTGGGAAAAAACTCCCTTTTTAGTCGAAAGGGTGGACGGCGCCCGCGCGGGAGATCTCAGACCTACGCCCGCGCCCAATATAGGAAGAACATGGAGGAACGGTGCGTTTGAGTCCGCCTGTGGATGCGGACAGAGAGGAAAAAATGAATATCCTATTTAATTCGGACAAACTCCTGCGGCTGGTCACCAATTTGCAGAGCTTTACCGGCATCAGCACCAGCATTTATGACGCTGACGGAAAAGGCCTTCTGCTGGGCGGGGACCACTGCGAATTCTGCCGCCTGATGAACGGCTGCCCCGAGGGCCACGCCCGCTGCGTGGCCAGCGACGCCCAGGCGGTGCGGCGCTGCAGCGTCATGCGTACCAGCTACGGCTACCGCTGCCACGCGGGGGTCAACGAGATGGTCCTGCCCATTTACGACAGCGGCCTGCCGGTGGCCTATCTGGCTTTCGGCCAAGTGCTGGACAGCACACCGCCCCAGCAGCAGTGGGAGGCGGCCGCCCGCGGCCTGAGCTGGTACAAGGGGGACATGGAGGAGCTGAAAAAGGCCTTCCTGAACATCCGCCAGCTCTCCGGCCGGGAGATGAACGCCTACGCGGAGATCCTGGAGGCTCTGGCCCTGTACATCCGCCAGGAGGGCATCATCCGCTCCGCGGAGTACACGGACCTGCAAAAGCTGGAGCTGTATCTGGACCAGCACTACATGGAGCCCCTGTCCCTGGGCCGCATCTCGGCGGACCTGCACGTGGGCACCACCAAGCTCTGCGCCCTGGCCAAGAAGCTCTCCGGCGGCAGCACCCTGACCCGCATCATCGCCCAGCGCCGGGTGAACGCGGCCAAGGACATGCTTTTGAAGAGCGACGCCCCGGTGGCCGTGGTGGCGGAGAAGGTGGGCTTCAGCGACTACAACTACTTCACCAAGATCTTCAAGTCCATCACCGGCATCACGCCCAGCGCCTACCGGCGGGAAAACCGCGTGACGCAGACGGTAGAAGGAAGACCGGCGTAAACCGGCCAAAAAGTTCCCCGCGGCACTATGCAGAGTGCCGCGGGGGGCTTTTTTATATTGATTTATGCCTTCGTGGGCAAAACGCAGCCGATCCCCAGGGCGCCCCGGCCGGTGTGGCAGGCGATGCTCAGGGACAGGGGGGCCATGTAGCTCTCATAGCCGGGGAAGCGGCTTTGGATCTCCTCCAGCCACTCCGCCGCCTCCTCATCCTCGCAGGTGTGGGCGGCCAGCAGGACGGGCTTCTTCCCCCGGAAGCGGCTCTCCAGGTCGGCGGCCAGGGCGTCCAGCATGGTGTGCCGGGCGGCCCGCATGCCCCGGGGCCGGGCAAAGGCGTCCAGCATCCCGCCCTGGATCTGCAAAACGGGCTTGATGTTCAGCACCGTGCCCAGGGCCGCCCCCGCGGCGGTGATGCGCCCGCCCTTTTTCAGATGGGTCAGCGTGTCCACCGCCAGGTAGATGCTGGCCTCCAGAGCCTCTAGCTCCAGCCGCCGGGCGATCTGCTCCCCGTCCAGCCCCGCCCCGGCCAGGGCCAGAGCGTCCAGCACCGCCTGGCGCTGGGTGACGGAGATACGCCGGACGTCCGCCACAAAGACCCGGCCCGGGTAATCCTCGGCCAGGGCCTCCGCCGTCTCACAGGAGCTGCTCAGGCCCGAGGACATGGGGATGTACACCAGCTGCTCGTGCTCCTCCAGCAGCCGGTCCCAGAGGGCCAGCAGGTCCCCCGGCGTGGGCTGGGAAGTGGAGATCTCCGCTCCCCGGTCCTGCCGGCGGAAGAAGTCCTCCCGGCTCAGGGAGACCCCCTCGAAGCAGAGCTCCCCGTCTATAAAAAAGGGCATGGGCAGAATATGTACCCCCAGGAGGGCGGCCTCGGCAGGGGAGATGCCGCTGTTGCTGTCGGCGGCGACGGCGATCCTTTTCATCGTTTCCCTCAACATCCTTTTAAGTTGCGCAAAAGTTAAAAAACATTATACACTATTTCACTGAAATGTACAGAGGAAAAAGGCGGGACTTGTAAGAAGCAAAAACCGGTGCTATAATAACGAAGTTGAAAGGGGAGATCATCATGGAGATCTATGCGGCGAAGGCCCTCTGCCGGGCCATGGAGTACGCCGAGCGGGAGGCAGCGGAGCTGATCCGCCAGGCCCACGGCGTTCTGGCCGAGTGCAAAAGCGGCCACCGGGACGTGGTGACCGAGTATGACCGGCGGGTCCAGGAGCTGCTGATGGCGCGCCTGGGCGGCGCCGCGCCGGGGGCCAGCTTCTTCTGCGAGGAGAACGACCGGCGGGACGATCTGGAGGCGGAGCGCCTCTTTATCATCGACCCCATCGACGGGACCATGAACTTTGTCCACGGTTTCAGCCGCAGCTGCATCTCGGTGGCCTGCGCGGAGAGAGGGGAGTTGGTGGCCGCCGCGGTCTACAACCCCTATTTGGACGAGCTGTTCTCCGCCGTCAAAGGCGGCGGGGCCTTCCTCAACGGCCGGCCCATCCGTGTCTGGTCGGGCCCCCTGTCCGAGAGCGTCGTCTGCATCGGCACTTCCCCCTATAACTAGGCCCTGACTGGGCGGACCTTCCGTCTGGCGGAGAGGGCCCACCGGGCTAGCCTGGACATCCGCCGGGAGGGCTCGGCGGCTTTGGACCTGTGCAGCGTGGCGGCCGGCCGGGCCGGCGGCTATTTTGAACTGGAGGTCTCCACCTGGGACTATGCCGCGGGGCTGCTGCTGGTCAGAGAGGCCGGAGGGCGGGTGACCACGGTGGAGGGGGAGGAGCTGGGCCTGGTGGCCGGCAAGACCTCCATCCTGGCCGGCGGTCCCCAGTCGGCGGGTGAGCTGATTCAGGCGCTGGCGGAATAAACGGAGTTCAAGTCTCACCTGGAGAGGGAGAGAAAGCAGAAATAAGGGCGGTGGAAAAACCAATCTGGTTTTTTCCACCGCCCTTATTTCTATTCTTCTATCTTTACGATCTCCAACGCGGCCTCCAGGAGAAGATTGATCAACTCATTTCGGGAGCGGTTCGTCTGATTGGACAGGGAGTCCAACCGCTCAAGCATCTCTTCCTTCATGCGCACGGACACGATCTTATATCCGTCGTCCCCCTTCCGGGCCGCTTTCTTCGTGATCCGGATACTGTCTGCCAAGATAATCACCCCATTACACCTTTATTTTAGCTTGACAGAGACAGCTTTAGTAGATTATAATTAAATAGTCAAAGTTAACTATAAAATATACTATAAATTTATAGGTAAAAAAGGAGAAAAGAAATGGCAAAAATGAAAACCTGCAAAAGCTGCGGCGCAGAGATCTCAAAAAGCGCCAAAACCTGCCCTAAATGCGGGGCGCGGCAAAAGAAACCAGTTTTGCTGATCGTTGTCGTGGCGATCCTCGTGATCGGGATCATCGGCGCGATAGGCGGCTCTCCCAAGGCGGAAAAAGTCGGAGAGACTGGGACTCAAGCACCGGCACAGAGCCAAGCACCGGCACAGAGCCAAGCGCCAGTACAGAGCCAAGCGCCAGCGCAGGATAAGTTCCAGGTCGGCGATGTGGTGTCTCTGAACGATGTGGAAGTGACGCTGCTGAATGTGACGGAGAGCAGCGGAGGAAACTACATGACCCCGGAGGACGGGAACGTGTTTATCCTCTGTGAGTTTGAGATCAGCAATGGCTCCAGCAAGGATATTGCTGTCAGTTCTCTGCTGTCCTTTGAGGCCTACGTCGATGATTATACAACGTCCATGAGCCTGACCGCTACGATAAGTGCTGATAAAAATCAGTTGGACGGGACTGTTGCTGCTGGGAAGAAAATGAACGGCGCCATAGGGTATGAAGCGCCCCAGGATTGGAAGGAACTGGAGATCCGCTTCACGCCTGATTTCTGGAGCGGAAAAGACATTATTTTTACATACAGTAAATAAAAAAACTCAAAAGCAAAGGCAAATATCCGGTCTAAGTTTCCCTTGACAAATCAGGTCGAACAGATTAGACTAACTACAAGGTCTGATCTGTTCGACCTTTTGCGTGGAGGAAACTATGGAGACGCCGAAAATTTTTGAGAGTGAGTACCGCTTCTGCCAGATCCTCTGGGAGCAGGAGCCGGTAAAGAGCACGGTCTTGGCCCGGCTCTGCGCGGAGAGGCTGGGCTGGAGCAAGGCCACCACCTACACCGTCATCAAGCGGCTGACGGAGCGGGGCGTGGTGAAGAGCGAGGGGGCGGTGGTCTCCTCTCTGATCTCCCGGGAGCAGGCCGAGGCCGCCCGGATCGACGAGCTGGTGGAGAGCACCTTCGGCGGCTCCCTGCCCGCCTTTGTGGCGGCCTTCGCCCGGGGGCGGCTGAAGGAGAAGGACGCGGAGGCCCTGCGGCGGATGATCGACGAGTATGAGGAGGGCTGAGCCTTGGAGAGAGCCTTTCTGGATGTCTTCAACAACAGCGTGGCCGTCTCCTGGCTGGTGCTGGCGGTGCTGCTGGCCCGGCTGCTGCTGAGAAAAGCGCCCAAGTCCGCCCGCTGCGCGCTCTGGACCCTGGTGGGCCTGCGGCTGTGCCTGCCGGTCCGGTTCAGGAGTGTTTTCAGCCTGGTCCCCAGCGCCTACACCCTCAACCCGGGCATCGCCCTAGCCGCCCGGCCCCGGATCGACAGCGGCCTTCCGGCGGTGGACCGGCTCATAAACCCGGCGGTGGCCCGGTCCTTTACGCCAGAGCCCTGGGCCAGCGCCAACCCCCTGCAGATCTGGCTCTATATCGCCGCCTGGGTCTGGCTCACCGGCCTGGGGCTGCTGCTTTTGTACGCGGCGGTCAGCTATCTGCGGCTGTATCTGCGGATGGCCCCCTCCCTGCCTCTGCGGGACAACATCCGCCTCAGCGAGCGGGCGGAGACGCCCTTTTTGATGGGCTTTGTCCGGCCCCGCATCTATCTGCCCCTGGGGCTTGACGAGGAGGACCGGGAGCTGGCCGTCACCCACGAGTGGGCCCATGTGGAGCGCCGTGACCACGTCCTGCGGCCCCTGGCCTTTCTGCTGGTCTCGGTCTATTGGTTCAACCCCCTGCTCTGGCTGAGCTTTGCCCTGCTGTGCCGGGATATCGAGCTTGCCTGCGACGAGCGGGTGCTGAAAAAGCTAGGGCCGGAGCAGAAAAAAGCCTACTCCCGGGCGCTGCTGGCATGCAGCACCAGCCGCCGGGGGGCCTTGGCCTGCCCAGTGGCCTTTGGGGAGAAGGGCGTGGAGGGAAGGATCAAAAGCATCCTGACCTACCGGAAGCCGCCGGTCTGGCTGAGCCTCCTGGCGGCGGCTCTCTGCGTCCTGCTGGCCCTGTGCTTTCTCACCGACCCGCCCGGCCTGCGCCTGGATACGGCGGCGGACCCGGTGGTCGCTGCCCAGGCCCGGGACCTGCGGCTGGACACCGATCAACCCCGGGAGTACCGGCAGGCGGAGCTGGACGAGCTGAACAGCCGCCTGGCTCATCTGAGCTCCAGCACGGAGAGCGGCATCTTTGAGGGCAGCACCCGGCTCTTCTCCATCGACGCGGAGATGGAGAGCGGCGAGAGCCTGCGGATCTCCGGCTACAGGGCAGGAGGGGACATCCTTTATAAGAACCGGCGCTACGCCATCGAGGACGGGGAATTTTTGACCTATCTGGCCCGGTTCTGCCAGAGAGAAGATACGAGCCCGGCCATAGAGGCCGGATAAAAGAAAGGAGAAATGGCCGATGTTACCTATATTCACGCCGCTGCTGGCGGTTTTTCTCCCCTGGGGGGCGCTGATCTGGATGCGGAAAAAGCCGGAGCGGCCTTTGCGCCGGCCCTGGCTCTTCTCCCTGGGCAGCTTCGCCGCCTGCTGCGCGGCCATCTGCCTGGAGCTGAGGACCCTGGGCCTGCGGGCGGAGCACGGGGATATCTCCGGTATCCTGGACACCTGGCGGGCCGCGCTGGTGATCAGCGTGGGCCTGGCGGTGGTGACGCTGCTGGTCAATCTCCTGTTTCTCTCCGCCGCCTTTTCCGAGAACAGGAAATAGAAAACACTCCGGAGAGTTTGTTGACTCGCCGGAGCGTTTTTTCGCCTCCGCTATTTTGGCCTGTTCTCCAGGCCCCAGTCGCAGAGCTGGTCCAACACCTTCATCAGGGACCGGCCCCGCTCCGTCAGGGAGTACTCCACCTTGGGCGGGACCTCCGGGTACATCCGGCGGGAGATCAGGCCGTCCCGTTCCAGCTCCTTCAGGTTCTGGCTCAGGGTCTTGTCCGCCACCTTGCCCAGGTAGCGCTGCATCTCGTTGAAGCGCACGGGCTCGTACTCCATCAGACAGTAGAGGATGACCGGCTTGTACTTGCCGGAGATTAGAGACAGGGTGTAGCTGTAGCCCGTGTCGCAAAAGCGGGCCTGGCCGATCTTCTTTTCACTCATAACTTTCCTTTTAGTAAGTACCTAACTTGATTGTTGGTACTTGCTTTCTTTCTGGCTTTATGATAGCATAACAGCCGGTAAAATGCAAGGGAAATGATTTCCCAAAAATAAGGAGGATAAACGGATGAAAAAAGAGTTCGGTGTGAAGCCCTGGCTGTTCCCCATGCCCACCTATATGATCGGCACCTACAATGAGGACGGCAGCGTGGACGAGATGATGATGGCCTGGGGCGGCATCTGCGCGGAGGATATGGTGGCCCTGAACTTAGAGGAGGACCATAAGACGGTTGCCAACCTGAAGGCCCGGGGCGCCTTCACCCTGGTGGTGCCCGGCACGGACACCCTGGTGGAGTCGGACTACATGGGCACGGCCAGCGCCAACGACACGGCGGACAAGTTCGCCCGCACGGGCCTGCACGCAGTAAAGAGCAGCCGTGTGGACGCGCCGGTCATCACCGAGTACCCCCTGACCTTAGAGTGCCAGGTCCTGGAGATGCAGGAGCAGCCCTACGGCCTGCGGGTGCTGGGGAAGATCGTGAACGTGCTGGCCGAGGAGTCGGTGCTGGACGAGCTGGGCCGGGTGGACGCCGGCAAGCTGAACGCCTTCGTCTTTGACCAGATGCGCAACGGCTACTACGCCGTGGGCCCCAGCTGCGGCACCGCCTGGCACTCCGGCGCCGGCCTGCTGAAAAAATAAACTTCGCTTCAAATGCGACCCGCTTCGCTGGGCTCGCATTTGATACTCGCGCTTATCGCCCTTCGGTTGGTCGGCGCGGCGTCAGAACAAGGCTGCAAAGCCATTTTGCCGCGCAAGCACGGCAAAATCGGCAGGCAGCCTTGTTCTTCCTTACCAAAACCAAAGCGTCCGCTTTGGTTTTGAGAGGAGTTAGAGCGGCGTGAACAAGCTTTCGGCTTTGGCCGGAAGCGAGTGAATGGAGCTTCTGCCGACGAGGCAAAGCTGCCCCAAAAACAAATTTTAAAATCCTTTTCATACTTACATTGATTTGCACAGAGATTTGTCTACAGTCGAAAGCCGCCTCTGGATTTCAGGGGCGGCTTTGATTTTGTTACAGCATGCTTCTGTAGTCCTCGCAGGCGCTGACGCTGTCCGGCGGGAAGAACTCCTCCATGGGGAAGCGGATCTTGCTGAACAGGGTGCAGGGGTCGTCCTCGGTGGCGCAGGGGCACTCCTTGTCGGGCATACTGTAGTCGTAGGCCGGGACCAGCAGCTGGGTGTCCCGCTCCAGGCGGACGATGCTGAACTGGCCGATGGTCACGAACCAGCGCCGGGCCGTGTCCGTCAGGACCAGGGCCTCCGGGAAGGCGGCGGAGATAAAGGCGGGGATGTTCCGCTGCTCCAGGTCAGTGGGCAGCAGGCAGTCCGCGTCCACCAGCTTCATGTGCAGGGCGATGGGGTCCACGGAATTGACCACGGCGATGGGCATGTCGTCCACGCCGCCTATAGGCATGGGGCCCTCCGAGGAGAAGGTCTTCACGCTGGCCTCGCTGCCGAAAAGCATCACCCGCTTGTCGAACACAGCCAGGCCCGTGACGGTCTCCCCGGCCGGGAAGGTCTCGCCGGTGACGCTGTAAAAATACGTGCAGTCAATGGTATAATAGCCCCGGTTGAAGCTGACAGGCTCCACGTTCACCGCCACATACAGAAGCTGGGCCGACTTCGGGCGTATGCTCAGCGCGCTCTCTATGTAGGACTGGGAGGCGACGGTGGGGAAGACCCGCAGATCGTCCACGCAGTCCTTATCACGGCAGCTGTCGAATATTTTCCTGGTATTGATGCTCACGGCTTCGCGGATGTTTGCGGAGCTCTCCACGGGCCCGGGCACAACTTTGTCGGGCATAGTAATACCTCCTGTTGTCTGGATTGAAGGGACTTCAGTACAGTCTATGCGCCCCGGCGGGCCGTGTGTGAATTTTCACTTGAAAAAATGCTCCGCTGTCGTATAATATTCTCAGGAAAGGGGGAGCGCGTATGGACAGACTGGGCTTTATTCACGAGGAGCTGGATATCAAGATCCTCATCCTCTATATCCTGCGCCGGCTGCCCGCGCCGGTAGAGCCGGAGACCCTGCTGGAGCTCTGCCAATGCGACGGGGGCGTGGGCTATTTCGAGTACTCCGACTGCCTGAGCGACCTGGTGGAGAACGGGAACGTGGAGCAGACCGAAGAGGGCTACCGGATCACCGAAAAGGGCAGCCGGAACGCCGGCGCGGTGGAGAGCAGCCTGCCCTTCTCCGTGCGCAGCAAGGCCTCCAAGCTCATCGCCCCGGTGGAGGAGCGGATGCGCCGGGCCGCCATGATCACTGCCCGGCACGAGAATACGTCCTCCGGCTGCCTGGTGGAGCTGGCCATGTCCGACGGCAAGGGCGAGGTGCTGCATCTGCGCTTCCTCTGCGCCGGGGAGGAGCAGGCCAGGCAGATCGAGAAAAAATTCCGCCGGGACGCGGAGGGCTGCTACCAGAAGATCGCCGCGCTCATGACGGAATAGAGAGCGTAATTTTTATATGTAAGGAGAGGGAGAACGATGAAGACCTTTATCCCCCAGGGCTACAAGAGCCCCCTGGGCATCTACGACACACAGAAGGCCATCAGCCTGCTCAAGCGGCTGTTTGAGGACCGGCTGGGGGCCCTGCTGAACCTGTACCGGGTCTCCGCGCCCCTGTTTGTGGACGCGGCCTCCGGCCTGAACGACAACCTCAACGGCGTGGAGCGGCCCGTGGCCTTTGACATCCTGCGCTCCGACCGGCACGCGGAGGTGGTCCAGTCCCTGGCCAAGTGGAAGCGCCTGGCCCTCAAGCGTTACGGCTTCTTCCCCGGCAAGGGCCTGTATACCGACATGAACGCCATCCGCCGGGACGAGGACGAACTGGACAATCTCCACTCGGTGTACGTGGACCAGTGGGACTGGGAGAAGGTCATCCTGCCGGAGAACCGGAACCTGGACTACCTGAAGCTGACGGTGATGGACATCGTCACCGCCATCTGCGACACCCAGGACACCATCCAGGCCATCTATCCCCAGCTGGAGCCCCTGGGCAAGCTGAACCGCCGGGTCTCCTTCGTGACGGCCCAGGAGCTGGAGGACCGGTACCCGGAGCTGACGCCCCGGCAGAGGGAGACCGCGTACTTAAAGGAGAAGGGCACCGCCTTCATCATCGGCATCGGCGGCGCGCTGAAGGGCTCCGGCCAGCCCCACGACGGGCGGGCCCCGGACTATGACGACTGGGCCCTCAACGGGGACATCCTGTTTTATAACGAGCTGCTGGGCAGCGCCTTTGAGGTGTCCTCCATGGGCATCCGGGTGGACCCGGAGTCCCTGGACCGGCAGCTGCGCCTCTCCGGCCACGACGAGCGGCGGGAGCTGCCCTACCACAAGGCCCTGTTGAACGGAGAACTGCCCCTGACCATCGGCGGAGGCATCGGCCAGTCCCGGCTCTCCATGCTGCTGCTGGGCAAGGCCCACATCGGCGAGGTGCAGGCCTCCATCTGGGACGAGGACACGGTCAAGACCTGCGCCCAGGCGGGCATCATGCTCCTGTAAAAAAAAGAAGCCGGACCCAAGCCGGGCCCGGCTTCTTTTTTTATCAGCACTTAGCCATCACGATGAGCAGCAGGCCGCTGCCCAGCCGGATCTCCGCCTGGGCGGCGGTCCAGTCGTTGCTGACCCCCAGGGGGAAGGTGTTGGTCAAAACCGCGTCCTCCAGGGGGTATTTGGTCCCCCACAGGCACAGGCCGGTGCATTGGTCCCCCAGGGAGAACAGGGACAGGCTCCAGCCCTCCCGGCGCGGAAGATACAGGACGCCCGGCGTCATGACCCGCAGCTCGGTCCGGGAGTCCTTCACCGTCACCCGGGCCCCGTGCACCGCGCCGAAGACTGCCGTCTGGATGTTGGCCAGGCTGTGGTCCAGGCGGCCGCCCAGGCCCCAGAGGATCTCGATATCCTCACAGCCCAGCTCCAGGGCCCGGCGCAGGGCGTGGACGGTGTCCGTGTCGTCCTTGCGCACCGGGAGCCGCTCGATAGGGATGTCCTCCGGCAGGGGGCCGTCGTAGGAATCAAAGTCCCCGATGATCAGGCCGGGCCGGATGCCGCAGCGGCAGGCGTACTCATAGCCCCGGTCGCAGGCGATAACGAAGTCCTCCGGAGAGGGGGCCGGAATGGGCTCAAAGCTCCCCCCGGCGAGGATGAGGCATTTTTTGGCCATAAGACAGCGCTCCGTTCAGATGTGATCCTGCTGTCTATTATGGCCGCCCCGCCGGGCTTTGTCAAGGGATGGGCTTGGCGGGGAACCTTATATACGGAAAGAAATCTTTCCTCTGTCCGTCTCCTCTGGTCACAAGCGGAAATATAGTTTGGTCTCTTGGTGATTTGTTCCCTTTCTTTGCTTGCCCAAAGAAAGGGAACCGGAAGAAACGGCACCCGGGGAAGTCTCCCCGGGGCCCCTCCGGGGAGGAATGTACACCAAACCCATTCTTAGGTCGCCCGTAGTCTATCCTTCCGGTATACCCCGGTGCGCGTCGGCAGAAGCTTCGTTCGCTCGCTTCCGCCGGGGCGGCGAAAGCTCGTTCACGCCGCTCTGCCTCCTTCTCAACTCAAAGCCTTCGCTTTGAGTTGAAGAGGACGAGCAGCGGAATGAGCGAACTCTGCCGTTTACGGCAGAGTGAGACGATATGGAGCTTGCGAGGACGAGGCTCGCCGGGCAGTCAACCAACTGCATCGGTTGAAATGTTCAATCTGCCTCGCTGTCCTCGATATACATCTCTTCTGTTTCGATTTGCGCCTTTTTCAAGATTTCGATTGCGGCGGACGGATCGTTTTCCTCTAATTTGTTGAGCGCATCTGTTATCCTGTTAAAAAGCCTCAAATACATTTTTTTGTAAATCGCCATAAAAAACCCTCCAAAAAACCCATTTGAGTTATTATAACTCAAATGGGTTAACCTTTTCAAGTCAAATTGGATATCCTCAAGATAATTGAGGTGATATCCATGACCCTTGGTGAAGCTTTAAGCGCGCGTATAGTAGAACTGTGTAGAGAACGGGGGCTTACCATCAATAAGCTCTGCAATATCAGCGGAGTCACACAATCTACGGTCAATAATCTTTTGAACGGGCGAAACAACAGTGCAACAGTCTCAACTATCAAAAAACTGTGTGACGGGATAGATATAACATTAGCGGAATTTTTTGACGATGATTTATTCAAAACATTAGAGCCTGAAATTCGTTAATTCCCGGCCCCTATTCCCCGCCGGGGACGAAGTAGAACAGCCTGTCTCCGGGGAAGACCAGGCCCAGTCGGCGGCGGGCCAGCCTTTCCATCTCCTCCGGGCTTTTGGCCGCCTCCAGCCGGTCTTCCAGATCGCTTCTTTCCGCCTCCAGGGCGGTATATTGGGTCTCCAACTCCCGGGCCAGCTGCTCCGTGCGCCGCAGTTCGCCGCGCACGGAGGCCAGACTGCACAGCCCGTAGAGCATCAGCGCCGTGACCACGATCCGAAGAATGATGTCCTTCTGCACCCCTTGTCCTCCTCTCCGCCCGCCGGGGAGGGGGCTTTTTTCCTCCCCAGGCGGGCCCTTGCCTGTGAAAACCATTTTCGCACAGGGGCCAGGGCTTTTTTTGACGAAGCGAGGAGCCGGGCCGCCGTTTTTTTCGCTGCCGCGGCCCCGGCGCAGAGGATGTCCAGCAGCCTGGTGAAGAGCCCCAGCAGGGGAGCGCTCAGACTGTGCATATACAGCAGAAAACCGCTCAGGGCCGCCCCCAGGGCCCAGATCCCCAGGCGGCCGTCCCCCACGCCCATGGCGTAGGTGAAGGCGGCGCAGCCGGAGGCGGCGGAGAACAGCAGGTCCAGCAGCGCCCCGGCCAGAGGGCCCAGGCGGCGGCGGGGCGGCCGCAGCAGATCGTAGGCCAGGCCGATCCCGGCCCCCAGCAGCAGGGCCAGGAGCAGGGCCAGGCCCTGCCGGCGCAGGTCCAGCTCCATGGTTCAGCCGAAGAGCCGGGCCCACAGAGAGCCGGACTTGGCCGCCTCCCCATAGCTCAGCTCCTGGACGCTGCCCCGGACCTCCAGCTCCCCCGCGTCCAGGTCGATCCGGTCGACGTGCAGCTGCTCGCCCCGGACCGTCAGCTCCCCCAGAGCGGTGGTCAGGACGATGACGTTCTCGTCGAAGCCGGACACGTCCTCCACCCCGGTGATGCTGAGCCGGGCCCGGCCCTCCAGGCGCAGATCGTGGACCCGGGCGGGCGGCTTCGGGTTTTGTTCATAGGACATAGCTTCACCCCCTGAGACATGTATATGCTCAGAGGGTGAAGATTAGACAAGCGGAGCTTGTCAGAGGATAGCCGCAAAAAATCTGCTCCGGTCTCTGACCGGAGCAGATTTTTATGCGGTTGGGATCAGTGCTTGGCCCCTTTGTCGCCCACGCCGAAGTGGAGCTCCTTCATGCCCTCCACCTCGTCGCACACATCCTTCAGGGCGCAGACGGAGCAGTCCGTGGGCAGGCCCTCCAGGATATGGGTCAGGGTGCCGGTGACCTTGTTGGCCATCTTGGCCAGGTCCTGCATCTTCTTGTAGTCCAGACCGGGCTGGGTGACGAAGATCACCACGGCGTTGAGCACGTTGGGGTTCTTCTTGTAGGCCTCGATGTAATTGGCGCCGATGGCCTTGAAGCTGATGCCCTTTTTCAGGGCCGCCTTGCTGACGCGGACCTGCTCCCGGTAGGACTCCGGGGACATGCGCACCATGTAGCCCTCCGGGTACACATGGTACTTGGCAAACTCGATGTCCTTCAGCGTGCGGTAGACCACCTCGTCGTCCTCGTCCAGAACGCCCACCCGCAGCAGCACGATCCGGGCGAAGTCCGTCTCCCCCCTGATCTGGCCCAGGTCGGGGCCGTAGAGGAGCACCTGGTCCTTCCCGACCAGCTCCGGGTTGGAGGTGAAGAGCACGTAGTTTGCCGAGCCCTTGCCCTGGGCCCCCAGCTCAAAGGCCGCGTCCTTCTGGAGCACCAGTTCGCTGGCGCCCAGGTCCTTCCAGGCGTCCCGGCTGCCCGGCTCCCAGGTTTTGGGGGCCGCGCCCTCAAAGAGGGCGCGGGTCTCCTTGATCAGAGAATTGTACAGTTCCATCGCTTAGAATACCTGGTCGACCTTCTTGCGGTCAAACATGGCGTTGACCTGCTTGTAAGCCCAGCCCAGGAGCTTCTGATCCAGGTTCCAGAAGTACACCACGAACAGGGCGACTACCGTGACCAGAAGCACCGATATGAGTTTCTTCAGAATTTTGCACATAGTACAGACAGGCTCCTTTCCTTTAGTGGGAACAGCTCTCTTGGGCCTTTACTGCTTAGCCTGGCCCTTCTGGCGGGCGTACTCGGCGGCGCCCAGAGCGCCCATCAGCTGCGGGTCGGTCTTCAGCTCGACCAC
>CANQTO010000025.1 GCA_947626785.1 uncultured Oscillospiraceae bacterium
TCCTCCATTCTGGGGATTGACTTTTAATAGTTAATCTTCTCAAACCGAAACATGTGTTTCGGTTTGAAGAGGCGGCATAGTGGAACGGACGAGCCTTCCCGTATACGGGGAGGCTCGGGATGTGGAACTTATGCCGACGACGTGGACCGAAGAGAAAGGCGCCCGAAGTCTCCCCGGGATCCCTCCAGGAAGAAGACACAACAGACCTCTTCTTAGGTCGCCCGTAGTCTATCCTTCCGGTATACCCCGGTGCAGACACTGGCAGAAACTGCTCCTTCCGGATGCACGCACAAGACGAACGAGGCTCGCTGGGTGCTCGTTTAACTGCGTCCTTAGCCTCGCAGAGTTTCGCCGCCGGAGCGGCGAAATCAGTCCAATCGTTTTTGGCGGCGGCGTGTACGTCGCCAAAAACTCTTCTCAGGCTGTAAGTGTGCGAGTTGGCCGCTTTTGCGGCCAACGAGTGCGCGCAACAGCCTGTATCCCCTTGCCTGAAAAGGGCTTTGCCCTTTTCAGGCAGTTGAAACAAAGAACCCCGCGCAAAGCGCGGGGCCCTTCGTTTGGGAGAAAAGAGAGGATTTATAGGAGTAGAAAAGTAGCAAATTAAGATGGGGGAGGCCTCAGCTCCGGCCGTTGGCGGAGGATTCGTCCGGGCCCTCCTCGTCGAAGACGACGCTCAGCTCCAGACTCTCCCCGGCCCGGTAGAGGCCGACGGAGGCGCTGTCCCCGGCGGAGAACTGCCTGAGGGCGGCGCGCAGCTCGTTGTAGCTGCTCACGTCCTCATCCCCCAGGCGGGTGATGATGTCCCCGGCCTGGATGCCGGCATTCTCGGCGGCGCTGCCCCGCTCCACCGAGTACACATAGGCCCCGATGGGCATCCCGTAGTACTGGCTGTACATGGAGTTGTAGCGCTCGTCGATCCGCAGGCCCAGACTGGCCTTGCCGGACACATAGCCCTGGGTGATCAGGTCGCTGGCGATGGCGTAGGCCTCGTTGATGGGGATCGCGAAGCCCAGGCCCTCCACGCCGGTGTCGCTGTACTTGGCGGTGACCACGCCGATCACCTGGCCCAGGCTGTTGTAGACGGGGCCGCCGGAGTTGCCGTGGTTGACGGCCGCGTCGATCTGAAACATATTGATGGCCTCGGAATTGGCGTCGGTGGTGATGAGCCGGTCCAGGGCGCTCACATGGCCGGTGGTCATGGAGAACTCCAGCTCGCCCAGGGGATTGCCCACCACATAGGCGTCGTCCCCCACGCTGAGGCTGTCGCTGTCGCCCAGAGTCACGGGGCTCAGCCCGGCCGCGTCGATCTTCAGCACGGCCACGTCGCTCCCGTCGTCCTCCACGCCCACGATCTCCGCACTGTACTGGGAGCCGTCGTGGAGCATGACCGTCACGTTCTGGCGGTTCTGGTAGGCGCTCTCGATCACGTGGTAATTGGTGAGGATATAGCCGTTTTCCGAGAGGATGAAGCCGGAGCCGCTGACGGGGGAGGAGCTGGTCAGCCCGAAGATGTTGGTATAGGTCACCTCGGTGCGGACGCCCACGGTCTGCCTACAGGCCTGGCTGTAGATCTGCCCGGCGGACAGGCTCGCGCTCACCGGACCGGAGGCGGCGGCCTGGCTGGCGGGGAGAGGGGCCTTCTCCGCCTGCTGGCGAAGCTCAGTCAGTTCCGTCTCCATCTCGCCCAGCCGCCCGCTGAACCGGGCCCCCATGGCTCCGGCGCCAACGGCGCCGCCCAGCAGAGCACAGAGCAGGCACGCGGCCAGGACCCGGCCCCAGGGAAAACGGGCTTTCCGCTTCCGGGGAGGCTTGGGCTCCCGGACCGGCTTCTCGGGAGGGGTGTAGTATCGGGGCGGAGCGGTGTTCTCATCCATGGGGACATAGTGGGCGTCGGAGTAGATCTTCTGGGTGTAGCCGTTTTTATAGTGGTACTCCCCGTTGACCCGGTCGGTCTCGCCTGTGAAGTTATAGCCGCCGAAGCTCTCCCGGAGGGAGGGACCCTCTCCGCTGTCCTTCGGCTGAAAGTCCTCCGGCTCAAACATCCCGCAAACCTCTTTTTGCCTCGATTTCCTTTTCGCTTGCTATGATAGCCGGGATTTGTGTCCCTGACATGAACAAAGTCCCAAAAATTTTTAAACAAACCGAGAACAAATTTTAACTGTATTCAAATATCGAAGGAATGAACGATATACGAACCGTTCAAATTTCCGTCATATATTCATTGTTATACAAATAACATGCAGACTTTTCCAGAATAAGGAATCGGACAAAAATAAACGATTTTCTATCATTGGAGGGGATAAAATACGTTTGTTAATAACTTGTCTCGGCAAAATGCCCATTTGGACCGGAACGGACTGGACATTTTACGGCCGATTGTGATACAATTTGCATAGAAAGTCACCGGGGGAAGCGGCGCGCCGCTTCCCCCGGAAAGGTGAAACTAACATCGAGGTGAAGCTTATGTCCCACACGTTTAAAGGCGGCGTGCATCCAAATTATATGAAAGCACCGCAGATCCCGGTGACTGTGATCGCTCCGCCTGCCCAGGTCGTTATCCCCATGGCTCAGCACATAGGCGCTCCCTGCAAGCCCCTCGTCAGCGTCGGGGACTATGTGAAGATGGGCCAGAAGGTCGGGGAGAATCCGGCCCCTGTCTCCGCCCCGGTCCACGCCTCTGTCTCCGGCAAGGTGGTGGCCGTGGAACCCCGTCCCCACCCCCTGGGGGACATGATCCTGTCTGTGGTCATTGAAAACGACTATCAGGACACCCCCTGCGAGGATCTGGCGCCTCTGACTCCGGAGGAACTGAAGGATCCTGACGCTATCCTTGACCGGATCCGCGAGGCCGGCGTGGTGGGCATGGGCGGCGCCATGTTCCCCACCGCCTTCAAGATCCGCGGCGGCATCGGCAAGGTCGATAAGCTCATTATCAACGGCGCCGAGTGTGAGCCCTATCTGAACGGCGACCATCTGACCATGCTCAACTTCCCCGAGCAGCTGCTGAAGGGCATCGAGCTGGTGCGCATCGCCAGCGGCGTGGAGAAGGCCTACTACGGTATCGAGAAGAACAAGCAGGACGCTATTGACCTGCTCAACTCCCTCCACCCGGAGAAGTACGGCATCGAGATCGTCCCCGAGGAGGTCAAGTACCCCCAGGGCGGCGAGAAGATGCAGGTCAAGGCCGTCACCGGCCGGGAGGTCAAGCCCGGCGGGCTGCCCTCCGGCGTGGGCTGCAACGTGGTCAGCACCCGGACCTCCTACGCCGTCTACCAGGCCTGCTACGAGGGCAAGCCGGTGATCGAGCGTATCGTCACCGTGGCCGGCAGCGCCCTGAAGGCCCCGGTCAACGGCCTGACCCGGGTGGGCACCCCCTTCGGCTATCTGGCCGAGCAGTGCGGCGGCTTCGTGAAGGACCCACGCAAGATCGTCCTGGGCGGCCCCATGATGGGCATCTGCGCCACCAGCTTTGACGCGCCCACCATCAAGGGCACCGCGGGCGTGCTGTTTTTCACCGAGGAGGAGGACCGGCACGTGGAGCACCCCACCTGCATCCGCTGCGGCAAGTGCATCACCGTCTGTCCCATGAACCTGGAGCCGGTGTTCATGTACATGTACTACTCCAAGGGCGACTTCGCCAATATGGAGAAATACCATATTCTGGACTGCTTTGAGTGCGGCAGCTGCGCGTTCAACTGCCCCGCCCGCATGCCTCTGACCCACGCCTTCAAGACGGCCAAGCTCATGTTCCAGGCCAAGGCGGCGAAGGAGAAGGCTGCGGCCGAGGCCGCGGCCGCAGCCGCGGCGGCAAAGGAGGTTAAGGTATGAGCGAGAAAAAAGAGAGAATCGTGCTGGACGTAGCGTACCAGCCCCAGGTCCGCACCGGGACCGATACGCGGCGCATCATGCTGGACGTGATGATCGCCCTGCTGCCCGCCGTAGCGGTCTCCGTGTGGCAGTTCGGCGTCTATCCCCTGGCGGTCATCGCCGTGTCCATGGCCTCCGCCGTCTTCTTCGAGTGGGGCTACCGGAAGCTCATGAAGAAGACCAACACCGTGGGCGACCTGTCCGCCTGCGTCACCGGCCTGCTGCTGGCCCTGACCCTGCCCCCCACGGCGCCCCTGTGGCTGCCCCCCATCGGCACCTTCTTCGCCATCGTGGTGGTCAAGCAGCTCTACGGCGGCATCGGCAAGAACTTCCTGAACCCCGCCCTGGCGGCCCGGGCCTTCCTGCTGGCCTCCTACGCGCTGCTGATGGGCCAGTACGCGGTGCCCTCCTCCCTGGCGGGCATCGACGGCGTCAGCTCCGCAACGCCCCTGTCCTATCTGTATGACGCCGGCGCGTTTCCCGCGTACATAGACCTCAAGGGCCTGTTTTTGGGCACCATCCCCGGCAGCATCGGCGAGATCAGCGCCCTGGCGCTGCTCATCGGCTTTGCCTATCTGCTCATCCGCAAGGTGATCTCCTGGCGCATCCCCACGGCCTTTGTGGGCACGGTGGCGGTGCTGACCCTGATCTTCGGCGGCTCCGGCTTCGGCCGGGTGGAATGGATGCTGGCAAACGTCCTCTCCGGCGGCCTGATGCTGGGCGCCATCTTCATGGCGACTGACTACGCCACCAGCCCCGTCACCCTCAACGGCCAGCTGCTCTTCGGCGCCGGCTGCGGCGCGCTGACGGTGCTCATCCGCTATTTCGGCGGCTTCCCCGAGGGCGTCAGCTACGCCATTTTGATCATGAACCTCTGCTCCTGGGCTATTGACAAGCTCTTCCACCGCCACCAGTTCGGTGTCACCAAGGAGGACATCGAGGCTGAGAAGGCGGCCCGGAAGGCGGCAAAGGAGGCGGCAAAATGAATAAGATCTTAAAGCTCACCCTGATTTTGTTCCTGGTCTGCGCCATCACCGCCGGCATCCTGGGCGTGGTCAACGAGATCACCTACCAGCGGATCGAGGAGCAGCAGCGCATCAAGACCGAACGGGCCTACGCCGCGGTGCTGCCCGCCGAGGGCTACGAGGAAGTGGCCTTCGACCAGGACGCCTTCCCCACGGTGGACCTGATCAACCGCTGCACGGACGGGGCCGGCTGGGTGGTGACCACCACCTTCTCCGGCGCTCAGGGCAGCATCACCATGGCCGTGGGCGTGGACCCCGACTATAAGTGCACCGGCATCTCCATCATCAAACATTCCGAGACCTCCGGCCTGGGCGCCAACGCCGCCAGCTCCTCCGAGAAGGGCGTCAACTGGCGGGCCCAGTTCGTGGGCGAGGATGAAAATGTCGCCATCACCAAGATGGGCGGCCATATCGACGCGCTGGCCGGCGCGACGATCACTTCCCGCTCCGTGGCCAACGCCACCGGCGTTGCCATCCGCGCGGTGAGATCCCTGGGTTAAGGAGGAAAAGGCTGCATGAATATCAAGAAACAGTTTACGGAAGGCCTGATCACCAACAACCCCGTCCTGGTGCAGCTCATCGGTATGTGCGCCACCATGGCCATCACCACCACCCTCTTCAACGGCGTGGGCATGGGCCTGTCGGTGCTGATCATCCTGACCTGCTGCAACGTGGTGGTCTCCGCCATCCGCAAGATCATCCCCAACGAGATCCGCCTGGCTATCTTTGTGGTCATCATCGCGGGCTTCGTCACCATCGTGGACCTGCTGCTCCAGGCCTACATCCCCGCCCTGAGCGACGCGCTGGGCGTGTTCATCCCCCTGATCGTGGTCAACTGCATCATCATCGGCCGGGCCGAGGCCTTCTGCCAGAAGAACACCGTGGGCGCCTCGTTCTTTGACGGCATCTTCCAGGGCCTGGGCTACACGCTGGTGCTGATCGTCATGTGCGTGTTCCGCGAGCTGCTGGGCAGCGGGCGCTTCGGCGGCGGCCTGATCGACATCGCCAACGGCTTCCGCCTCACCCTGGACGGCACCGGCGCGGGCATCCAGATCTTCCCGGAGGACTTCGGCGCCTCCATCCTGACCCTGCCCTTCGGCGGCTTCATCACCCTGGGCCTGCTGATCGCCATTATGCAGTACGCGCTGAAAAGGTCCGCCAAGAAGAAAGAGGCGGCCGAAAAGGCGCAGAAGGAGGCTGAGGAAGTATGCTGACGAACATCATTTCGATCTCCCTTGGCGCTATTCTGATCAACAACTTCATTTTCTCCCAGTTCCTGGGCTGCTGCCCCTTCCTGGGCTGCTCCAGCAAGGTGGACACCGCCACCGGCATGGGCCTGGCCGTGGTCTTCGTCATGGGCCTGGCCTCCGCCATTTGCTGGGTGATCGATCAGTTCATCCTGGTGCCCCTGGGCCTGGAATTTTTGCAGACGCTGGCCTTCATCCTGGTCATCGCCTCTCTGGTGCAGTTCGTGGAGATGTTCCTGAAGAAGTCCGTCCCCTCCCTGTACTCCGCCCTGGGCATCTACCTGCCCCTGATCACCACCAACTGCGCGGTGCTGGGCGTGGTGCTGCTGAACGTGCAGAACGACTACAACTTCATCGAGTCCGTGGTCTACGGCGTCACCGGCGGCCTGGGCTTCATGCTGGCCATCGTCCTCTTCGCCAGCGTCCGGGAGCGGGTCCAGTTCTCCGAGTACCCCGAGTGCTTTGAGGGCTTCCCCATCTGCCTGGTCTCCGCCGGCCTGGTGGCCCTGGCCTTCATGGGCTTCAGCGGCATGCAGATCTTCGCGTAAAGGAGGGCCTGGAAAATGACGATTTTGTATTCGATCTTAGTCCTTGGCCTGCTGGGCGGCGTCTTCGGCGCGGTCCTGGCCTTCGCCTCCAAGATCTTCTATGTGGAAGTGGACCCCAAGCAGGAGGCCGTCCGTGCCTGCCTGGCCGGCGCTAACTGCGGCGGCTGCGGCTATCCCGGCTGTGACGGCTACGCCGCCGCCGTAGCGGCGGGGGAGGCCCCCACCAACCGCTGCGTGGCGGGCGGCCCCGAGGCCGCGGCCAAGATCGCCGAGATCATGGGCGTCTCCGCCGGCGCCGCCGAGAAGATGGTGGCCTTCGTGCCCTGCTCCGGCACCACCGGCCACGCGGAGCTGCGCTTCAACTACTCCGGCCCTGTGGACTGCCGGGCCGCCATGCTCTTCGGCGGCAAGAGCAACAAGACCTGCACCTTCGCCTGCATCGGCCTGGGCAACTGCACCCGCGCCTGCCAGTTCGACGCCATCCACATCGTGGACGGCGTGGCCAAGGTGGACCGGTCCAAGTGCGTGGGCTGCGGCGCCTGTGCCGACGCCTGCCCCAAGAGCATCATCAAGCTGCTGCCCGAGAGCCAGAAGATCATGCCCGCCTGCTCCAACCGGGACAAGGGCGCTAAGGTCATGAAGATGTGCGACTTCGGCTGCATCGGCTGTATGCGCTGCCAGCGGGAGTGCCCCGCCGACGCCATCACGGTCCAGGACAACCTGGCCGTGGTCAACATGGACAAGTGCGTCCAGTGCGGCCACTGCGCGGAGATCTGCCCGAGGAAGATCATCACCAGCTTCTATCCCCAGGTAAAGGTCCCCGCCGCCGCGGGCAAGTGATCCTGCCGCGAAAGCGATCATATACTGAAAGAAGCAGCCTTTCGCAAGGCTGCTTCTTTCAGCTTGTAGATAAGTAGATAAAGTCCAGCGAAACTCATTACGAAGTCCAGTGGAGGAGGAATCAAATTTGTTTTTGAGGCAGCTTTGCCGCCTCAAAACACCCTAAGGCGAGCAAAGCGAGCCCTCGCTCCGACCAAACGGGGCGCAGCCCCTGCGATAAGCGCGAGTTCCTCAAATGCGAGCCCAGCGTTGTGCCCTTAGGGCACACGCGGGTCGCATTTGACATTCAAAAAACTCTTGCGCATGTGCGCAAGGGCTGATATAATATCCGCGAGGCAATGAAAGGCAGGGCGCAGGATGGGCGAACATCCTACGCCCCTATGCAGGAGCTTCCCCTCCCACACAGCAGATCACTGCGCCGCTCTCATTATAACCGGTCCGTCTCTTTTTTACAAGAGGCGCTCCCAACTTTCAAATGGGAGTCTGTTGTAGCCATTTTGCGGTGTAGGGAAGTCTGTCTACCCTGCGCCGCTTTTGTTGTCTCTGCGGCAGATTCCCGGAGGGAAGTCCGCCATCTTCTCTCCGGGGCTGCTGTCAGAGAGCCCAGCGATCCAAAATCTGTGTAAAGAAAGGAGAGCGACACAATGAAGAAATTTTTGAGTATTCTTCTGACGGTTTCTATGCTGCTGTCCCTGTCCCTGACCGCGTTTGCGGACGAGGCCGGCGAGGCGGCGGAGCTGCCCGCTGACACGGCGGAACCGGAAACGGTCCTGGCGGCGGAAGCGCCGGCAGAAGAGGAAGTGCAGCCTGCGGCCCCGGCCCAGGAGGAAGAACCGTCTGCCCCAGCCTCCGAGGAGGAAGCTGCCCCGGTGGAAGAGCCGGCGGCGGACCCTGAGGAGCAGCCTGCGGAGGGACCCGCGGAAGAGGCAGAAGAGGAAGCCGCAGAGGAGCCTGCTGTTGGAGAGCCTGAGGAAGAGCCTGTGGCGGCGATCATGGGGATCGCCCCGATATTCATCGATAGCCCCGATCTGGAGCTCAAGGATGTCCAGGACCCCGGCGAGCTGGAAGATCCAAACCCGGGCAAGGACAAGGAGGGGCAGGGTGTCTGGCTCCATGTGGTCAACGGCAATTTCACCGACAGCTATGCCCAGCAGTCCTCCGTCTGGGTCGATTTTGCGGACGCGGAGGCCCGTACCCTCCCCGACGATATGAGGCAATATGTGCCCACCCGCACCAACGGGACCTTCCTGGGCTGGTATACCGAGCCCCCCAAAGAGACCCATGTGACCACGGATACCTATGATGTCTGGAAGACCGTGGCGGTCAACGGCACCGAGATCAAGGCCGGCGGTATCGTCCCCGATGGGGTCCAGACCCTCTATGCCGCTTTTACGGACAAAGAGGCACCCGAGGAGCCGGATAAGCTCGTCACCTACTACCTGGACTGGAACGGCATCGGCGGGATGTGGGGGCACTGCCTGACCTCCACCCGCAAATTTGACGCCGACGCAAACGGCTACCCGCTCAAGGCCGAAGATCTGGCCGTCCGCTACCTGAACTGGGACGGCGCGGCGGACGTCAGCGCCATGGACGCGCTGAGAGCCCACTGGGCGGCCAACACCTTCGGCGACGGCTATACCTTCAAAGGCTGGGCCACCGCGCCGGGCGCAACTGTGCCCGATGTTGAGGCCGGTCACGTGGTCAAGAGCGGCGACAGCCTCTATGCCGTGTGGGCCAAGGGCGACACCCAGAGCAAGGACTTTGACCGGACCGACCCCGCCGCCGGCCCTGTGGAGAGCCTGCGCGTGGATACCGCCAGCGGCAGCCACACCACCGGCACCATGACCTGGTCCACCCACCAGAGCGCGGGAAGCGCCCTTCAGTTCAACGCGGCCGTCTTCCCTGTCCGGGCTACCTTCGCGGCCCTGACCTGGACCGTCAGCGACGGGAAGCAGAGCGTAGAAGTCAGCTATGAGCCCCAGAAGGCGGGGGCCGTGAGCGGCAGCAAGACCTTGGGCGACGTGAAGCTGACAGCTACGGGCAAGTCCCTGACCATCGAGTACACGGGCGCGGACGATAACGCCACGCCGGTCAGCCTCTCGGTCAACGTCAGCGCCGTCAGAGAGGATGGCAGCGCCGTCAAGGCTACCAATATAGACGCCACCGCCATCTTTACCCACAGCTGGAAACTCGTGGGCGAGACCACGGCTACGGCCTGCGGAGAATATTCCGTGTCGAAATATAGCTGCGCGGTGGACGGCTGCCACGCGGCGAGGGAGACAAAGGTGAGGCTGGAGCACGTCTACAATTCCCTCGTGACCTCCGGCGTTGAGATCCTCAGGGAGCCCAGCTGCACCGAGCCGGGCGCGAAGCAGCTCAAGTGCCTGCGCTGCGGCGCGCTGAAGGACAACGGCGAACAGTACCCCATCCCCGCCCTGGGCCATGTATGGGAAGTGGAGTCTGTTACGCCTGCCAGCTGCAACAAAAACGAGGTCGTTGAGAAGTGCACCCGCGAGGGCTGCTCTGCCAAGCAGAGCTCTCTGGTCCCCGCCAGCAACCCGGATCTGCATGTCTGGGTGACCTATGACAGCTACCACAGCTCCTGCAGCACCGACACCCAGTACCAGAGCTGCACGACCTGCGGCGCCCAGCGGACCATTACCGTGAGCGCCAAGAACGAGCACGCTTTCCAGTATACCGGCAGTATGCGCTATGACTGCCAGCACGTTCTCTATTCCTTTGAGTGCGCCTACGGCTGCGGCGCGAAGAAGACCGAGCTGCGGCAGGAAGTCGGTCATGTCTACCGCTTCACCGATAAGATGCACTATGACTGCCAGCATGTTCTTTACTCCTATGAGTGTATCTATGGCTGCGGCGCGAAGAAGACCGAGCTGAAGAGAGAGGTCAACCATCTGTGGACAGACTGGACGCCCGGCCCCTCTACCATGTCCGGCGTGACGCAGATGGTCCGGACCTGCAAGGACTGCGGCGCGACGGAGAGCAAGACCACCGCATCGCTGACTGTGAACGGAGGCGTCAGCACGCCTCAGCCGTCGGTCACTCCTGAGTCTACCGTGGTTCAGGCCGCTATCAGCGGCGGCGCGGCCGGCTTGGGCGGCGCTGCCAATACCAAGACCTTCTACACCGAGGGCAGCAACGTCGGAAACGTCAGCTATGCCATGCTGACCGCCGCCGCTCCCGTATATGCCAAAGGTCCCGTGCTGGCCGCCGCGGTCAATATGACCGAGAGCGCTCCCGCCGCCCCTGTCAACAAGGTCTATGCCAGAAGCACCGTCGCCTCCGCCGCCAGCCATAAGTCGGCTGTGTCCAACTACGCCATGGAGAGCCCGGAGCTCACCGCCGCTCAGAGCGGGGAGGACGGCATCACGGTCAGCTGGAACAAGGTGGCCGGAGCCGCCCTGTACCGGGTGTTCTGCAAGGTCGACGGCGGCAGCTGGGTCAAGCTGGCCGACACCAAGGGCAGCAGCTACACCTGGGAGGACGCCCAGGAGGGGACCAATTACTCCTTTACCGTGCGCTGTGTCAGCGCGGACGGCAGGTCCTACACCAGCAGCTATGACGCCGACGGGCTGGCCGTGGCCAACTCTCTGGCGGTCCCGGAGCTCATCCGGGTCCGGGAGACCGGCAGCGGCATCCTGCTCAACTGGAGCCAGGTGGCCGGAGCCGATAAGTATCAGGTGCTCTGCAAGGTCGACGGCGGCAGCTGGGTCAAGCTGACTGACACCGCCGGCACCAGCTACACCTGGACCGACGCAGGGAAAGAGACCGGCTACACCTTCACCGTCCAGGGCGTCAGCGCCGAGGGCGGCGCTCCCGTCACCTTAAGCGCCGGCAAATAAACCAAGTGGATCGATTCCCGACAGGGCCGCTTTCGCGGCCCTGCTTTTTTCTTCTATATGCCTCTTGACAAATACCCCATAGGGGTATATAGTAGGCGTAGAATAAAAAAGGAGGGTGAGACATGGGAGAGAATTGCTGCTGTCAGGAAAAGGACTGCTGCCGGACCAAGGAGCGCTCCCCGGAGGAGTACCGGAAGCTCTACAACCGGCTCAGCCGGGTGGAGGGGCAGATCCGGGGCCTGAAGGGCATGCTGGAGAAGAACGCCTACTGCCCGGACATCCTGGCCCAGTCCGCCGCCGCCGCCGCGGCCCTGAACGCCTTCAGCCGGGAGCTGCTGGCCAGCCACATCCGCAGCTGCGTGGTGGAGGACATCCGGGCCGGAAAGGACGAGACGGTGGAGGAGCTGCTGCTCACGCTGCAAAAGTTCATGAAATAAGCGGGGAGCGGATCGGAAAAACTAAACGGGTTCCAGAGGTGGTAAATTATGCGACAATTCAACGTCACGGGCATGAGCTGCGCCGCCTGCTCGGCCCGGGTGGAAAAGGCCGTGTCGGCGGTGCCGGGGGTGACGGCCTGCGCCGTCAGCCTGCTGACAAACTCCATGGGCGTGGAGGGCGGCGAGGACGCCGCCATCGTGGCCGCCGTGGAGGCGGCGGGCTACGGGGCCAGCCCCAAGGCCCCGGCGGGCGGCGCTGCCGCCGCGCCGGCGGAGGACGCTTTGACGGACAAGGAGACCCCCAAGCTGAAAAAGCGGCTCTGGACCTCCCTGGCCTTTCTGGTCGTGCTGATGTATGTGTCCATGGGGCACATGATGTGGGGCTGGCCGCTGCCCGCCTTCTTTGAGGGGAACCATGTGGCCGTGGGCCTTGCCCAGCTGCTGCTGGCGGGGATCATCATGGTGCTCAACCAGAAGTTCTTTATCAGCGGCTTCAAGGGTCTGATCCACCGGGCTCCCAACATGGACACCCTGGTAGCCATGGGGGCCGGGGCGGCCTTTATCTACAGCACCTACGCCCTCTTCGCCATGACCGGGGCCCAGGCCGCCGGGGACCACGCGGCGGTGATGCGCTGGATGGACGAATTCTACTTTGAGTCCGCCGGCACCATCCTGACCCTCATCACCGTGGGCAAGACCCTGGAGGCCCGCTCCAAGGGCAAGACCACCGACGCTTTGAAGAGCCTGATGAAGCTGGCCCCCCAGACGGCTACGCTGCTGGTGGGTGGCCAGGAGAAGACCGTCCCCATCGCCCAGGTGAAGAAGGGGGACGTGTTCGTAGTCCGGCCGGGGGAGAACATCCCCGTGGACGGCCTGGTCCTGGAGGGGCACAGCGCCGTGGACGAGTCGGCCCTCACCGGGGAGAGCATCCCCGTGGACAAAGCCGAGGGGGACGCGGTCTCCGCCGGCACGGTGAACCAGGCGGGCTATATCCGCTGCCAGGCCAGCCGGGTGGGGGAGGACACCACCCTCAGCCAGATCATCCGCATGGTCAGCGACGCGGCGGCCACCAAGGCCCCCATCGCCAAGATCGCCGACAAGGTCTCCGGCATCTTTGTGCCCACGGTCATCGCTATCGCCACAGTCACCGCCGCCGTCTGGCTGCTGCTGGGCCGGGGCGTGGGCTTTGCCCTGGCCCGGGGCATCTCCGTGCTGGTCATCAGCTGCCCCTGCGCCCTGGGCCTGGCGACGCCGGTGGCTATCATGGTGGGCAGCGGCATGGGCGCCAAGCAGGGCATCCTGTTCAAGACCGCCGCCGCTTTGGAGGAGACGGGCCGCATCCGGGTGGTCGCCCTGGATAAGACCGGCACCATCACCGCCGGCACCCCCCGGGTGACGGACATCCTGCCTGCCGGTGGCTTGAGCGAGACGGAGCTGCTGACCCTGGCCGCCGCCCTGGAGAGCCGCAGCGAGCACCCCCTGGCCAAGGCCGTGCTGGACTGCGCCGCCGGGAAGGGCCTGGAGGGCCCGGAGGTGGAGGACTTTGCCGCCCTGCCCGGCAGCGGGCTCAGCGCCCGGCTGGCGGGGGCGGAGCTGACCGGCGGCAACCGGAGCTTTATCGGGAGCAAAACGACTCTGCCCGCCCAGGCGGCAGCCAGGGCGGAAGAGCTGGCCGCCCAGGGGAAGACGCCCCTGTTCTTCGCCCGGGACGGGGCCTATCTGGGCCTGATCGCCGTGGCGGACGTCATCAAGCCCGACAGCCCCCAGGCCGTGCAGGAGCTGAAGGGCATGGGCATCCGGGTGGTCATGCTCACCGGGGACAACGAGCGCACCGCCAAGGCCATCGGCGAACAGGCGGGGGTGGACGAGGTCATCGCCGGCGTGCTGCCCCAGGGGAAGGAGAGCGCCGTCCGGCGGCTCTCCCAATGCGGCAAGGTGGCCATGGTGGGCGACGGCATCAACGACGCCCCGGCTTTGACCCGGGCCGATGTGGGCATCGCCATCGGCGCGGGGGCCGACGTGGCCGTGGACGCGGCGGACGTGGTGCTCATGGGCGGGAGCCTTTTGGATGTCTCCGCCGCCGTGCGCCTGAGCCGGGCCACCCTGCGCAACATCCACGAGAATCTGTTCTGGGCCTTCTTCTATAACAGCGTGGGCATCCCCCTGGCCGCGGGGCTCTTTGTGGGCCTGGGCCTGACCCTGAACCCCATGTTCGGCGCGGCGGCCATGAGCCTGTCCAGCTTCTGCGTGGTGACCAATGCCCTGCGCTTAAATCTGTTTGACCTGCGCGACGCGAGCCATGACCGGGCCCTCAAGCCCGCTCATAATAAAAACGAACTGCCGGAGGAACCGGCAAAGGAGGAGACGACTATGACAAAGACTATGAAGATCGAAGGTATGATGTGCGGCCACTGCGAGGCCCGGGTCAAGAAGGCTCTGGAGGCCGTGGAGGGCGTGGAGAGCGCCGAGGTGAGCCACACCGCCGGGACGGCGGTGGTCACCGCCGCCGCCACCGTCACGGACGAGGCCCTGAAGGCCGCCGTGGAGGCCCAGGATTACGCGGTGCTTGGGATCGAATAACAGCCAGACGCAAAAAACGCTTTCGGGGAAATTCCCGAAAGCGTTTTTTGTTATCGAAGCCTATTTATACACCCTGGGGACCCGCTTGGATACGGAGCAGAGCAGCTCGTAGGGGATGGTCTGGGCGGCGTCGGAGAGCTTGTAGATGTCATTCTTCTCCCCGAAGAGCTCGATCTCGCTGTCCACGTCCGTCTCCGGCAGCTCGCTCAGGTCCACCATGCACATATCCATGCACACGGCCCCCACCTGGGGGGCGTAGCCGCCGGGGGCGGCGAAGGAGCAGCGGCCGGACAGCAGCCGGGGCAGCCCGTCGGCATAGCCCACGGCCAGCACCCCGATGCGGGAGCGCTTTTGAGTGGTGAAGCGGCGGCCGTAGCTGATGCAGGTCCCCGGCTCGTAGAATTTGATGGTGCTGACGGTGGTCACCAGGCGCATGCAGGGCCGCAGGCCCAGCCGCCCGGAGGGGTCCCCGTAGCCGTAGAGCAGCAGGCCGGGGCGCACCATGTCCAGCGCCGTCTCCGGGAAGCGGACCACCGCGCCGCTGTTGGCGCAGTGCCGCAGGGAAAATTCCACGCCGCCCCGCTCCTTCACCGCCCCGATCACCCGCAGGAACAGGGCGAACTGCTCCCGGGTGTAGGCCTCGGCCTCGGGGCCGTCCTCGTCGGAGGAGGAGAAGTGGGTGTAGATCCCCTCGGGCAGCAGGCCCGGCAGCCGGGCGGCCCGGATCAGGTTCTCCACGCCCTCCTCAAAATAGCTCCCCGCGCAGAGAAAGCCCAGACGGGACATGCCCGTGTCCAGCTTGAAGTGGGTCTTCAGCTCCCGGCCCAGCCGGACGGCCTGGGCGGAGTACTCCAGGGCCTTGGCAAGGCAGGTGACGGTCTGGGTCAGGTCCTCCTCAATGAGCTGTTCCGTGTACTCGCAGGGGGTGTGCCCCAGGATCAGGATGGGCATGCGGATGCCCTCCCGGCGCAGCTCCAGGGCCTCGTCCAGGCAGGAGACGGCCAGATAGTCCGCCCCCTCCTCCTGAAGAAGCCTTGCCACCGCCGGGGCCCCGTGGCCGTAGGCGTCGGCCTTCACGATGCCCATGAAGCGGCAGCCGCCGGGCAGGGAGGCGCGGATGGCGCGGTAATTGTGGCGGATGTTCTCCAGGCTGACCTCCGCCCAGGTCCTCTTTTGCAGTTCGTTCATTTTCTATTCCCTCTGTTCGCCGGGGGCGCTCAGCTCCCAGCCCTCGATCTGGCAGGCGACGCGCAGATGCCCGTCGCTGAGCAGCTCCGCCTCCTGAGGCGTCATAGTCTCCGGCTCAAAATACACCGTGGCGGAGAGATGGTCGTCCGCGATGAGCTGAAAGGCCTCCTGCCCCGCCTCGGTCCAGCAGCTCTCCAGGTGCCCGCCGGCCAGGGTCTCCAGCAGCCTGGGCAGGGCGTTGACCGGCGTCAGCCCGTAGGCGTCCAAGTCCCCGGTGTCGATCACCAGGCCCTCGTAGGCCAGGGTGGAGCTGCCCTCCGTGAGCCGGGCCCGGATGCCCGCCATGGTCTCCGGGGCCAGAACGCTGACGGTGCAGCCCTCCCCGTCCCTCTCGCAGCGCAGGCGGAACTCCAGGGTCCGGTCCTCATACTCGGCCCGGAGCCCGGCCTCAAAGGAGAGCGTGTCCGCCTCCGAGACGGACCGGGCAAATTCGGCGTAGCGCTCCTCCTCGGAGCGGTCTCCGCAGGCGGAGAGCAGCAGGCAGCAGATCAGCAGCACAGGCAGGCACAGGCGTTTCATGGCATCCTCCCAAAAATGTGGATGTCCCAGTCTATGCGCCCAAGCCCTATTATAATACCACCGGGCCGAAAGGTCAAATGTGAACCCGTAGACGGGGCCTTTGAGTTCTCAATGAAACAGCAAAGAATCAAATTTGTTTTTGAGGCAGCTTTGCCGCCTCAAAAACTCCCTAAGCCCGCCCTGGGGCGGGCTCTCGCGCCGACCAAACGGGGCAAAGCCCCTGCGATAAGCGCGAGTCCCTCAAATGCGAGCCCAGCTTGCGCTCTCAGGCGCAAGCGGGTCGCATTTGATATGAAAAAACTCTTGCCAAGCGGGGCAGAATATGGTATTATCAGCCTGCTGTGAACGGGAAAATAGTCCGTGAGCGCGGTTTGGCAGAGAGTGGGGGCCGCCGGCTGGAAGCCTCCTGGGCCGCAGGACTTGGTTCGCCCGGGAGCTCCGGCCAATCCCCGGCGTGAGATACGCGTTAAGTTCGTCAGAGCGCGGCGCTTCGGCGCCGAACGTGGGTGGTACCGCGGAAGCTTGGCTTTCGTCCCTCGTCCCGGATGACCGGGAGAGGGGCTTTTCTTTTGGGAAATATGTTTTCTGATGAGAGGAGAACTTTATGAAAGAGAAGATGCAGGCTTTGAGGGAGAGCTCCCTGAAAGCGATCGTGGACTGCTCCAGCGCGGAGCTGTTGGAGGACCTGCGGGTCAAGTACCTGGGCAAGAAGGGCGAGCTGACCGCCATCTTGCGGCAGATGGGCGCCCTCTCCGCCGAGGAGCGGCCCGTCATGGGCCAGCTGGCAAACCAGCTGCGCGCGGACATCGAGCAGGCCGTGGCCGCCCGGCGGGCGGAGCTGGCCGCCGGAGCCCTGGAGGCGAAGCTGGAGAAGGAGACCCTGGACGTGACCATGCCCGGCGTGAAAAAGCGCCTGGGCCACAAGCACCCCATGTACAATGTCCTGGACCAGATCAAGGACATCTTTATCGGCATGGGCTTTGAGATCGAGGACGGCCCGGAGGTGGAGCTGGCGGACTACAACTTCACCAAACTGAACATCGACGAGAGCCACCCCTCCCGGGACTGGACGGACACCTTCTACTTCACCCCGGACAGCCGCATCCTGCTGCGGACCCAGACCTCGCCCATGCAGATCCACGCCATGGAGCGCCGCAAGCCCCCCATCCGCATCCTGGCCCCCGGCCGGGTCTACCGGAAGGACGAGGTGGACGCCACCCATTCCCCCATGTTCCACCAGATCGAGGGACTGGTGGTGGACAAGGGCGTCACCATGTCGGACCTGAAGGCCACCTTGAACCTGGTGGTGGAGAAGATCTACGGCAAGGGCACCGTCACCCGCTTCCGGCCCCACCACTTCCCCTTCACCGAGCCCAGCTGCGAGCTGGATATCCAGTGCCACAAGTGCGGCGGCAAGGGCTGCCCCACCTGCAAGGGCGAGGGCTGGATCGAGGTCCTGGGCGCGGGCATGGTGCACCCCAAGGTACTCTCCGGCTGCGGCATCGACCCGGACGTGTACTCCGGCTGGGCCTTCGGCATGGGCCTGGAGCGTCTGGCCCTGGGCGAGTACAAGATCACGGACATGCGCCTGATCTTTGAAAACGACGTGCGGTTCCTGGAGCAGTTTTAAGGGAGGGCGATGAGATGAAGCTTTCAAGAAAATGGCTGACTGAATTTGTGGACCTGAGCCTGGCCGAGTGCGGCGACCGGGAGTTTGCCGAGCGGATGAGCGTCTCCGGCTCCAAGGTGGAGAGCACCGAGGATCTGAGCGAAAGCATGCACGGTGTGCTGGCCGGCCGGCTCCTGTCCATTGAGAAGCACCCCAACTCGGACCATATGCTGGTGACCCAGGTGGACGTGGGCCGGGCCGAGCCCGTGCAGATCTGCACCGGCGCCTGGAACGTGCACGCGGGGGACCTGGTGCCCGTGGCTCTGCACAACTCCCTGCTGCCCGGCGGCGTGAAGATCACTAAGGGCAAGCTCCGGGGCGTCCTGTCCGACGGCATGCTCTGTTCCCTCAAGGAGCTGGACCTGACCGTCCATGACTACGCCTACGGCGTCATCAAGGCCGCCGCCATCCTGGGCGACTACCACCCCCTGGACCCCCAGAAGCCCTCTATCCCGGCGGACATCCGGGCCGGAGACAAGATCTACGGAAAAGTGATCGCGGCGCAGGTCACCGGCGTTGAAAACGCCGGGGTCAACCTCTGGCGCTGCGCCCTGGAGACCGGCAAGGGCCCGGCGGAGACCGTCTCCGACTGCCAGAACATCCACGTGGGCGACCTGGTCGCCTACGACACGGGGAAGGACAGGATCTGCTCCCTGGAGGACCTGCGGGCCCAGCAGGCGGAGTTCCCCCACTGCATCCCCGACGGCATCTTCATCATGCACGAGGATGTGCGGCCCGGGGACGATATCCGGACCCTCCTGGGCCGGGACGACCACGTGGTGGAGTTTGAGATCACCCCCAACCGGCCCGACTGCCTGTGCGTCATAGGCCTTGCCCGGGAGACCGCCGTCACCTTCGGCAAGCCCCTGAAGCTGCACACCCCCGTGGTGGAGGCCAAGGCCGGCGGAGACATCCACCAGCTTGCCAAGATCATCGTGGAGGAGCCGGAGCTCTGCCCCCGCTACACCGCCCGCATGGTCAAGAACGTGAAGATCGCCCCCTCCCCGGAGTGGATGCGCGAGCGCATCCGCAACGCGGGGATGCGGCCCATCAACAACATCGTGGACATCACCAACTACGTGATGATCGAGTACGGCCAGCCCATGCACGCCTTTGACTTCTCCTGCGTGGACGAGCGGGAGATCCATGTGCGCCGGGCCCGGGAGGGCGAGGTCATCCGCACCCTGGACGGAACCGAGCGGAAGCTGAGCAGCAGCATGCTCTGCATCTGCGACACCCACAAGCCCGTGGGCGTGGCCGGCGTCATGGGCGGCGAGAACAGCGAGATCGTGGGCGACACGGCCATGGTCCTCTTCGAGAGCGCCAACTTCAACGGCGCCTCCATCCGCCGCACCGCCACCGCCCTGGGCATGCGCACCGACGCCTCCTCCCGCTATGAGAAGGGCCTGGACCCGGAGAACACCTACAAGGCCGTCCAGCGGGCCTGCGAGCTCATCGAGCTGCTGGGCGCCGGCGAGGTGGTGGACGGCGTCATCGACGTGTACCCCAAGAAATACGAGCCCGCCGTCTTGAAGCTGGAGCCGGAGAAGATCAACGCCCTGCTGGGCACGCAGATCAGCCGGGGCACCATGCGGCATATTCTGATGAGCCTGGGCTTCACGCTGGAGGGGGATCAGGTGAACGTGCCCTCCTGGCGCTCCGACGTGTCCCACTACTCGGACCTGGCCGAGGAGGTGGCCCGCTTCTACGGCTACAACGAGATCCCCACGGAATTCACCGGCAGCGTCACCACCTGCGGCGGCTTCAACGAGAAGCAGCTCTGCGAGCGGGAGATCGGCGCTGTCTGCCGGAGCCTGGGCCTGGATGAGATCATCACCTACTCCTTCATCAGCCCCTCCTACTACGACAAGATCCGCCTGCCGGCGGACTCCCCACTGCGGGACAGTCTGCGCATCCTCAACCCCCTGGGGGAGGACACCTCCATCATGCGCACCACCGTCCTGCCCTCCATGCTGGAGATCCTGACGAGGAACTACAACTTCCGCAACAAGGCCGCCGCCCTCTACGAGATCGGCCGGACCTATCTCAAGCGGCCCGACGGCCTGGCTGATGAGCCCCGGGTCGTCTCCATCGGGGCCTACGGCCCGGAGATGGACTTCTTCGTGCTGAAGGGCTGGGTGGAGGAGCTGGCGGAGAGCCTGGATGTGGGCGCCCTGCGCTTTGAGGCGGAGCGGGAGGACCCCTCCTATCACCCGGGCCGCTGCGCCAAGGTGTACGCCGGGGAGCGCTGCCTGGGCGTTCTGGGCCAGATCCATCCGGCGGTAGCGGAGAACTACGGGGTGGACACGGAGCTGTACTGCGCGGAGCTGAGCTTTGAGGCCCTGTTCGAGGCCAAGGGCGGCATCCCGGTCTACAAGCCCCTGCCCCGCTTCCCGGCGGTGACCCGGGACATCGCCGTGGTCTGCGACGAGAAGACGCCCGTGGGCCATCTGACGGACTGCATCCGCCGGGCCGGCCGGCCCTACCTGGCCGATTGCGCCCTCTTCGACGTGTACACCGGCCACCACATCGCCGCCGGCAAGAAGTCCGTGGCCTTCTCCCTGACCATGCGCTCCGAGGAGCAGACCCTCACCGACGAGCACGCCGAGGAGACGGTGAAGAAGGTGCTCCAGGCTCTGGAGAAGGACTTCGGCGCCGTGATGCGCTGAGGCCGCCATCAGGAAAAATTTAAGAAATTTTAAGCCTTTTCCCACAAATTTCGCCTTTACATGTCAAAAACTTTTGATATAATAGGGGCATGAAAAGGAAACGCGCCGAGAGCGCGGAGAAAGGAGGGGAGAGCCATGGAAGACGCCACAAGAAAATTCACCGCCCTGGACAGCCGGGCGGAGATGCGGGAGATCCTGTCCTCCGTGTATAACTCCCTGATGGTGAAGGGCTACAATCCCATCAACCAGATCGTGGGCTATATCCTCTCGGAGGACCCGACCTACATCACCAATTACAACAACGCCCGTTCACTGATCTGCCGTCTGGACCGGGATGAGTTGCTGCAGGAGCTGCTGCGCAACTATCTGGACAAATAACGGTGCGAAAGCGGCAAACAAAAAATATCTCCCACCTCGAATGGTGGGAGATGTTTTTATGCCTGCCTTAAGACCGGCTGGAGCTGGCGGCCCTCCAGGGCCGCCTCCACCGCCGCCCCTAAGCGGGAGAAGTCCGCCTGGAGGGAGCAGGGCTTTTTCTCCGGGTCGTCCTGGCCGAAGGGCACGAAGTAGACGTTCTTCCGGTTCAGGAGCCTTGCGATGTTCTCCGCCGAGCCGGAGAGCCCGTCGTTGGTGGACAGGGCGATCACCACCGGCCGGCCGTTTCGCAGATGGGCCTTGGCCGCCATGGTGACGGCGCTGTCGGTGATGCCGTGGCTGAGCTTTGCCAGGGTGTTGCCCGTGCAGGGGGCGATCAGCAGCGCGTCCATGGGCTGGGTGGGGCCCAGGGGCTCCGCCTCCACGATGGTGGTCACCACCATCCGCCCGGTCAGCTGCATCAGTTGCCGGATGTGCTCCGCGGCGGTGCCGAAGCGGCTGTCCGTCTCGGCGGCGGTCTCGCTCATGATGGGTACCAGGTCGTAGCTCTCCGCCAGGGCGGGCAGCGCCCCGAACAGCTTCTCATATGTACAGTAGGAGCCGCAGAGCGCCAGCCCCAGTTTTTTCTTTTCGCTCATTCCTCTCTTATTCCTCCTGCTCACGGATGATGTCATAGACGGCCTGCCGCATCAGCAGGGCCGCCGCGTAGGGGGCACTTTTCCCCGGCAGCCCGGGCGCGGCCAGGGCCTGTAGGCCGATGTTCTCCGCCAGGCTCCGGTCAAAGCCCCCCGGCGGAGAGGCCAGCTCCAGCAGCAGCGCCTCCGGGCTCACGCAGCAGAGCGCGGCCTCGCTGAGGACCCGCGCCGGGACGGTGTTGACGATGAAGTCAAAGTCCCCGATCTCCCCCTCCAGCCGGTCAAAGCGCAAAGCCCGGCAGCCCAGAGCCCCGGCCAGGGCCCGGTCCGCGCTCCGCCGGGCGGCCACCGCCACCTCCGCCCCCAGGGCCCGCAGCCGCAGGGCCAGCAGCTTGCCGACCCGGCCGAAGCCCAGCACCAGGGCCGAGCCGCCCCAGAGGCTTCGTTCACTCCCGGAGATCAGCAGCTCCAGAGCCCCCTCCGCCGTCAGGGCCGCGTTGCCGGTGACGAAGTCCGGCCGCTCCATCAGATCCTCCAGCAGCAGCGCCCCCCGGATGGCAGCCCGGCTGCTCTCGTCGCTGAACTGGCCGCCGATGACGATCTGCCCCTTCCACAGGGCCTCCATCAGGGGCTTCATCCGCAGAGTCTCTGCGGACAGGGGCGCGTTCAGCAGCCCGCCCCGCTCTGCCGGCGTGGGCAGGATCACGCAGTCCGCCCCGTAGACGCAGCCCTGGAGGCAGCCCGCCCGGGGGATCTCCTCCGGCAGCTCCGCCCCCTCCAGGGCAAAGCTCTGCACCCGGTGTCCGTCCCGGTGCAGCATCTGGCAGAGCAGCGCCGAGCGCCGGTCTCCGCCGAGAACCGCAAATCTCACACCTGCATCACCTCCGTGCCATTCTATTCGGATGGACAAACGGCGGTGCTTATGGTACAATGATCGGGAAAAATGAAAAGAGCCGCCCGGAAGGGGCGGCGGAAAGGGACCATATGAGCAGAGCCGACGAGATCTTCATTCAGAACTGCCGGGACATCCTGGATAACGGCATCTGGGATACCGACCGGGAGGTCCGCCCCCGCTGGGAGGACGGCGCCCCGGCCCACACCATCAAAAAATTCGGCATCGTCAACCGCTACGACCTGTCCGAGGAGTTCCCCATCCTCACCATCCGGCGCACCTTCTGGAAGTCCGCCGTAGATGAGCTGCTGTGGATCTGGCAGGCCAAGAGCAACAACGTCCACGACCTGCGCACCCGGGTCTGGGACGCCTGGGCCGACGAGAACGGATCCATCGGCAAGGCCTACGGCTATCAGCTGGGCGTGAAGCACCACTACCCGGAGGGGGACATGGACCAGGTGGACAAGATGCTCTGGGATCTGAAGCACAACCCGGCCTCCCGGCGCATCATGACCAATATCTACAACTTTGCAGACCTGTCGGAGATGGCCCTGTACCCCTGCGCCTATTCCATGACCTTCAACGTCACCGGAAAAAAGCTCAACGCCATCTTGAACCAGCGCTCCCAGGACATGCTGGCCGCCAACAACTGGAACGTGGTGCAGTACGCCATCCTGACTATGATGGTGGCCCAGGTCAGCGGCTTTGAGCCCGGCGAGTTCGTCCACGTGATCGCCGACGCCCATATCTACGACCGGCACGTGCCCGCCATCGAGGAGATCATCCAAAACGAGCCCAAGCCCGCCCCCAGCTTTAAGATCGACCCCACGGTGGACGACTTCTACAAGTTCACCCGGGACAGCTTCACCATCGAGAACTACGAGTATTCCGAGTTCAACGGGAAGATCCCGGTGGCCCTGTGATGGAGGCTGTTGTCGCGGTCTACGCCGACTGGGGCATCGGCTGCCGGGGCACCCAGCCGGTGGTGCTGAAGGCCGACCGGGCCCATTTCCGGGAGCTCACCGCCGGGGCGGCGGTGATCGTGGGCCGGAAGACCCTGGCCGATTTCCCCGGAGGCCGGCCCTTGAAGGGGCGGCACAATATCGTCGTCACCCGGCAGGACCTGAGCATCGACGGGGCCCAGGTGGTCCACAGCACGGAGGAGGCTCTGGCCGCCGCCGGGGAGCATGAGCGCTGCCTGGTCATCGGCGGGGCCAGCGTCTACCGGCAGTTCTTCCCCTGGATGGACACGGTGCATCTGACCCAGATCGACCTGACCCCGGTCTCGGACAGCTTCTTTCCCGACCTGGACGCCGACCCGGCCTGGCGCTGCGCCGGGGCGGGCCCCTGGCAGGAGGAGGACGGCGTCCGCTACCGCTTCTGCACTTACAAGAAGGTCAACTAAGTTCAGTTCCTGGATAATAGTGGGCCAGGATCTCGGCGTAGCCGGCGCCGTTTTTCGCCAGCACCTGGGCCCCGTATTGGCTCATGCCCACCCCATGGCCGCTTCCTGTGACGGTAAACAGGAAGCGGCCTTCGCTGTAGCTGAGCTCAAAGGCCGTGGAGCGCAGGGAGAAGAGGCTGCGCAGTTCCGTGCCGGAGAAGTCCGCGCCCCCTAAGCGGGCGGTCTTCACCCGGCCGCTGCCGTCCCGGACGATCTCCCCGATCCAGCCGCTCTCGTCCCCGCTGAAGTCCGCCTCCGGCCGGGCCGAGAGGAGCACGTCCCTAAAGTCCAGGGCCGCGCAGTCCAGGGTGCTGACGTAGTTGGGCACGTCCCCGGCGGTCTCCGGACTGTCCACGCTGACGAGATAGGGCACCGGGTTCCAGATCTCGCCGCTGGCCTCGGTGGCCCCGGCGGAGGAGGCGTGAAAGGCGGTGAAGGCCGGCTGACCCTGATAGCGTAGGACCTGTCCCGCCGTCGCCTCCGCCGCGGCCCGGAGCTTCCGCTCGTACTGTTCAAAGTCCCCGCCCCACTTGTCCCGCCGGGCCTGCTCGTCCTGCCAGGCCTGGCAGCAGCTGAAATCGGCGCAGACGTCGGCCCCGACCCCGGCGTGCTTGTTCCCCGCCGCGCAGTAGAGGGCGTAGCTGGCCGCCGCCACCGCCTGGGCCTTCAGGGCCTCCGGCTCAAAGGAGGCGGGCATCTCCGCCGCTAAGACCCCGGTGATGTAGTCCGGCATCTCCAGCTCCAGTACGGTCCCGTCTGCCGTCAGCAGGCGGATGGTCTCCACGGGGGCGGAGGCTGTCAGAGGCCGGGCCTCTGCCTCCGCCGCGGGCCCTTCCTCCGGCTCCGGCGAGGTTTTTGCTTCCGGGGCCGCTTCTGTCCCCGCCGTGGAGCCCTCCGGGGGCGGAGGGATTGCCTCCGCCTCCGGCCCCGGGAGGGGGACAAAGGGCAGCAAAAAGCAGATCAACAGCGCAAGATAGGCCAAAAACAGGGTCTTTTTCACGGCGTCTCCTTTTCTTATGCTTGACTGAATGTGTAAATAAGGGTAAAATCATATAAGCCCGTTCCTGCGGGCGCCTCAAACTATAGCTATGGAAACGGGATCAGAATTATGCAGCATAAAACCATCGAAGAAAAGCACCATACTCTGGAGATCGTCTGCTACGTAGCCGGCGCGGGCGCTTTCGGCGTCTTTGTCCGCTGGCTCCAGGACCAGTTGGCCTTTGACGACGCGGGCTTGGCCGAGCCGAGCTTTTTCCATGTGTTTGTGGTGCTCTATATGTTGGGCGTCGCCTTCCTCTTCCTGCGCTTTATCGACCGGGAGCGGGGCCGGCGGCGCTATCTGCCGGAGAACTTCTGCGAGGCCCTGGCCAACCCGGGCAGGCTGTACCCCATCCTGCGCTGGGCCGCCGGCGGGCTGATCTGCCTGGGGGCCCTGGTGCTCTTTTTCAGCTGCGAGACCGATGAGGACGTGGTCCTGCTGCGCATCCTCTCCGGCCTGGGCCTGCTCTACGGGCTGAGCTATCCCTGGCTCCTCTCCCAGGCCAACAAGCCCCCCGTCCGCCGGCAGAACCGGCTGTGCCTGGCAGCCTGTGTCCCGCTGCTGTTCTTCGCCCTGTGGCTGGTCATCAGCTATAAGGAGAACTCCATCAACAGCGTGGTCTGGTCCTACGCCATCGAACTGGTGGCGATCATCCTGGCAATCAACGCCTTTTTCCGCCTGGCCGGCTTCTGCTTTGATGCGCCAAACGCCTGGCGCTGCATCTTCTTTACCATGACCGGCTGCACCGCCTGCGTCATGGCTCTGGCGGACGAGCGCTATCTGGGCATGCAGATCATGTTCCTGGGCACGGCGGCGCTGCTGCTGCTGTGCGTGTGGATCCTGTTCGCCAACCTCCAGCAGGGCGAGGTCCCGGCCAAAGCCAAGCCGGACGACGGCTTCGAGCGGCTGGTAACAGAGGTCCCGCACTACCAGGATTGAATCGAGAATGATGAGGTTTTGAGATGTATAAACCCCTCGCGGATGAAATTCGGCCCGACCGTCTGGAGGACGTGGTGGGGCAGAGGCATATCCTGGGCCCCCAGGGCCTGCTGCGCCGGATCGTGGAGGGCGGGCAGATCCCCAACATGATCTTCTACGGCCCCTCCGGCACCGGCAAGACCACGGTTGCCCGGATCATCGCCCAGCGCACCAACCGAAGCCTGCGCAAATTGAACGCCACTACCGCCGGCATCGCGGACATCAAGCGCATCATCGATGAGCTGGACACCCTGCTGGCCCCCGGCGGCGTGCTGCTGTACCTGGACGAGATCCAGTACTTCAACAAAAAGCAGCAGCAGTCCCTGCTGGAATTCATCGAGGACGGGCGCATCACCCTCATTGCCTCCACCACGGAGAACCCCTATTTCTGCGTGTTCAACGCCATTTTGAGCCGGTCCACGGTCTTTGAGTTCAAGCCCGTCTCCGCCGCCGACGCGGAGCAGGCGGTGCTCCGGGCGGTGGATATCCTCAACAGCCGCCGGGACGCGCCTTTGGTCTTAGAAGCGGGGGTCACGGGCCGCATCGCCGCCGCCTGCGGCGGCGATGTGCGCAAGGCCGTCAACTCCGTGGAGCTGCTCTTTGCCGCCGCCGGGGACCGGGAGCGGGTCACTTTGGAGGACGCGGTGGCCGTCTCCCAGCGCAGCGCCATGCGCTACGACCGGGATGGGGACGAGCACTTTGACATCCTCTCGGCCCTGATGAAGTCCCTCCGGGGCTCGGACCCGGACGCGGCCATGCACTATCTGGCCCGGCTTTTGGAGGCGGGGGACCTGCTGGGGGCCTGCCGCCGGATCCTGTGCTCGGCCAGCGAGGACATCGGCCTTGCCTATCCCCAGGCGGCGGCCATCGTGAAGGCCTGCGTGGACTCGGCCCTCCAGCTGGGCCTGCCGGAGGCCCGGCTGCCCCTGGCGGAGGCCTGCCTGCTGCTGGCCACCGCGCCCAAGTCCAACACCGCCTGCGTGGCCATCGACCGGGCCTTGGCGGATATCCGGGCCGGACGCTCCGGCCCCATCCCCCGGGAGCTCCAGAACGTCCACGCAGACGGGACGGGCTTTGAGCGGGAGCAGGGCTACAAGTACCCCCACGATTTTCCCCACCGCTGGGTCAAGCAGCAGTACCTGCCCGACGAGCTGAAGGATGCCCGCTACTATGAGTACGGGGACAACAAGACCGAGCAGGCCGCCCGGCGCTACTGGGAGGAGATCAAGAAGTAATGGACATTCAGGTGGGCGACCGGCTCCATATGAAAAAGCCCCACCCCTGCGGCAGCAAAGACTGGCTGGTGCTGCGCACGGGGGCGGACTTTCGTCTGCGCTGCCTGGGCTGCGGGCGCGAGGTGCTGGGGCCCAGGAGCAAGTTTGAGAAAAATATCCGGCAGGTGAGCCGGTGAACTATGTCTATATGCTCCGCTGTGCCGACGGCAGCCTGTACACCGGCTGGACCACGGACCCGGAGCGCCGCCTGAAGGCCCACAACGCGGGCCGGGGCGCAAAATACACCCGCTCCCGCCGGCCGGTGGAGCTGGCGTACCTAGAGCGGTGGGATACGCCCCGGGAGGCCATGCGCCGGGAGTGGCAGCTCAAGCAGCTGAGCCGGGCGGAGAAGCTGGCGCTGATCGAAAATAAGAATACGGAAGCATGAAAAAAGAGCCGTTTCCGGCTCTTTTTGTCATATATTTTGCTTTTTACGGCAGCTGGGCGGTGACGTCGATGGCGCCGGCGCCCTTGGAGAAGCGGTAGCTCTCCCCGGCCTGGAGCTGGGGGCTGGAGAGCAGGACTGTGCGGTAGGGATAGCTGGCGGTGAGAGACAGCAGAGCCTCATCGGAGGCGCCCAGCAGCGCCGTCTCATCCCCGGCGGCCCCGTTCCAGCCAGCCTGGATAAAGGGCTGGGCTCCGGAGGCGGGGACCGTCACCTTGTCCGAGCCGCCCAGGGCGATCAGGGAGCCGCCCTCCAGGGCAAAGCCGCCCCGGGCGTTGAGGGCCCGGCCCTTGGCGCTGATTTTTATGTCCCCGCCGCTGAGGGTCACCGTGCCCCGGCCGGTGTTGGCCTCGCCGGCCTGGAGCCCGTCGTCCCCGGCGGCCAGCGTCACCGTGCCGCCGCTGAGGAGGATGTCCCCCGGCGTCTCGATCCCGTCGTCCAGGGCGCTGAGGCTCAGCTCGCCGCCGCTGATCTCGATGTTCCCGTGGGCGGCCAGAGCTTTGCCCTGGCTGGACTGGGCCTGGACCGTGCCGCCGCTGACCGTCAGGGTGCCGCCGCTGTGCAGGGCGTGGTCGGCGGAACTGAGGCTCAGCTCGCCGCCGCTGACCGTGAGCCCGGTCCCGGCTTTGGCGGCCTTGCTGCTGACCTGGGCCGGGTCGCCGGTGGCGGTGACCGTCACCGTGCCGCCCTCCAGGCGCAGCTCCGTCTCGGCGGAGATCCCGTCTCCCGCGGCATTGACCGTCAGGCCGCCGCCGGAGATGAGGACATAGCCCTTGCCCTCCTTATCGGCTTCCGTGGACTTGACGCCGTCGTTGCCCGCCTCCACGCTCAGCTCGCCGCCCTTGAGCTCCACCGAGTCGGAGCCCCGGACGCCGTTGTTGACGGCCAGGACCGCGATGCTGCCGCCGTTGATGTCCAGGTCGTTCTTGCAGGCGATGCCGTTGTTGATATAGCCCCGGACCTCCAGGGAGCCGGGCCCGTCGATATCCAGATCGTCCTCCGCGTAGAGGGCCGCGCCGCTGGCGTCGGGATCCGCCGCGCTCCCCTCCGTCCCAGAGCAGAGCCGGTTGACGCTGCCCTCGGCCAGCTGGAGGCGGGTGTTCTCGGCCTGGCGGATGTGGATGGCCGGGCCGCTCAGGCAGCTGATGTCCGCGCCGTCCAGAATGAGCGTCACGTCCATGGCGTCGTCCCCGGTGTCCACCACGATCTGCCCGTCGCTGAGGCTGCCGGAGACGGTGTAGCTGCCCACGGCGGAGATCAGCACGCTGCTTCCGCTGGCTTTCGCGCCGCCGCCCTTGATCTCGATGCCGCTGTCGCTCAGAACGATCTGGGTGGAGCCGCCCTCCGCTGTGCCGGAGCCGCAGCCGGCCAGCAGGGCCATGGCCAGCAGCAGGCTCAAAAGAACGCCGTATTTCTTCATGCCGCCTCGTCTCCTTCTTCGGTCAACGTTTCACATCAGCTCCAGGTCCGCTTCCCGGCCGCAGATGATGTTCAGGTTCCCGTTGCGGCAGCGGATGGCGTCGATAAACTCCTTACTGATCTGGGTGTCCTTGAGCCGGATGTCGTAGGTCAGCTCGTAGAGGGTGCCCATGTTGGTGGTGCGTACCTTGACCAGTTCATGGCTGGCGGTGTACTTCTCGAACAGATCGTCAAACAGGTCCTCGTAGTCCAGATTCTCCGGGATGGTGATCTTCAGCTGCCGGTGGGCCCGGCCCGTCTCTCCGAAGCGCAGCTTTCCCAAAACGAAGACCAGCACGGCCATGACAGCGAAGAAGATGCAGGCGCAGCCCAGATAGCCCATGCCGCAGGCAAGGCCGATGGCCACGGTCATAAAGAGGCCCACGATCTCCTTGGCGCTGCCGGGCACACTGCGAAAGCGCACCAAAGCAAAGGTGCCCGCCACAGCCAGGCCCGCGCCGATGTTGCCGTTGACCATCATGATCACCAGGGTGACCACGGGGGGCAGCAGGGCCAGGGACTGGGCCCAGGAGCCGCTGTGGCGGCTGCTGGCGATGAACACCAGAGAGGTGAGGATGCCCAGGACGATGGCCGTCAGCAGGCAGGCCAGAAAAGCGGTCACGGTCATGACCGGGGGGATGATACTGTTAAGCACTGAAAATCACTCCGTCTGTAAAGTCTTTCAGGATCTTTTCCTGATAGCAGGTGCCGTATTTGGAAAAGCTGGTGGGGTAGAGGGCCAGCTCGCTGAACATATGGGCCAGCCACAGGGGCGCGGCCCCGGGGATCTTGACCTCCATCAGCACCTGGCCCGGCCCCAGGAGGGGTTCCCCCTGGCTGCCGGCGGTCAGGCTCAGCTCCGTCTCCCGGCAGCGGATATTCTTGTCGAAGGTGACCCGCAGCTCCGGGTCCTCCTTGCTTCGCCAGGCCTCCCGGTCGCAGGCGATGAAGGCCTGGGGCCGGGGCTCGTTCATTTTGATGAACCAGTCGATCTCCCGGATCATCTGGCTGTCCTCCGGGGCGGGGGCGCGGCCGGACAAATAGTCCTCCGCCTGCCGGGCGGTCATACCCACCCGGCGCTTGTACACCACGCCCTTGTACTTCTTCTTCAGCTCCACGAAGACCGTGTCCTCCGGGCCCGGCACATTGTAGGCGCGAAGGCGGAGCTTCTCCTTGTACACCGGGGCCTCGATGGAGTGCCGGATCAGGCGGTAGTCGGCGCTGTCGTAATAGACGCTGCACACGGTGCTCCTGAAATACTCGTCCGGCTCGATGTAGGGGTCCAGCCGCTGCCGGAGCCGGGCGTAGGCCTCCGGAGAGAGCAGATATTTTTTTTCGTAGCGTTTGAAGGTGAGTTTTGTCTCTCCCATAGCTTCAGGCTCCAAAGTAGTGTTCTGCCTCCTGCCCGGACAGAGAAAAGATCTGGCAGAGGTGATCCACGGCGGCCTCACGCCAGCCGGGCGCGGCAAAGATCCCCTTCAGGGACTCGATCCGTTTTTCCCAGTCCCCCGTGCTCATGCCGAAGCGGCCGTAATCCCGCTCCAGCTCCGCTCGGATCTCCCCGGCCAGCCGGTCGATCTGGGCGCAGAGGTTCTCCTCGGTGAATACGCTGTTCAGGGCCTCGCCCGCCCGGGTGAGGAAGGCGTCCTTAAACTCCGCGTTTTTCATCAGCGGCAGCACCATATAGGACAGCTGCCGCCTGCCCAGCCAAAAGTCGGAGAGGAGGTCGTAATACAGGTGCTCCTCGCTGTAGAAGCAGCTGTCCAGGTCGTAGAACATCAGCCGCCACCGGCCGTCGTTTTCCGTGGAGCGGCAGTAGCGCAGGTTGCCGGAGGTCAGGTCTCCGTTGCCCATAAAGCCCTCCAGCACCAGCCAGTCGATCAGGCTGTCCATATCCACCATCTGGCAGAGCCGCTCGTAGTTGGCCGGGTCCGCCAGGTCGCTGTATATACAGAAGGTGAACACGTCCTTCCAGAGGGACGAGTTCTGGGACACGGTGGCCTCCAGTACCGTGACGCTCTTCCGGCTGACCCCAGCCAGGGAGGCGTAGTGCTGCTCGTTGGATTTCTCCATCAGGGCGTAGATGCCCCGGTATTTCCCGTCTATATAGAGCACGCAGTAGCGGTTGCGCAGGGCCATGACCTTATCGGAAAACTGGAGGGCCAGGTCCTGGCACAGCTCGTCGCGGATGACGGTCCCAAAATAGTCCGGCCCGGCCCGGAGCACCAGATTGGTAAACTCCGTCACGCCGCCGCCAAACAGATCGTAGTCCAGCTTGTCCTGCCCGTAGGCCCCCCGGAAACGCAGGCTCAGGTTCTTCTTCTCCAAAACCAGGCTGGTCTCCCCGTACAGCTTCACGCCGCAGGGGATGCGGAAGGAGCCCTCCGGACTGTAAAAGGCCAGGCTGCCCGGCGTCTCGACGCCCTTCATCTGGTTGGCATAGACCCGGTTGAACTGCCCGGCACTGTCGGTCACCAAGCTCACCACCGGCAAGCTGTGGTCTTGGTTGAGAATATAGCTCAGGGTCAGCGTCCGGCTGGGCAGCGCGTCCTCTTCAAAGCAGACTGCCCGGACGATGCCGCTCTCCGTCAGCGTCAGGGGTCCCTCGTAGACCGGGCTCGCCCCGGTGGGGACCGTGCCGTCCAGGGTGTAGCGGATGAGGCCCGGCCCGCTCAAGTGCACGGTCACAGACGGGACATCTTCAAAAACGCCGTCCGGCTCCAGCGCCTCGGGCATGGCGGACACCCGGCGGAAGCCCTGGCCGTTCTCCCGGCCCGGCGTGGGCACGGCAAAATAGAACCAGCCGCCCCGATCTTCCGTCCGGCCATAGCTGCCCAGATAGGGGATGCCCCGCAAAAGGGCGTAGTCCACAAGCTCGTAGTCCGGCCCGGACAGATACAGGGTCTCGCTCATAGAGTCCAGAGAGAAGGGGGCCCGGACACCGCCGGAGGCCTCCTCCGTGTTGCCGCAGCGGACCAGCAGCCGCTCGCCCGCCTCCAGCACCTGGTCCGGAAGGGCCCAGAGCCGGTAATCCTGCCGGTCGTCGGACAGATAATAGCTGCCCAGCTGCACCGGGCCGCCGGAGATGTTTTGGATCTCCACCCAATCGCAGTCCTCCCGGCCCAGCTCCGGAAAGCTTCCAAAGTTGGCCGTGGCGGCCTCGCTGATGACCAGCGGGCCCGCCGGGCGCAGGCTCTCCTGCCAGGCCTCATAGCCCGCCGTGTCGTTGGGATAGCCCGGCGTGGGGAGGAGGCTCTCCTCATACAGGCCCTTCGGGCTCCGGCAGAGGCTCACATCCGCCTCCAGCTCCGGGCAGGCCAGGCTCTGGACCAGGGTCCCCCGGGCGGTATACAGACTCAGTGTCTCCCCCTCGGACAGGGAAAAGTCCGCGTGCAGGCCGCTCTGGCTCTCCTTCCCCGAGGCAAAGACCAGCAGCCGCTCCCCGGGTCCCAGCCGGGCCTCCGGAAAGCTCCAGCCCCGGGAGCCCTCCTTGTCCGACAGGCTCCAGCCGGTCAGCTCCACCGCCTCGCCGGAGATGTTCTCCAGCTCGATCCAGTCGGGAAAATCCCCGTCCCCGTCCGGGAGGGTGGCCCGGTTCTTTCTCATTAGCTCGGAGATGACCAGCTTCTCCGCATCCGGGTCCGGCGCCTCGGCCGGCAGCCCCGGCGGGGGGCTGCTCTCCGTCTCCGGTGCGCCGGTACAGCCGGCCAGCAGCAGGCAGAGGGCCAGAAGCACCCAGAAAAAGCCTCTTCTTTTTCTCTTCTCTGTGTGCATACGCGCCTCCGGACTTCCTCTCCGACCGCAAAGTACATAAAAATACATGCTATTATACTTCAAAAGGGCCGCTTCTGTCAACGCCGCCAAAGCTTAATTTCCGCGCCGCCCTTGCGCCGCCGGGCCCCGCTTGGTATAATGATGAAAACAGTTTTTTCAGCGAGGTTTTCTTATGAGGCAAGTGATCGTGATCGGCGGCGGGGCCGCCGGGATGATGGCGGCCATCACCGCCGCTGAAGATAAAAACAACCGGGTGGTGCTGCTGGAGCGGCAGCAGCGGCTGGGCCGCAAGCTGCTCTCCACCGGCAACGGCCGCTGCAATCTGAGCAATCTGAACGCCTCCCCCGCCCATTACCACGGGGAGGACGCCGCCTTTGCCGTCCCGGTTTTGAAGCGGCTGCCCCCGGAGGCTGTTCTGGACTTCTTCCGCTCTCTGGGGCTGGTGACGGTGACGGAGCCGGACGGGCGGGTCTATCCCCTGTCCGATTCGGCCAACAGCGTGCTGGACGTGCTGCGCTTCACCCTGGAGCAGCGGGGCGTGGAAGTGCTCTGCTCCTGCCCCGTGCGGGAGCTGCGGCGGAAGGGGGCGGGCTTCCAGGTGCTCACCGACCAGGCCCTCATCTCTGCCGACGCGGTGATCGTGGCCTGCGGCGGGGCCGCCGGGGCCCGGCTGGGGGGCGTGTCCGACGGCTATAAGCTCCTGGACGCCCTGGGCCACGGCCGGACCCGGCTCTACCCCGCCCTGAGCCCGCTGCTGACCGCGCCGGACTACCCCCGGGCCCTGAAGGGGGTCCGGGCGGACGGGGCCCTGCGCCTGATGCAGGGCAAGCGTCTGCTTGGCCAAAGCGCGGGGGACATCCAGTTTACCGAGCGGGGCGTCTCCGGCCCCGCCGCCTTCGACCTGTCCCGGGCCGCCGCCCTGGCGGAGGGGGAGCTGAGCTTGCGGATGGACTTCCTGCGGGCCTGGCCGGGACCCCAGACGGAGGAGCTGCTCCGGGCCCGGCGGGCCGCCCTGCCCGCCCTGGAGGCGGGCCAGCTCTTCACCGGCATGGTCCACAACCGGCTGGGCCGGATGCTGGTGAAGTACGCCGGGGTGGACGCCGCCCGGCCCCTGCGGGAGCTGAGCCAGGCGGAGCTGCGCCGCGCCGCGGAGGCGGTGAAGGACTTCCGGCTGCCGGTCACGGGCGTGGAGGGCTTCGACAGCGCCCAGGTCACCGCCGGCGGCGTCCGGACCCGGGATTTTGACCCGGAGACCCTGGAGAGCCGCCGCTGCCCTGGGCTCTTCGCCTGCGGGGAGCTGCTGGACATCGACGGGGACTGCGGAGGCTACAACCTCCAGTGGGCCTGGGCCAGCGGCATGGTGGCCGGGAGGCTGGGCAGATGATCTTAGTGCGGAATTTACGGTTGGAGCCCGGAGAGGAGCCGGAGCTCCTGCGGCAGAAGGCCGCGAAAAAGCTCCGGGTGGCCCCGAAGCGGATCGCGGACTTCAAGCTGGTGAAAAAATCTTTGGACGCCCGCCGGAAGGGGGACATCCACTACAACTGCTCCGCCGCCCTGGCCCTGAAGGGGGACGAGGCCCGGCTTTTGGAGCGGGACCGGAGCGGGGATGTCGGCCCCTACGCGCCGCCGGTGTATGCCATCCCCCATGTGGAGGCCGCCCAGCGGCCCCTGGTGGTGGGCTTTGGCCCGGCGGGGATGTTTGCGGCCCTGGTGCTGGCCAAGGCCGGAGCCCGCCCCCTGGTCCTGGAGCGGGGCCTGGACGCGGTGAGCCGCCAGGCGGCGGTGGAGGCCTTCCGCTCCGGCGGAAAGCTGGACCCGGAGTGCAACAGCCTCTTCGGCGAGGGCGGGGCCGGCACCTTCTCCGACGGGAAGCTGAACACCGGCATCCACGACCCCCGGCTCCACTGGGTGCTGGAGCAGTTTGCCGCCCACGGGGCCCCGGAGAGCGTGCTCTACGACGCCAAGCCCCACATCGGGACGGACATCCTCATCCACGTGGTGCAGAGCTTCCGCCGGAGCATCCTGGAGCTAGGCGGGGAGGTGCGTTTTTCCGCCCGGCTGGAGCGGCTGAAGATCGAAAACGGCGTCCTGACCGGGGCCCTGGTCTCCCAGGGGGGCGAGCTTCTGGAGCTGCCCTGCCGGCAGCTGATCCTGGCCGCCGGGCACTCGGCAAGGGACCTGATGAGGACCCTGTATGAGCAGGGCATCCCTATGGAGCGCAAGCCCTTCTCCATGGGCCTGCGCATCGAGCACAGGCAGGCGGACATCGACCTGGCCCAGTACGGCCGGCCCCGGGGGGAGCTGCCCCCGGCGGACTACTCCCTGCACGTGCACCTGCCCGGCGGCGGCAGCGCCTATACCTTCTGCATGTGCCCCGGAGGGGAGGTCTTCGCCTCCGCCTCGGAGGAGGGCGGCGTGGTCACCAACGGGATGAGCCGCTCCGACCGGGCGGGGGAGAACGCCAACGCGGCGCTGTTGGTGGGCCTGGAGCCGGAGGACTTCCCCGGCGAGGGGCCTCTGGCGGGCATGGTCTGGCAGCGGGAGATCGAGCAGCGGGCCTTCGCCTACGGCGGCGGGGACTACCGGGCCCCGGCCCAGCTGGCGGGGGATTTCCTGGCCCACAGGCCCAGCGCGGGCCCCGGCTCTGTCGCCCCCAGCTACCGGCCCGGCGTGGTCTGGGGCGAGCTGCGGCAGGTGCTGCCGGAGCGGATCTGCTCCGTGCTGGAGCGGGCCCTGCCGGAGCTGGACAAGAAGCTCCGGGGCTTTGCCGCCCCGGACGCGGTGCTCACCGCGCCGGAGACCCGCTCCTCCTCCCCGGTGCGCATCCTCCGGGGGCCGGACCTCTGTTCCCCGGCCGCGGCGGGGCTCTACCCCTGCGGCGAGGGCGCGGGCTACGCCGGCGGCATCAGCTCCGCCGCCGTGGACGGCATGCGCTGCGCCGAGGCAGTGCTGAAGGCGCTGATGTAAACTTCCCCGATAAGATAAAAACGCCCGGAGCAGCGCTCCGGGACATTTTTTAAAGGATCGCGTTGATCTCGTTCTCGATCTTCTTGGCTACGTCTTCTGGGACGATCTTCTTGCTGACCACCAGGTCAAAGATCTCGCCGCAGGACTTGCTGTTGAAGAGCTTGATGGGGTACTTCATGATGTTGGGGGC